>NZ_JBXVVJ010000008.1:0-234722 GCF_057219095.1 Ferrimonas sp. YIN67
GTTGTATCGCCAGATGCATTGCCGGGTAGCTAAGTTCGGAATCGATAACCGCTGAAAGCATCTAAGCGGGAAGCGAGCCTCAAGATGAGTTCTCACTAGACCTTTAAGGTCTCTAAAGGGCCGTCGAAGACTACGACGTTGATAGGCAGGGTGTGTAAGCGTTGTGAGGCGTTGAGCTAACCTGTACTAATGACCCGTGAGGCTTAACCATACAACACCCAAGTGGTTTTGTGCTGGATATCAAAGCCTTGTAAGAATTGAAGAGAATGACCGTCAGGTCGTCAGCTTATCCAAATTGTACGTTTTTTGTCTGGTGACAATAGCGCTGTGGCCCCACCCGATCCCATGCCGAACTCGGAAGTGAAACGCAGTTGCGCCGATGGTAGTGTGGGAGTTCCCATGTGAGAGTAGGTCATCGCCAGACGCCAATTTTGTTATTCGCTAAGGCGGGTAGCAGCACAGAATAGTGCGGAGTGGTAGTTCAGTTGGTTAGAATACCGGCCTGTCACGCCGGGGGTCGCGGGTTCGAGTCCCGTCCACTCCGCCATCTATTTGCAGAAAGCCTGAGTCGAAAGACTCAGGCTTTTTTGCATTTATGAAGTTCAATGAGTGGACGGTGCAGTGGTACGTGCGCCTTTGGTGCGAACAACACATCCTGTGTCATCCCCCAGGCTGCCATCCCTGGCAGCCGCTACGGGCCTGCGTCGCTGAAGAGGTTCGTACTTGGCATATTACGGCAACACCTCCCTGTGACGGTGCCCTGTCGGCGTCCTGCCTCCACTTCAGCGAACTGCGAAGCTGTGCTTCGGTTCCGCTTCACCCGCCATTATTTCGATAAACCCAGCCTAACGGCTGGGTTTTTTCGCATATCTACTCCCTGACGGGCTTTGCCCGTGGTCGCGTGGCTGGGCGCCCCCCTTGAGTCCCGGAAACGAACCCACTTAATGCACACAGTGTGAGACTGGGTGTCTTGGCAGATGGATTCAGGCTTTATGTCTTGTGTACTGAGAACCGAAATGTGGGGACAGTAAATGCTTTTATCCCAATAAGTTTGGTAGCTGATCCCGCGATAGCTAAGCTTGTTACAGTGTCAGTAATTGGAGGCGAAGATGTTGCCAATCACGCTTTATGGCCCCAGGACGGCTGTGACAACCTTTATGGTGGCCTTATGCTGCGAAGAGAAGGGCCTGGCATTCTGTCATGAGCCTGAGCTGCCTGCCTCGTTATTGCGTGAACTGGGCGAACGGCAGGGGCCGGTTTTACAGCATGAAGGAGAAACCCTTTGGGAGACGTTAGCGATCCTGTACTACATCAATGATGTCGCGCCTGGGCCGGATCTCCTCCCCAATGAGCCCTTGGCGCGAGCCAGAGTATTGCAGTGGGTATCCTTGTTTGTGAGGCTCTCCAAACGTGACGACTCTACATGGCTGACCCCTTTGCTTCAGGTATTACCGGATGATCTAACGCGTGGTGACTATTTAGTGGATGGCGCCCTCAGCGTTGCTGATCTGTGTTTGTTTTCCCTGTTAAGGGGACAGGAGGGTGAGGCACAGGAGAGGCTGGCAGGCTGGTATCGACTGATCGCAGAGCGTGGCAGCGTGGCTGCGACGTCGGCGGTGTTTTAGACAGCGTTTTGCGTCAATTGGAAAGGGCCAGGGTATACTGTCGGCAGACTTTATTGAGTGCCGAACATGCTGACAAAACTTCTTTTTACTCTATTGGTTATCGCGATTGTGGTGGCCTACCTTCGCAAGCGCTCTGCATCGCCATCTTCGCAACCGGTGAGGAATTTGCCGAATGCCTCACCCTGGCTCCTGGGCCTGGGAGGCCTTGTCCTGATCGGCATTCTGGGTTGGGCAGCCCATCGTATTTGGGATGGACAACAGCCGGTAGAGGTTCGAGTGATTGGCCAAAATGGTGAGTCGCAGATCTATATCGTCCGTCGGTCTCAGCTCAATAAACGTGAAATGGAGACCTTGGATGGCGCCAGGATCCGCTTGAGCGTCACGGACAGGATTGAGGTTCGACCCCGATAACAGAAAAAAACGCCCAAAAGGGCGTTTTTTTGTGTTTGTGACTTTGCGATATGCTGCTGCAAACCAAGACACCCCTGGTCAAATAGAGTTCTAAAAAGGCGGGAAATCGACTAACTATGAAGCGCTTGTTCTATTGGCCAGTTCTTCGGGGATCGCTGACACACAACTGGAACCTAAGTGAAATATTTCTGTCATTTCGTTTTGGCTTAATGCACTCGCCGCCCAGAGAGTGTGGCCAAACAAGGAAAACTTAGGGTTTTTACCATGAAAAAATTTGCTGCTGGCGCTTTGGCGCTGATGTCTATGTTCACCGCATCCAGCGCCATTGCTGGCGAAACCATCACTGTATCTGGTTCTAACTCTATGACCAGCCTGATGGAAGTTTTGGCTGAGACCTATGGCAAGAAGACAGGTCACTTTGTCGAAGTTCAGGGGCCTGGTTCCTCTGCCGGCATTCGCGCTGCCAACCAGGGTACTTCCCACATCGGCATGGCTTCTCGTGCCGTTGCGGACAGCGAAGTCGAAGCTGGCGTGAAGCGCATCGTGATGGCGAATGACGGCATCGCTATCGTTGTTCACCCTAACAATAAGGTTGGAAACCTGACCACAGAGCAGGTAGCCGCCATCTATCGTGGTGAGATCACGAACTGGGCCCAGGTCGGCGGTGAAAAAGCACCGATTGTTGCCGTGACCCGTGACACTGCATCCGGTACCCGCGCAGGTTTCGAAGACGTGTTGTCTTTGAAGCAGAAGATCAACGGTATGAAGGTTTCCGCCATCTCGCCTCGTGCCCAAGTGGCCAATGGTAACGGCATGGTGAAAACCACAGCGGGTCAAAACCCCCGCGCTATCGGCTACATCTCTTTGGGGACCGTCGATCAGTCAGTGAAGGCTCTGGACGTCAACGGCGTTGATGCCCTGGTAGCCAACGTACAAAACGGAAGCTACCCGGTAGCTCGCTCCTTTGTACTGATGACCGGTCCTAAGACCCCGGGTTACGCTCAGGAGTTTATCGATTGGATCCTGTCTGAAGAAGGTCAGGAAATCGTCGCCAAGAAAGGCTACGTACCGGCTAAATAAGCCAATCGCTGGCTAAATAAGCCAAGCGATTCTAGCGGGCTGCGGCAGGGGTGCTGCAGCCTGTTTGCGGGTTTCAAAGGGTTGTTAAGAATTTATGTCTGAAGTAAACGCAATGGTACAGGGTGAATTGACGCAGGCTGAGCTGAAAAGCTGCCGCCGCCGCGATTTCATCGAGCACGCGTTCCATGGGCTGTTTTTGCTCAGCGCCTTTATCGGGGTCGCCTCGGTAATTGTTATTGGTTTCTTTCTGGTGAAAGAGAGTGCCGCTTCCTTCCAGGAAGCCGGTGTGGGTGGCATGGTCTTTGGCATGCATTGGCTGCCGCCAGCCCTTTACGGCATTGCACCTATGATTGTTGGCTCGCTGCTGGCCACCGGTGTTGCCGTGGTGCTCGGTGTACCAGTCGGTGTATTGACCGCCATCTTCCTGGCCGAGATCGCCCCAGCACGCCTGGTCAGTATTATGCGACCAGCCATCGAACTGCTGGCAGGCATTCCCTCCGTGGTGTATGGCTTCTTTGGCCTGGTGGTGATTGTGCCACTGCTGGAGGATCTCTTCGGTATTCCGACGGGGGCGACGGTCCTGGCAGGCTCCATCGTTCTGGCCATTATGATCCTGCCGACGGTGATTGCCGTGTCCGAGACCTCCTTGCGTGCAGTACCTCGGCAGTATAAAGAGGGTTCTTTGGCCTTGGGGGCCTCCAAGATCTACACCATCTTCCATGTTCTCGTGCCCGCGGCCCGCTCTGGGATCCTGACCGGCGTGATCCTGGGGATCGCCCGTGCGGTCGGTGAGACCATGGCCATCATCATGGTAATGGGCAACACGCCAGCGATGCCTCAGGGGATCTTGGACTCAGCTCGGACTTTGACGGCAAACATCGCCCTGGAGATGTCCTACGCCACCGGTGTTCACGCCAGTGCCCTCTACGCCTCAGGCGTTGTACTGCTGATCTTTGTCATGCTCCTCAACGGGACCCTGATGTACCTGAACCGTGAGAAGGCCAAATAATATGTTCTCCAACGATAATCAAGATAAGATCCTGACCGGCCTGATCTGGTCCTCCGCCGTCCTCACCATGGGCTTTCTGATCTGGATCCTGTTCTACATCGTCAGCAACGGCATTGCCTACATCGACTGGAGCTTTATCACCGACAACTACACCCGTACCGGTGATGAAGAGGGGATCTGGCCGATGATCGTAGCGACCGTTTACATGGTGTTGCTGTCCATCGCCATTGCCGCGCCAATTGGCATCATGACGGCCATCTACCTGACGGAGTACGCAAAGCCGGGAAGTAAACTGGTTAAACTGATCCGTTTTTGTACCGAAGCACTGGCGGGGATCCCCTCCATTGTTTACGGCCTGTTTGGTATGACCTTCTTCGTTGTGGCGCTGGGCCTTGGATTCTCCATCCTGTCCGGCAGTCTGACCCTGGCTATTCTGATTTTGCCCGTGATAATTCGTACTACCGAAGAAGCGATCATCGCTGTTCCATTGTCCTACCGTGAAGCCTCCTTTGGTCTGGGTGCCTCGCGTCTGTACACCATCTGGCGGGTGATCCTGCCTGCTGCCATGCCGGGGATCGTGACCTCACTGATCCTCTCCATCGGCCGGATCGTCGGGGAATCTGCCCCGGTATTCCTGACCGCCGGTATGGTTGCACGGATCCCTGAATCGGTCTTTGACTCCGGCCGTACCCTGACGGTGCACCTGTATATGCTGACCACCGAACTCTACACCCAACATGACTGGAATATGGCGTTTGCTACTGCCACGGTCCTGGTGCTGGTGGTGCTGACGATCAACCTCGTCACCAAGTTCATCTCTAACAAATTCAGTAAAGCGACTTACTAAACAGACTTTTGCGGTATATGACAATGAACACTTTTGAAATCAAAGATCTGGACCTTTACTACGGCGAGAACAAGGCGCTGAAATCCATTGAACTGGCGATCCCGCAGAAGCAGGTGACCGCCTTTATCGGCCCATCCGGCTGTGGTAAGTCCACTTTACTGCGTACCTTGAACCGCATGAACGATCTGATCGCCGGCGTGCGCATCGATGGCAGCGTGAAGATGGACGGTGCTGACATCTACGCCGATGTCGATGTCCGTAAACTGCGCATGCGTTGCGGCATGGTGTTCCAGAAGGCGAACCCCTTCCCCATGAGCATCTACGAGAACGTGGCCTACGGTCAGAAGGCCCAGGGCGTGAAAGATAAGAAAACCCTGGATCAGATCGTCGAGCAGGCGCTGCGCCGAGCGGCGCTGTGGGATGAGGTGAAAGACCGCCTGAACTCCCACGCCTTTGGCCTGTCCGGCGGCCAGCAGCAGCGCTTGTGTATTGCCCGTACCATCGCCATGAAGCCCGATGTGATCCTGATGGATGAGCCGACCTCAGCGCTGGATCCTATCGCCACCGCCCGTATCGAGGAGCTGATGGAAGATCTGCGCAAGGAGTTTACCGTGGTGATCGTCACCCACTCCATGGCTCAGGCCCGTCGTATCGCCGACAAGACCGCCTTCTTCCTGATGGGCGAACTGGTGGAGCACGGCGACACCGAGCAGATCTTCACTGCGCCCAAAGACAAACGTACCCACGGTTACATTACCGGGGACTTCGGTTAAACCCACCCGCAAGAAAGTCAAAGCGCCCTTCGGGGCGCTTTTTTTGGCATATTAAAAGTGTTTTATATTAGTTATTTAGCTGGTCTTGTTCTTGGCTGCTGTCTACTTTTTGTCTACGATGCCATCATTGCGATCTGCACCGTTGTGGGCAAGTAATACTCGGAGTCATGGTTATCAGGAAGAGCAGGCCACGACGAGCCAACGGGCAGCTAACGCCCCACACCAGCCGTTCAGAAGCTCAGCGGTAACGCCTAAAAAGCGGCGGAGCGTTGCGCCACCAGGGCCGCTTGCGGTCTATCCTTATTTGTTATGCCTCATCGCCCAATGAGCACTGTAGTTTTCTGATGAATGCTCTACCATTTTTATCGTACGGCAATACTACTTTTATATCTGTATGAACTGTTGGGTCAGATATGTCATCAAAGATTTCTTGGATAAGTTCTATGATGTTTTCTATATCATCATGCCCAAATTTCAAGTTCAAAGACTTAGCGCCCATCAATGTTCTTAGGTCGTTATGGGCCAGTAACTTCTGCCGCCACTGTTTTATACCTGTTGACTCATAAAGTTCATTAAGTTTGCTAAGTTTGTCATCCAACTCTGGACAGTCACACTGTGTTACTATGCGGTCCAGCGATAGGTTTTTGTTCTTTCCTGTTTCAGCTGGATCTAATAAACAAGCGATGCTTAAGCATAGTTTTTCTATATACGCCTTTTGTATACGTGAGAAAACCAATGAATTAAACTCGTTTAAAACATCTACTGATTCTTGAAACGTGAATAATTCACTATACAACGTTAAATCAGTACACAAACTAACAAAATAGCTTTTCAGCACTTTCAATTCTTTTGGATTAACTTTGGAACGATCAAAGTCAACTCTATGCGGCAAAGGTAAATTGTTAGCCTTACAATATTCGTCAATTGACGCGTAAACTGAAACGCCAGATTTATCATCTTCTGTCAAAACTTACTCCAATAGGCATAACAGTGGTGTTATCGCGCCTGTTAGTACCTTTGTTGTCGCATTAACACCGTTGAAAGTGCTTCCAACGTAGCAATCGATCTCCTCTTAATCAATCGCTTAGGTGTCGATTGAGACTATCCATTGGGTGAAACAGAGAATCCATCCGGTAAAAGTGCGCCAGCCCCAGCGAACGGCCGCTGTTGGCGCCGACGTGGGCATAGCCAGCAAGTTACGCAACGTCTTTGCAGACAGGCATCCAGATGGCAGCAATCGCCCTTGTCGGTCGTTTCGGCTTAAAATGGCTTTGACCTACTAAACACCCTGAGCCGTTCGAACTCCCACCGAACGGCAATGCGCAAAGCCCGCCGTTTAGCGGGCTTTTGTAGTTGACCGAACTCAGAAGGCGTTACTCTGGTTATCGTACGCCTTGGCTTCGCGTTGCTCCTTTTGACGCCGCTGCTCTGCTTTGGTGGCAGCGTAGTTCTTAGGGTGGGTAAAGGTCAAATAGGTGGTGGTGTCGGGCCACCCACGGCTGACTTCCAACTCAACCCCATCTTTTAACCGCCAACTGTAAGTTACCTCCCCCAAGCCAGGGTTGCCACTGCTGCGGTCAGGTTGACCGTATTTGCGTGCAACAAAGTTTTTTACCTCAACCACTAATTGGGTTTTCATGAAGCCTGGAAAAGTATAACGCGCGAACGATAGCCCGCTGTCGTCGACGGTGTACTCAAGGTAGAGCTCGGATGAACCTTTGAGGATCGCTGCGCTGTTGTAGGTGTCACCCCATTTTTGACTGTCTTCCTGTTTGACTGTTGCACCTGCCTGCTTGGTGGCTTTACGCATGCTGGCTCGGTTGGTGACCATCAGCTTTTCGCCGAACAGCTCCGTGGTGAATTGAGCTTCCGCTTTGGCTTTTGCGATCTTGGCCTCTAGGGTTGTCAGGTTTGATTTCGCTTTAGCATAACCCTGCTCCGCGGCCTTTCGGTACCAGGCGACGGCGTCGGTGTCGCTTTGTGCCACCCCCGTGCCGTTTTCATACATCCAGCCCAGGTTGGTTTGTGCATATACCTCACCCTGCTCGGCGGCCTTGCGGTACCAGGCAACGGCGTCGGAGTCGCTTTGTGCCACCCCCGTGCCGTTTTCATACATCACACCCAGGTTGGTTTGTGCGTCAGCATAACCCTGCTCGGCGGCCTTGCGGTACCAGGCGACGGCGTCGGTGTCGCTTTGTGCCACCCCACGGCCGTTTCGGTACATCACACCCAGGTTGAATTGCGCCCTGACATCGCCCTGCTCGGCTAACTGAATAGTTTCTGTCTGATCATCAGTCAGTTCTTCTTGAGCGAAGGTGGGCAAGGAGAAGAGCAGAGCAACTACTAACGGGCAAAGTAACTTTTTGATTTCCATATCATAAACTCACAATCGGGTTTTCCTCATTATAGGTTGATGATCCATGAGATGGAACCAAGTGTTTAACATCATTAATAATGGAGGAATTGTTGGCGCAATCTCAAAGGGCCTGTTATTGCGCCAATCCAAGGAAGGCCTACTCGTCTGATTGTAGGGTTCAAGGTGTCATCGCAATTGAAACAACGATTGGGTTCTCTTGGAACCAAAGTCGACGCTTGCCGTAAGATCTGCTAGGAAGGCGGCTTTTGCAGTTGAGCGGTGACTCCTTGCGCCCCAAAGCGGTCATTGAGAAAGGCATGATAAAGCCGCAGTAATGACCCTCAAAACGGTTTTGAGCATATGCTCATTGCCGAGAGGTCGAATTACTGCGGCACAATCATCATATCGACTGACGCTTTCTGACTCAATTGCGAAACCTGAATGCACCTCAATCTCAAACGTGGCACTTCCCGCCCCATTCCGGCCGTTCAACGATGTAAATCTAAGGCATCGCTGCCAATCATAATCGTGGGGGTCTATCTAAGTTGAAGCAGGGCAGTCCAACCATTCGCCAGGGATCCAACAGTTATGAATTAAAGTTTCGAATTACTTTGTAAGTTATTCGGCTGTTTGTCGCATCAATAATCTCAAATAAGGCACCTTTGTATCCTGCGATATTATCGCCGTCAGACAGGTCGACCGTGAAGTCAGATGTAAATGCGGGGCGAGCCATCCCATCTGTAAACTCTCGATATGTAAATCTGAGGATATCACCAGAACGTCCATTGTACTCGATGACTTGTTGGAGGCTGTTGTCGGCTTGAATGAAGTGCTCAGCAATTTCTTCGATCATGATCTCGTCGCGAGAATAACAGCTCATAAATGCGGCGCAAACTTCACCTTTTTGGGGATTGTAAGTGATTGGAGTATCGCCAGCATCTTGTCCATATCCGTTTTTTACTTTGGCTTCCGCATTACCTGTCGGACGGTACTTCCCATCGGAACTTTTTACAAATATCCCGGCTTTAATTCGTGATGCAGCACCATTTGCACTTCCCAGACGTAGTGCTTTATTTGAATAACCTAGTGCTTGACGAACTAGCTGATCGCCAAGATAGGCAGTTACCTCAGTGTTCAATTCGGGAATGGACACATTTGTATAGGTTGGTTGATTTAGTGAAGAAGTACTGGCGCAACCAGCTAGTACAGAGATGACAGAAAAAACAACAAGTACTTTATTAAGCATTTCTAATCCTTGAATACTTTTAGAGTGATTGAAACATCATAAAACGATCGCTATACACCGTACACAATTTGATTATTGAAGCCCAGCTACGTTGAGGCATCGAAGGTTCAAGGGGGCACTCAAGGGCTGGTTTTGGCGCCATAGCGGTCATACCCGCCCATTGAATTGCATGGCCTTTCACTGATAGGCTAGCTCCAGTTCAACCAATTGTAAATTAGAATGAAATCTACGTTTTTAGCCTTGTGGCTGATGGCTCTACCGGCCCTGACATTTGCTGATGTAGTTAAACTCTCTCGATCTGGGATTTGCCACGATAACCTTAGCCCTTCCTATAACCATACCAAAAATTACGAGCCATATTTTGATTTGCAAAGTTGCCTGGATGCTGGTGGCCGTCTTCCTGCTAATCGTACCCAGCGGCCACGATCTGCATCGAATAATACCAACGCTTACGACCGCAGTGCCTTCCGCCATTGGAATGGTTCATGCCCGAATACTCGTCATGAGATCTTACTGGCACAATCAACTGCTGTTAACACAACCTTTACCAACGACAACCAATGCACAGTGGATAGAGGAAAGTGGTTGGATGTTTATTCTGGAAAAACCCACTACGTAGCAAGGGATCTGGATGTCGATCATGTTGTTCCTCTCGCGTACTCATGGGACCGAGGCAGTAAGCATTGGGATGCGCAGAAGCGAGAGCGTTTTGCCAATGATAACGCCAATCTGGTGATTACCATAGCCGCACTGAACAGGCAGAAAGGCGCCCAAGGACCAGCCGAGTGGCTGCCACCACGCAAAGAGTTTCGGTGTCAGTATTTGCTGCGCTTTGACAGAGTGATGAAGACTTACGGCTTGCAGTATAAAGCTTGGGAAGAACCCCAAATAGCAGCGGCTAAGGCAAGGTATTGCAGTCTGTGATTGGGTTCTTTACGAGTAGTGAAGTGCTGTACTTAAATTCGAATTGGTAGTCGGTGTATCCATTCCCCCCCTATTAGTAAGGGGGGGCAAAGTCGGTTTCGGAGCTATGTGGCTCGCTGAGTGGTGTTGAGTCTGCTCCGCCAGAGGCCAAAGGCCAAGAACCAAAGCAACAGCCGGGGCAGATGCCCCGGCTGTTCTGTATCTGATGCTGGGCCATCCTGGCCTGCTCAGTCGATGATGGATGACTTGGGTATGGGGATGGGTTCCTGGCCGAGGGTGATCCGGGTGTGGTGCATCGCTTCTTCGTGGGTGTCTTTCTTAATATGGGGACTGTGCCGAATATGGGTGCACTCGTAGCACTTGCCACCATAGAGCGCGTCCACACTGCAGCCGCAGTCGTAACACACGTAACAATTGAGGGTTGAACTAGCCATACTGAGCCTCCTTGCTGGGTATCGCTGTGGTTGACCTCAGGGCAAGGGTAATCGCACTTTTTGTGTGGGCATACTGGACGAAAGTCTTAGGAGCAGAGCGGTCTGGCAGGGAGTGGGTGGGCCGTTCCTCCGAACGGGCAGTGGTGGGGCGTTAGCTGAGGGGGTCCGCGCGGCCCTGGAGAAGGGGGTTTTTCAACGCACGGGTAAGCGAGTGTGTGAGCAAACGAAGTTTAATTAGCATCCAAGTAGATCCAGAGCATGGCAAGGCTCCAGGCGGTGGCGCATAACAGTACGTCGCTCAGGTCGTAGAGTTCCATGGCTCAATCCTCGAAGCGCAGGTTAATTTCATTTTCGTACTGACGACGAAGCTCGAACATCTTGTGATAGCGGGCGCGGCACTTGATATACACTTGGTCGTTTTTAATTTCACACGCCATTTCAGCCAGCAGACGGCAGAACATGCTCAGGTCTTTGTATTCCATGACCAGTTGCTTATTGTTCAAAGTGTGGGGCAGTGGAAAGTTCTTGTTTTCTACAACGTCCTTATTTAAAGCAAACATGATGAACTCCGGTATATTTAGGTTGTATATATAGTTTAGGTCAGTAGTGATATATATCCATTGAGTTTCGGATTGTTTTGATCGCATTTTGATCTAATAACTTTAGTTAACGTTATTAAGGGTGTTTGGTGTTATTTTCTTTTATATATCTCTTTTGTTTTGTCTCCTTATATGCGCCGCTTCGCTGCAGCTTTCGCTGTGCGGCGCTTATAAGGAGACTGAAGCAATAGGCAAGTTGATCTCCGGTCGTTTAATTTGCTGGTCGGTTGGTGTGGTTAATGTCGGAGAACCGTTTGGTGCTTGTTGGGGTAAACAGCCCACGTACTTGGTGAGTTCGCCTTTCTGCAGTTGGATCACGCAGTCGGAGAACTGGACGACCTGGACCCCGAAGAAGCCAAGGTCTTTTGAGGTGAGCGGATAGGTGCCGGTGGCGGTGACCACTTCGAACAGAACGGTGCGCTCCAGATGACGGCCACGCACTTCACTGAAGCCGGTGGTGTAGATCGCCTGATAGGGATGAAGCGGATAGAAGGGATCTACACCATCAGCAGCCCCAGCGCTCGAAGCAGTAGGCGCAGCAGAATTGCGCCGATCAGGAAGGCCAGCACGATCCGACTGGCTTTGCCCAGTAGGGACCACACCGGGCGCAGCAGCCGCTTCAATCCCTGGGCTAAGGGTTTCAGGTGTGGCCGTAGCGTCGTCTGGATCTGCAACCAGCAGACTATAAAACATTCGTACAATCGCAATAATGCCCACCGCAATGCCCAGCAAAGCGAAGAGAAACTTCGGATTTTTAAGAATGGATGCGGAGGCTCCGCTGTCGGTGATCTGGCCGGTTCCGGTGGACGAGTAGAGAAGATGGACATGGATAGGCACCTTGAGCTGATAAACCAAGTCTTGCTTGGTGGGGTTGGCGACGGTGAGGGTCGGGTGATGCTCGAAGATCCGGGGGCGGCGCTTGAACACCACCAGGGAATCCTTGGAGCGGTGTTGTCGGGCGATCTCGCCCACGCCCTTAACCTCGGTGGGGATCTGTTTGAAGTCCGGGGTACAGAGCACCAGATCCCAGTTGTATTTACGGTGACGCATACATGCGCCGTTGAAGTCGAAGGGGTAGAGCAGTCGGCCCTGTTCGTCGAACTGGGTGCGGCCCGTGTCATCCACTTCCCCATCGTCCAGTTGCTCCACGGGTTGCCAGCGCGAATAGAACAGTTCGGCGTGGTTGTCTGGCAGGTCTGGCAGAAACTCCTCGATGGGCCGGTGCGGGTAGTTGGCCATCTTGAAGCCGGTGGCGGTGCCGAACACATCCTGGACTTCATCGAGCAGGACGAAGGCCCCGATGGGCAGCCAGTTGTACCAGTTGCGCCACAGCTCTATGCCGGTGGTGTTGCGGGAGCTGATCCGAACGAGGCGGGTGGAGTCGGGAAACTTCTTGTTGAGCCGCTTCTCGATGACGTGGAGGGGCTGCATCCCTTCGACGTTGGTGTAGACGATGCGCCCGGACTCCAGGGCGGGAAGCAGATCGAACCAGACGGCGGCGGCGGTTTTGTAGCTGCCGGCGGGGCCGTAACGAAAGGTAATGGCCATATCACCACCCCATGAAGGTCAGGACAAAACGGGTTGCCAGTGCATCCATGACGATGCGCAGACAGTCGGGGATGGCGTAGGCGTGAGCCAGGGCGCGCAGATCGCTGGGCAGGGCGTTGAAGGCGCTGGAGACCACGGCGTAGGCGTCGAAGTTGCCAAGCAGCTCTTGGCCGATGGCGTAGGCAAACTCCAGGGCGGCGATCTGGATCTTGAACCAGAGCAGGATCCCCCAGGTGCCGAGCGTCACCAATGCATCCTCGATGATCTGGGGCAGGTAGGTGAAAAACTCCTTTACGGTGGCGAACCACTCACCGATCCAGGCGAAGAAGTCGATCAGGAAATCCATGGTCAGTTCCTCCTGAAGATGATGAAGACCGCCAACAGGGTGGCGAGGAAAAGAAAGATGATGGAGAGGTAGCTGGCCTGCTCCATAAACAGGTTGATGCCGCTGGGGACGGTGACGCCTTTTACTACGAAGCTGTTATCCGGCACTGAGCCGCCACTGAGATTGAGGCTGGAGCCAAAGAACGCGCCTTTGATCTGCTGGTAGGTGTCGGACAGGGTGGTTTTGGCGTCCTGAAGTTGCTGTGCTAATTGCGCCTGGCGCTCGCTGCCGAACAGTTCGGAGTAGGTCCATGGCGAGCTGCCCGGACTGAACCCGGCACTGCCTTCTCCATCGCCATCGCCGTTGCCACCGCCATCGCCGTTACCGTTAGTTGAGCCGCTGCCGGTGCCAAGTCCTTCCTGCAAAGTGGTGTTGATGGCGTCGAGCTTCTGCCCCAGGACATAGGTGCTGTTGTTCTGGGCGCTGCCCACCGACACGATGTTGGAGCGGAGGATCTCGGTCATCTGGGTTTGATGTTTAACGGCCTTGTTATGCAGTTCGGCTTTCTCGGTACGTTCCTCCAGGGAGGTGTTTTCCACCGACTTGATGATGTTGCCGAGCTGGCAGTCGGCGTCACCCGGTACACAAGGCTCTAGCGGTTGCACTTGTTCGGTGGGAGCGTCGGCCAGTACCTCTGGGGTGGTGGAGATCACTTCGTCGCTGGTGGGATCCGGCTCGGTGACGGCGGCTTCACAGGAGATAGACTGGGTGCCTGCGGCGTTGGTGCTGAAGGTACAGGTGGTGTGATCGGCATCCGGTAAGCCCCAGTTGTCACCGGGACCTTGGCCACAGGTGCCGCCCAGGCTGACGCCGTTGAGGAAGCTGTTACCGTTTGGTGCGCCGGTCCAGACAGGTTGCAGGGCCGGATCGATGCTGTAGGCGCACTTGCCGTCACAGTAGATCCCGCCTTCATCGCCAATCATGCGGCCATCGACCATCACATCGGTCTGGGTTCCGGCCACAGAGCAGGGAACGGGAACACACTGCAGGGGATCGCCAATCTTGTATTTGAAGTAGCCGTCTTCGCACTCGCTTAAGAGGGTAAAGCAGAGATCATCTTTTGGCCCGATGACGTACTTCGGATGGGCCTGAGGTGGACAAACTGCGACATTGGGGCCATCGGTGGCGCTTACGATGAATGCATTCTTGCTCCAATTATTAGAGCCGTCACAGTAGAACATGCCGTATTGAATCAAGGCGGAATCAGGGCCGGATGATGTCACATGGGCGTCGTAATAGAATCCGTTGTCGGCGCAGTGTGCGTTTATGTAGCCGGGCCATGTTGATTTTACTTCTTGCTTCGCATGTTCAAGGCAGCTTTTGATGATGGCACCGATGCTATCACTGCTTTGGGCGGAGTCACTCAGGCTATCAAAGTACAGGGATTGGGATGTGCACTTATACAACTTTGATGGAGAAAAGTCGGCCGGAACTGAATCTTCACTTGCGTGTGCTACAGAGAACATCGTCAGTAGGGCAATCCTGAAAACGATGTGCATAATTTGTCCCTTATCCATAGAAAAAAGGGCGGCGGAGCCGCCCCCTCCGGGTTAGCTGTCAATGACACTGGACGCCCGAGACGAAGCCATTGACGAACACCAAGACAAAGGCGCAGGCAAACAGCAGCGCGTCGTAGGGCGCCAGTGACAACAGCATTAACGGCGCAGCCAGCTAACCAGCGCGCCCACGCCGAAGGTGAGGGCGGCTAGGCCAATCACACCAGCGACAACCAGGGTCACGTTGGCTTGGCCTTCGGTGGTGGCGGTGCCGATCTGGGTGGAGTAGTCAGCAGCTAACGCGGCGCCGGAGACGAAGGTGCCAGAGACAACAGTGGCGGCTTTCTTGAGGGTGGAAACGTACTTTTTCATAGTGGTAAGTCCTTTTAGGTTGTGTTGCTTAGGTTATTTGCCGAGCCAACGCACAATGCGCCCGGCCATGTGTCCCGTGATGAACGAAAGCAACAGAACGCCCGTCACGGTGTTGAACACCTCTTGGTCAAAGTCCGAGCCGCTACTTAACATCGCGTAGTCGGTTGAGGACTGGATGACGTAATCGGTACACAGCTCAGGGGTGTCTCCTGTCATCAGGATCTGCCCGGTCTGAGCGTCGTAGGTCACGCAGGTTGCCATGTCAGCGGTCCATCGGCAGGAAGTGGCGGGTGGACTCCCGGTACTTGCGCCGCAGCACTAACCCGGCGAGCAGCAGGGCCTGCAGCCATCCCAGAACGGTCAACATGGCGATGCCTCCTTACGACTTGGGAACGTTGAAGGCGGTGACGATGTTGCGATCCGGTTTTTTCGGATCGGGGCTCAGTTCCAGGTCGAGATACATGGGCAGCTCCACCTCGTTCTGAAAGCGGCCCAGCAGTTTCATATCCGGGGCCATGTTGATCTCGGTGGGGGCCATACCGGCCACCTGAATGTTGTGGTTCTCGTTGACATAGGAATCTGCCGGGATCAGGTAGGTGACGTTGGCAAACTCGTAGGGTTTGGCAGAGCCGGATTTGGTGGACACGCCTTTACCAATCTTGGCGGCAATAACCAGGGCATTGATGGTCGACATAGCAGCTTCTCCTTAAGCAGGGTTTGGGGTAAATCCGTTCGGTTGATAGCGCGGCGGGGGCGGCGGGATAGGCCCCATCATCCGCAGCGGGATATCGTCGTCTTGCAGGTGAGCGGTCAGGCGCTCGATGATCGCTTCCGGTGCCATGCCGATCTGCTTCATCAGGTTGAGCACCCGGCCAACCTGTTTCGCGCCATGCTCAACGGCTTTGGCAAAGTTGATTTGTGTGGTGCGTCGAATGGTCTCGATGCGGTGTTGGATCTGACTGAGGAAGCCCATGCAGGGATAGGCCCCGGCAAAGTAGTCGGTGGGGTTGAGCAGGACTTCCAGGGGGATCACCCGGTCCTGATCGCGCAGCTCCAGTTCATGGCGTACCCAGGCGGAGGAGGTCACGCCCAGTTGCTTGCCCTTTTCGTAGGCGCGGTAGAGCTTGCCGGAGGTACGGGAGCCAACGTAGAAGGAGCGGCCCAAGTCCGGGGTGAACTTGTAGCGGGGCAGACCGGCAGCAATGGCGGCTTTGTTGGCCCCGGTGCTCTCCATGTGGCCGGACTCGATGTAGGTGTAGCGGGGAGGGCGGTTGGAGAGCATAAAGCCCTCGCCCTGTGCCTGCTCTCTGGCCCAGTCGATGGAGCGTTGGCCGGTGTGGTCGTCGTGGGCAATGTCGACACGGGTGATCTTGATACCGGGGATCCCTTTTAAGATCTGGTACAGCTCTGCCATGTTGATGGACTGACAGCCGGTGCCGGTGAGGGAGACCATGCATCCGAGGTTGGTGCCGCCCCAGCAGATCAAGCCAGCCAGCGATCCGCCAATCTTGAGGTTGGCGCTGTGGGGATATTGGAAGCGGCCCTTGTCGTTTTTGTGGATGCTCCACTGGGCATCGTAGTTGGTGGTCAGCCCTTCGTTGATATGGCCGATGAAGTGGTCGATATCGCCCCGGCACACGGAGTCGATCAGGTCATAGCCCAGGTGTTCACACAGTCCTTCCAGGGCTTCGTGATAAGGCAGACCCTTGGGCGTGAGGTTGGCGACTTCTAGTTGGTCGGCCAGCTCTTGGTGGGCCAGTTTGTCGATCCCTTTGTGGTACTGGCTGTCCCAGTGACGTTGGCAGGAGGGGGACTCGAATTCGCGCCGGTCCTTGGGTGAGCGGATGGTGACGCCGACCCGAGCCAGTGCCTTGATCTGATAGAGTGCCTCGGGACTCCAAGTGACGGTGAGGTAGTCGATGATGGTTTGCGGCAGCACTTGGCGAACGCGGCGATGGGTACGCAGTTTCATGAGTGGCCTCCCTGGTGGAAGGCACCGGATTGGTAGAGTTCGGTCCAGTTGTCGTCGGTGACTTCCATCAGCGTGAACTCTTGGCCGTACAGCTCTGTGCAGTAGGCTTCGAGTTCAAACACGCTGGAGAACATGTGGGTATCGCCGCGCAGCATGACGGAGATATCGCCCCAGGGTTCTTGTTGGAAGTAGACGGTTAACATGATGACGCCTTAGCCCAGCTTGACCGAATAGCCGATCTGAGAGGCGGCTTCATCGAACAGGGCAAGCATGTTGATGAAGGTGCGCTCTTTGGCTTTGGTCTTGGCTTTGATGGGCAGTTGGCCCCGGTAAACCTGAGCTTCAACCGCACGGTTGGTCAGGCCCACGCGCTTGGCGTATTCCTCGATTGTGAGGAAGGGAGTATCTATTTGAATTGATAGGGGTGTAGCCATGGTGTTAGCCTCAGTTGGTTAGTGTCCATACTCTTACAACTGAACGGTTCGTTTGGGCGAACCGTACGCCATTGAAGGTAGTTCGTCGTGACGAACCATGTCAACGCTCTAAGTAAAAAAATTCGAGAAATTCGGGAGGCCGAGGGGATCTCTCAACCTGTTTTTTCTGAAAAAACAGGTATTTCTATTAGTTCGCTAAAAAAAATTGAAGCGGGTTATACAGGAGTAGGTAGTGAAACCCTGGTGAAGCTAACTAACCACCCCGATTACGAGAAATACACGCTTTGGCTAATGACGGGTAAGGTCGCACCAGAAGTCGGTCAGATCAGTCCCGATATAGAGCGCGACGGAGGTATGGACTCCGAAACGGAGTCCTTGGCGGGGTAGTCGCCTACAGGGCCATCAAGCAATGGCTGAAAGGGAAGTAGCGCAGGTTTAGGGCGAATCAGTGATAGGTTCGCCCTTTTGAGTCATGTAGAGCCTAAATCAGGTGCGCCGTAGGCGTCACCTGGATTTTCTTGTTAAGCGCCTAGACTTGAGTCGTATCAGGAACATCATAGATATTATCTGTTATCTCACTCATAAGCCTGTGATCAAGCAGAACATTTATGATAGTGCCCGCTGTAGTTTCACAAGGAATTATAGTGTTGTTTGATGGGTCAAAGTTAATACCCCAATTTCTTGTAGTATTTACTCTTTGCAGAGTAGGAATGAAGCTTGGTCTGCTGTAAATACCTTTTTCTTCGATAACAGCCATGCGCCTCAACTGTATAGAATTTGTGCCAACATATTCGATGATAGGAGTTATGTCAGAAAATAAGCCACTAAATGCTGGGGTTTGTTGGAGCTGCGTAAATGCTTGAACATATGCAGTTCTATGTTGCATAGCGGACTCAAATCCGCGCTTATTAGCGATGAAAACAGTATTGTTAATGACATAGAAGTCAAAATTTTTCTCTATGGAAAAGCTATTGTCCTCAACCCCAGATAACTCACCATTTGAAAAAATCATATTGATGTATTTTTTGGGATATGATGTTTTCCATGTAGAGGTGGATCGTTTTACTGCATAAACAGTAGTTCCGTCTGAGGTAAATTTAACTACATATCCCTTTGCACCTTTCAGGTCTTTTGCATCTGTAATTCTATGCTCACTCTCAAGCCGATCCACCAGAGCTTTCAGTTGTGGAAAATCTGTACTTGTAGGGTCTATAGACAGGCAGCTATTCTCATTTGTCTGAGATATGTAAGTATAATGTGTATGCTCAGTGATTCTTTCAATCTCTGTTGCAATGAAATTCTTTAACTGTGTGTTTAGGCCGTCTTCAGCTTGAACATAAAATGTTCTGAAGCGTGCCGCACTGCTACTGTCTTTGAAAACCCACAAATGTGGTGTTGAATTTGCAAAATCAAATGATTTTAAAGATTGAAAATCAGCTGTCATTAGTTTTCTCGTGCAATGTAAAAATCTTGTATCGTTTGGACTTTATAATTACCAGGAGTTAAATGGCCCTTTTTTAAAATCCTTACATCTCTAGACTGTCCGTTGATATTGATCTTTGCCTCGTACAACCTCCAGCCAAACATTAACAAAAGTGGGTTCATAATGATCTGCCCAGACTTGTATGTTATCGCAAACATCCAAAGTAAAAAAACTGCAAACCCTAAGAGTTTTTCTGGTGCTTCGTAACTTATCCCCATAAATGAAACGACATATGGAAATACATAATTGATAATGTCGTTTGATATTGTTTTAGAACTTTCTACCTGCGCATCAAACGGGAATGATATTTTCTTCAAGGAAAAATTAGATACAACTACAGATATGCAAGTAACAACAATAAATATGATTGATAAATACGGACTATTAAATGGGTTAAATAAGCAATTGTCTATATCAGAGAAATCACAGAATGATTTGTCCCACCATGACATAGGAATATCTTGCACTGCGAGGATCAAAGCCAGTGGCAAGTATGAGCCAATAAAAATTATAAAGGCAGATAGAACTCTAAATTGCATTTTCTATTACCACTTTGATGTACTCCAAAATGCTGATGGTTGGTAGCGCTTAACGCCGCATTAAGGTGTGAGCTGCGCTCGGCTATACTTGAGCGAAGCGAAAATGCCGAGCGTTGCGAATCACTCTTAAATGCTTTGTTATATTTTTGAACCCCAGTCTTTGACAATACGATCTTTGAAGATTGCTGTCTTTGAGCTTTTACCTAGATACTCGATGACGCCAACTAGTTCTTTTGAAAAGTCGATATGAATAGGTTGTTCAATTGGCTTTGGCATAAAGTACGTAACTTCAGCGGCTCTCATTTTTAACTTCATATCGGCACAATGTAAAAATGCGTCATCAAAATTCAAAGTCAGCTTTCTTTCACCAAAATCAGTTTCAGTTCCTCTACCTAACCTTTCTTCAAGTTGAAGAAGTGAGTATTTCTCTGATTTAGAAATGTCTTCGATAAAAGTCATGTCGTTGCGCATATTAAGTTGGAAGTTACCACTAGATATATCGATTTCAGTGTTTTCCTTAACCCAATTACCATCAATACTTGGCGAGAATGAGACAATTCTTGCTGCTGGTATTGCATGCATATTTATCACGACTTCTCTAATTAAAGGCGTACCATCATCTAATTCCCAATCTGTGTCATTCTGTTCACGCACGATTAGAAGCTCGACTTTATTATTATGTGCTTTGGCTTTTGCACCGGACTGGTAACCTGTTTTAGTCGCAAATATTGGCTTTAAATCAGGT
This sequence comes from Ferrimonas sp. YIN67, assembly GCF_057219095.1. NCBI lineage: Bacteria > Pseudomonadati > Pseudomonadota > Gammaproteobacteria > Alteromonadales > Ferrimonadaceae > Ferrimonas > Ferrimonas sp. YIN67. Next base: position 20,279 of record NZ_JBXVVJ010000008.1, read on the forward strand.
ATATCTCGGATTTTACCTAGAAGAGCGTCAATTTTCTCTATGCTTACTTTGGATGCATAATCCTTACACTCAATAACTGTTTTATATGTAATTCCAGCTAGTTCATATTCCCAATAAAGGTCAAACTCACGTAAGATGCCAAAGTTGTCTTTGATCTTTTTGTTCTGCTCAATTTGAATATTTCGCAACTCAGTCCATTGCTCAGACTCGAACAGTGCCTTTTGCAGAGAAGCTACAAACTCCTCATATTCTCTACCATTATTACTCAATACTGCCTCCAAACTTGAACAAAAATATAACAGTGTATTAGTGCGACCTTGCAAGCTTCTCCTACCTTGTAAGGTTGGAGGGGCATATGTACAGACAAAACAGGAAGTACCGCAAAAATATCGTTTCTGCTGCTCGGGCGAAACTGCGCAAGGCGGAGGGTGGTGTCGGTAGTGAAGCATCCATTGCTGAAACATGTCTCCCTAGGTTGCGCCGAGTCATAGAAATTACGGATTACGATACAGGTAAGCCGATACATCATCGTATCGAACTGCATCGAACGGACCGGATCGACTGCTATGATGTTTACATTGATGGTCACTTTTTACCAACGACTTAGGTAACAGCGTATTAAATGGAGCCGGGTTTTGGAAGGACTCAGAAAGGCTTTGCCCAGATAAAGGCGAAGCTGAGTTTTGTGTGGTAACTTCTTCTGTTATATAGCTTTTATCTAGTGAAAATCACTTTCGCCTGACAGTGTCCCAAAGGAGTGGATCCCCCACCTTTCCCTGCGCTTATCTCTATCCCCCCCTTAAAATCTGTGCGTTGCTGGTCTAGTTAGAAGCCATTGGTTTCAACAATGGCATAGGCACATGAAGCGTTTAGACAATGGTAAGTACCAAGTAGATATGTACCCCAACGGGCGGCATGGCAAGCGGATCCGCAAGGTATTTGCCACGGCGGGGGAGGCGCGACGGTTCGAGCAGTGGGTGATGGCCAACGCCGAACGCAAGCCCTGGGAGGTGGCGAAGGAGGATAACCGGCGACTGAGCGAGCTGGTACAGACTTGGTATGACTTGCACGGTAAGAGTTTGGTCAGCGGCAAGCGGATATTCAGTTCACTGAATCGAGCCTGTGAAGGGATGGGCAATCCCTTGGGGCGTAAGCTGACCCAGAGCGATTTTGCTGCGTATCGCCGGAATCGGCTTGAGAAGGTCTCCGTAAGCATGGTGAACAAGGAAGCCAAGTGGCTTGCCAGCATGTTCAATGAGCTGATCCGGTTGGGCGAGTGGCCGGTCGCGAACCCGGTGAAGGCAATGAAGAAGCTCAAGGAGAAGGAACGGGAAATGGGCTTTTTCAGCAAAGAGGATATTGCTCGGTTACTGGAAGCCTGTCGAAGCCACCAACACCCGGACATTCTGTTGATTGTCGAGCTGGCGCTTTGCACCGGGTGCCGCTGGAGCGAGGCGGCCGACTTAAAGCGGAGCCATGTTGCCAACGGCCGGGTGACTTTTGTCGGCACCAAGAACGGCAGGAACCGAACGGTGCCTATCTCTCAGTCTCTGTTTGAGCGCCTGCTCAGCCATGGTGAAGGGGATCGGTTGTTTCACTGTAGCTTTGTGGTGTTTCGTACCATCAAGAAGAACCTGGGGCTTGCTCTGCCCAAGGGCCAACTGACCCACGCACTGCGCCATACCTTTGCCAGCCACTTTATGATGAACGGGGGCAACATCATGGTCCTTAAGACCATACTCGGCCACACGGATCTGAAGCAGACGATGCGCTACGCCCACTTCAGCCCTTGTCATCTGCAGGACGCTATCTCACTGAATCCCCTGGCTACTCTGCTTGGGTCGAGTGACTCAGATCTTGACTACAAAGTGTCGACGTTGGCGCGAAAACAGGTGGTTTGAGGGGGATAGGTGAGGATAGCTGGTACTGATTTACTTGGGATTTCCCATGCTAAAGTGCCATGAAAGCGCCCTTCGGGGCGCTTTTTTTGTGCCTTCGGGTAATGCCTCAAGACTCTTGCGGTGTGGCGCCTCCCCGATGGAGCCTGGCGATTAACGGTGGGAAAAAAAGCCACCCTGGAAGGTGGCTTTTTGGCTTTGTTAGGCTCAGTTGTGGCATTAGCGCCTGAGCCCGGTTTACTTGCTTGCCAAAGCTGAACTCAGCCGATGGTGCGCAGGATCTTGCTGAACAGGGCCAGTTCGTCGGCGGTAAAATCGGCGAACACACGCTGTTGCTCCTGCTCGGCGATGGCCCACAGAGTTTGGACCTTGTCCTTACCTGACTCACTCAAGGCGTACTGGCCGTCTCGCTCCTGCACCAGCGCCTTGCCCAGCAGTGCATTGAGGCCGTCCTCCACGTCGACCGGGGGCATGTTCACTTCCGGCAGCAGCGCTTTGCCACTGAGCTCTCCCTGAGCGTCGAGCACCATAAGCAGCCTTGCCTCACGGCTGCTCAATCCTGAGGCCTGCTGGCGAGGCTGGTAGCCTTGCTGGTAGCGCCGGACGGCCTGGTTCATCAGATAAAACAGGTTGGTATCCAGTTGATTGGGCTGTTGCGGCTGTGCGTTGTCCTGAGCAGAGGGCGCCCGTTTTACGCCGGTGAGCTGATCGTGGGGCAGGGCGACACAGTAGCTGCCCTGGTGGTACAGCAGCGGGGGCCGGCCCACATCCTCAAACGCCACCACTTTGCCGATCAGGATCCAGTGATCACCACCGTCCACGGTTTCATACTTCTCACACTGGAACTGGGCGGCGCAGTTCGCCAGCAGGGGTGCGCTGCCCGCGCCGCTGCCCAGTTCGAGTCCGGCAAACTTGTCGTCGGCGGGACGGGCAAAGCGGTTGGAGAGATCCATCTGATCTGAGGCTAAGATGTTGACGGCGAAGTGGCTGGCCTGCTCAAACACGCTGCAGCTGCCGGAGCGCTTGTCGATGCTCCAGAGGATGAGCGGTGGATCCAGAGAGACGGAGTTGAAGCTGTTGGCGGTCACACCGACACGCTCACCGCTGGGCGCCTCGGCGGTGATCACTGTGATCCCGGTGGCAAAGTTACCCAATGCGCGGCGAAACGCCTTAGCATCGAACTCGGAGGGTTGGATCTGGGACATGGGGGGCCTCATTGTCGCTATTGATGGCCGAGAGGCGGCCGCTTTGTTGGGAGAAGTCGTCGAAAAAAGTGAGATCAGGAGGCGTACTTCCGGTTGCTCCTCCTGATCTCACAAGGGTGATTAAAGCAGGCTGGGATCGGGCTCAAGTCCCATCAGCTCGCGGCCCAAGATCTGGGCGCAGACGTCGTAGTCGGTGTAGGCGTGGGCGCCGGTCATGTGTGAATCCCGGAACAGACGCTGAGCTTCTTTATCGTCAAACCAGTTGTTGCCACCGATGGCGTCAAACAGGCGGTCGACGGCTTGAATGCACATCTTGACAGCGTAGGCCTGGTTGGTGCGCCAGTAGGTCAAGGTTTCCTGGCTTGGGTACTCTTTGCGCTCACCGTGGGCCTTGTGGTCTTCCCAGGTCTTCTCCATAAAGGCGCGGGCGGCGGCGACCTGATGGGTCGACTCGGCCAGGCGCATCAGTGCGGGCGTCGCGGCACCGACCTTGGCTCCGGTGTAGGCACGCACCCGGTTTTTGGTGACGTCGCGGAACACTTCGATCATCCGCTCGGCCACGCCTAGGCTCATGGCGGCAAAGCCGGAGGCAAAGTAGGGGCGGTAGGGGGTGGCGAAGATCTTGCTATCCGGGTAGAGATCAAACCCTTCGTTTTCACCTGTCATCATCGCCTTGGCGGACTGGATCCTATGCTCCGGGACGAAGGCGTTCTTGATCTGCAGTGTCTTGGTACCGCTGCCTTTCATCGCCATGGCGTGCCAGTCATCGAGGATCTGGTAGTCGGTGGCGGGGATCACGGCGAAGCAGTACAGCTTGGAGCCATCGGGCTGATCCCGCAAAAATCCACAGATGGCCCACTCGGCGTGATCACAGCCACTGGACCAGCGCATGTCGCCGTTAAAGAGGATCCCCCCTTCGGTCTCCTCGTACTTGCCAAAGGGGGCAATGCTGGAGCAGGCGGTGGCATCCGGATTGGCTTGCCAGAAATCGTCCTGGGCCTGTTTGGAAAACATTGCCATCTGGTGGTTGTGGGTGCAGAGCAGGCTGAAGGCCCAGGCGGTCGAGCAGCAGGCGCCAGCGAGGGCCGCGATGCAGTCGGTAAACTCCGGCAGGGAGATCTCCATACCGCCATAGGCCTTGGGCAGGAACGCCTTGTGCAAGCCCACGGCCTTGAGGAGTTTAATGTTCTCGTCCGGCACGCGGCGCAGTTGTTCGGCCTCAGAGGCATTGGCGGCGATCTGCGGCAGTACACCTTTAAGATCTTCAAGCAAGGGGTTGGTCTTAGTCATGATCCGGTCCTTATCAGTGGCTCGTTCCGCCAGGATGCTCTGGTCGGGAGATGTGTCCATAGTGCGCCCTGACACACTGGGCTGCCATGTTCAAATCTTTTGAGTTCTTGGACAAATCAGGACATAGACCAAAGTGGTAGATGCACTCCTAAAGGGAAGTAAAAAGCGCTCTGGAATAACGCTTAATCGTTGTAATAAAAGACTTTGTATTATTTTTATCGGTAATTCTGACGGTATTGCTGGGCGGTTTGACCTGTATGTTTTTTGAAAAAACGGGAGAAGTAGGCGGGATCGCTAAAGCCCAATTGGTAGGCCACTTCGCTGCCGGCGAGGTTGGTAAAGGCCAACTGCCGCTTGGCTTCCTGGATCTGGCGTTCATGGATCAGCTTTTTCGGTGAGCGTTGGCTGATCCGGCGGCAGATCTGTGTGAGCCGACTTTCTGAGATCCCCAGGCGCTGGCAGTATGCACTCAGGGGCCAGTGCTCGGCATAATGGGCTTCCAGCAAGTTGGCAAAGCGGTTGAATTGGCGCAACTCGGCGTTGCTTCCAATCCGGGTTTGCTGCTTGAGTTCGCTCAGTCGACCAATCTGGATCAGCAACAGGCTAAGCAGGCTTTCCATCGCCAGATCCCGGCCAACCCGGGAAGACTCCCACTCATCGGCGATGGCTTTGAGCAGGCGCTCTATTTCGAGCCCGGATCGCTCGGGTTCGCCCAGGGACGCAAGCTCAAGGTGAATGGGATGTTCAAACTGGCAATTGAGGCTGCGCTGCAGGTTGCCCTGACTCAATCCGCTCAGCAGGGTTTGATGCAGGGTGATCACGTGACCCCGAGCCTCGGTCTGAGTGTGGAAGCCGTGAGGGACGGAAGCCGGGACCAGGAAACAGGCTGGCCCCCGGCACTGAAACTGGCGGTCATCGATCTGGAAGTGGATATCCCCCCGATCGATGTAGTGGATCTGCAGGTATTGGGCATGGCGATGGACTGGCATCTCTCGGCCAAAGTGCTCGGCCAGGGTCTCCTGGCGCGCGTAGTGCAGGGGCAGATCGCATTGCCCCTGCTCCAGATCCTGGAGCAGATCGAGGTTTGGGATCCTCCCGGTCGTCGCCGGGCTCTGGGAACTGCTGTGCTGAGCCATCTTCATTTTGTTGTTTATCCTGCGCGTCGGTTTAATTGGTCGCGGCTTTGGCTTGTATTTTTAGCCCTCGCGCCCTTGTTCCTTGGGCATTTATTTAACTCACTGGAAAGGTTGGAGTAATTACTGATTTCATGTCGTCATGCCTGTCTTGCCACTGTGATTTTTAGGACAAAACAAGACTAAATTAAGCGGTTAAATAGTCCTGACCCATTGGACTTTTGGCTAAGTTGACAAAACTTAACATGTTAAGTAGGTTCGTTTGCGTCGGTGGGAGAATGTTTTCGTTATTCACCTGCCCTGGTGTCTTCTGAGTGTCGATGACAGTGGCATGGAAACCGTGTCCTGAAGGGCTAAAGGGGGGTATACCAAGGCGGTGTGGGACGCTGATACCGATATTGAATGAGAGGACACCCTCTGCAGTAGAAAGCGGGGTCGAAAGAGTAGGAAGGGTCAATAGCCAGTATTTGTGCCGCATTGTTTGTCTTCCATCGTGGAATGTCCAGGGTTGGAAGTAATGCAGTCTTTTTATTTTCCGCTCCAACTTGGTTGGCTGGCCAGGCATATATGGCCGGCATCATGACGAAATTCATAATAAATGAGGCATTGGGATGCAGAAGAAAACACGGTTCTCCTTGATGAAAGCCGCAGCCATTAGCAGCTTGCTTTGGTGTGGTGGGGCTATGGCACAAACCGTTATTCATGTGGGCAGCTGGATGGGGCCCAACAATCCGCAAAATGCCGTAGTCTGGCCAACCTGGGCCAAGTGGGTCGAGGAAGCGACCGAAGGGCGCGTAACCGTTAAGGTGGAACATGGGCTGGGACATCCGAAAACCATGTACCAGCTGGTCGAGGATGGCGTGGTGGATGCGGCCTTCAGTTACCATGGCTATGTGCCGGGTCGGTTCAAGCTGCCTTTGGCGATTGAGCAGCCGGGCCTTGGGGTGGATGCGGAGGCCGCTTCCGTGGCGCTGTGGCGTACCTACAACAAGTACTTTGCCCAGGCGGGTGAATTCGAAGGGCTTGAGTTGTTGGGCATGTTTACCCATGGCCCTGGGGTGATCCACTCCCTGACGCCCATCACCAGCTTCGAAGATCTGGAGGGTAAGAAGATCCGCATCGGCGGGGGTGTGCAAAGTGTCCTGGGGGAGCGGATGGCGGTTACCCCGGTGTCGGCGCCCGGACCCAAGGTGTATGAGCTGCTGCAGCAGAAGGTGATCGACGGCGTCTTCATGCCGATGCAGGATCACAAGTCCCTGCGTCTGTACGAGGTGGCGCCCTATGTCACCGTTTTGCCCGGCGGCATGTACCTGGGCAGCTTCTCCATCTTTATCAACCCGGAGTTCCTGGACGATCTGGATCCCAAGGACAAGGCGGCGATCCTGGCGGTGTCCGGTGAGAAGCTCTCTGCATTGGCTGGGCGTGCCTGGCAGGACGGCGATCAGCAAGGCTACCAGGCAGCCAAGGATGCGGGCACCGAAGTGATCCAGATCAGCAAAGACGATCCCATGGCCAAGCAGTTCCTGGAGATGGTGTCGGACATGCGTCAGCAGTGGGTTGAGAGTGTTAAGGACCGTGACGTGGACGCCCAGAAAGGGATCGACGAGATGTGGCAGATTGCCCGGGACTATGAGCGCGTAAACCTGTAACGGCTCAACAGCCAGTACTTAAGCCGGACGAGAGTCCGGCTTTTTGGCGCTTCTGGATCAATCAGCGTCAGTCATCCCCTTTGACCTCCTGATAGATCACCCACAGGGGAATGTCGATGATAAGCACAAAGGGAGTGATCAGCGCCAGTGCGCCAACATGCTTCATCCGTTCAGACCGCGACTTTCTGATATAGACATCTTCGGTTACCGGATCAATCTGGATCATACCGTTGCTCTTCGACAGGGCTTTGTATTCAGACAGCTGCTCCTCGGTAATATTATCTCTGTGGGTTTTTTCGTGCGTCTCATTCAAGGTTTGCTCCCACAAGGCGGTCGTTATGCAGCCCGACAGCAGCAGAGCTAAGAGTATGGGGAGTAGAAACTTCATCAATACCTCTTTTTATGGGGGACAACGGGCCGAACTGCCGTTTATTTCAAGCTACGGACTTGGCAGCCTGATTGAGTGGTGTGTTATACGCAGGTTTGCGTGGACAGGGTGATCAGATCTTCGCTGTCGTATAACTTCTTATCGGTTTGCTTCATGCCCAGTTTTTTCAGCAATCGAATGGATGCCCGGTTTTCAGTTACCGCGACACCATATACCTCTTTGACCCGCGTATTTGACAGTGCGAAGTTTAACGTTGCCTTTGCCGATTCAAATGCATATCCCTGCCCTTGGTGCTCATTCAGTATGGCGTAGCAGATATCGCAATGCTTGAGGTCTGGGAGCAACTCGATCCCCGCATAACCGATCTTCATAAATGGGGGCGTCTTCAAAGCAAGGGTAAAGGTACCGAACCCATTCTCCCAGTGTTCGATCCGTTGGCGCAGATGTTGTTCAATATCCCTTATGCGAAAAGGTCGGCCTCCCGGCAGGTAGCGAGTGATCTTGGGGCAGCTCAGCAGGCGCTCATAGAGCGCTCTGTCTTCGCCGGTAACCTGAGTCAAAACCAGCCTGTCTGTTTCAATCATTCTGGGGGTCATCTCACTGGGCACTCTGATGTCGGATACTGCGAGTTGTTGCCAGCCTGCCACGGTGCCGGTAACCAGCGCCAAATGCGATGGCATCTCTATTGGGGTGCACTATCCACTCCGAGGGCGGTATGGCAGGGCACGATCACGATTTTGTCAGCCAGCCTTACGAAGCCGTGATCTCTTGTCACTGATGCAGCCGGCCAAGGCGATTAATCTCCAGGGGAATGTAATTCAAGTCAAGGGTGGTGAGACGGGGCAAAAATAAAGGAAATATTGGTATAACACCCGTTGAAAATAGCGTGATTGGTTAACGCTGTTTATTTTGAGTCGGTGCTGTTTGAGATGAATGGGATTGTATTGTTGACCCAGGCGTTTGGGCTGAGAGGGGGCGGTGAATAACCTGCCGGTGCCGCGATGCTGGTTTGATCCCAGTGCTTGGGTTGAACACCGATCCCTGTGGTATGCCACTGCGGGGAGAGCTGACTGAGGCGAGTACGCCGTTTGGCACGGTGATCCGCAATGGTGTGTTGGCGCTGGGTCCCGCCTTTTCCGGGATCCATGAGTTAGCGAGCGATAATCGCCGGATCAGCAGCGAAGGGCAGGGGTCGGTGCGGCTGTTGTCGATAGGGCAGAAGCGTATCGAACGGGAGAGCGGCGCAGGGGAAGGGGCTCAAAGGCCAAGAGTCGTAACGGCGCGACTCGTTTGGCGCTGAGCCCGGCGCGACGCTGGCCGGGCACTGTGCCCGCTTCGGGCAGACAGGCGGTGGGGCGATGGTGAGCTGAGGCTGTGTCTTAGGGCTTAAGTTTCAGCAGTTGGTTGAGCAGGCGGTCCAGGCTGTCCATGTCCTCTTGAGACAGTTGGCGCACCATGGCGTTATAACGGGCCTCGATCTTGGGGATCATCTCTTGGTAGAGGGACTCCGCCTTGGGTTTGAGGCGCACCAGGGTACGGCGCTGATCTTCGGCGGACTTGCGTCGCTGGATGTAGCCTTGTTCCTCCAGCCGGTTGAGGATCCCGGTGAGGCTGGGGCTGAGGATAAAGCAGTGGCCGGCCAGTTGGCGGGACTCGAGCTCACCAAACTCTTCAAGGGCGCGGATCACCCGCCACTGCTGCTCAGTCAGGGAGTATTCGTTGAGCAGGGGGCGGAAGAAGCTCATTGAAACTTCCCGGGCCTTGAGCAGTTTCAATGGCAAAGAGTCTTCGAACTTTCTCATAATTATCTGCTTTTTCATGGTTTCTCGACGCTCACTATTGTAAGTGGCTCTCACTGGCTGTCCAGTGATTGCAGCTCTGCTGAGTTTTCTTCCGGGGCCTCTTCCGGCGGATGAGGACGGTGTGTTTTGGGGTCGGTGCCTGTCTGTTTCAGGGCCAGCAGGGTGCCCAAACCCGTGACGCCGACGATCAGGACCATGGCGAGCGGCGTGATCTGGCCCGTGTGGGTCAGTTGCCAGCCGTTGATGGTGCCGACCAGGCTGCTGGTGAGGGCGCTAAGGCCAAATTGGGCGGCCACTGCCAGCCCCGCAGCCGCTCCGGCCTGCTCGGGAAAGCGCGACAGCAGGCTGGCCATGCAGTTGGCGCCGATCAGCCCGGTGACGCTGATGTAGGCAAACAGTCCCATCACCAAAAGGGGCAGGGAGAGGGCATCGACAGAGACCATCAGCAGCAGGGCGAGACCGGAACCGGCGGCGATCCCCGTGCCCAGCTTGAGCATGCGTTTGGGCCCCTTGCGTCCGACCAGCCGGGCGTTGAGGCCAGTCATCAGGATGATGCCACCAATGTTGAGGCTGAACAGCCAGGCATAGTGCTGTGGGCTGAGGCCAAAATAGCCCATGTAGATGATGGGGGAGGCGGTGATGTAGGCGAACATGCCGGCGAAGGAGAGTGCCAGGCAGAGGATATAGCCCAGGGCCACCCGGTTTCGGCCGATCTGACCATAGGCTTTGAATGCGCAAAGGAGGCCGGCGTTGCGGCTGGCGCCATGATGGGTCTCGGGGATCTTCCAGGCCACGGCCAACAGCACCAGGGCGGCAAAGCCGGCGAGCAGCCAGAACAGGGCGCGCCAGTCGAGCAGCAGCAGCAGATAGCCGCCGAGCAGGGGGGCGACCAGTGTGGCTAGCATGGTGATCAGGTGCATCAGTGACAGCACCCGAGCGGCTTCGGTGATGGGAAACAGATCCCGGACGATGGCGCGGCCCAACACCGAGGCGGCAGCCCCGCCAAGGGCCTGCAGCAGGCGTGTGGCAATCAGACTTTCGCCGCTCTGGGCCAATATGCAGCCGATACTGGCGAGGATGTAGAGGCCGATCCCTCCGAGCAACAGGCGGCGTCGACCGTATCGGTCGGAGAGGGGCCCGTAGATCAGCATGCCGAGAAACAGACCCAGCAGGAAGGCGCTGACGGTTAGCTGGATCTGGCCGTCGTCGCTGGCCAGATCGGCCGCGATGGCAGGCAGGCCCGGCAGGTAGAGATCGATGGACAGGGGACCAAACGCCTGCAGGGCGGCGAGCAGGATCAGCAGACGGCCAGGGTTGGGAAGGCTGACCTTGGGTTTGGGCTGCGTTGAAAGGCTCACGGGCTCTCCATCGACGGCGATCTGGGGATATCCGCCATGCCAGTTGAGAATGGCATGGCGGTCGGTATCGGAGCGACGGTCGTCAGACGATACCAGGTTGATCAGGCGGCGTTGGCCCCCTGGCGGGTTTCTGCAAGAGGCACGGCATTGCCGCTGACCTCGGTGATCGGCAGGACGGCGTTGATCTGGCCGGTCCCTGAGCTGCCGAAGTAGGGGGTGACGATCTCGGCGGGCTGGTCGTATTCAGACCATCCCAGCGCGCCCAGCAGCATGGCGGTGTCGTGCATAAAACCTTCGCCGTGGCCCTTGGCGGCGTACTCCGGCAGCATGGCGCAGAAGTTGGCCCAGTCGCCGCTCTCCCACATTTTCACCACGCCCTGATCCAGCGACTCCAGGAAGGGGCTCCACACCTTATGGAGGAACTGGTCGGCCTGGTTGTTCTGGGCAAAACGGTGGGACAGGGAGCCGGAGGCCAGGATCGCTACGGTACCGTCATAGTGCTCCTCCACGGCTTTGCGCAGGGCCCAGCCCAGGCGGGCGCTGTCATCCAGGCTGTGGACCTGGCACATGGCGGCGATGGAGATCACCTTAAAGTGCTTGTCCTGGTTCATGTAGCGCATGGGCACCAGAGTGCCGTATTCCGGATCCAGCGAGGTTTCGGCGTGGGCGCGGATATTGACGCCCTGATCCGCCGCCACTTCGGCGATTGCCTTGCCCAGTGCCGGATTGCCGTCAAACTCGAAGGGCATGTTCTTGATAAAGTGCGGCAGCTCGTTGGAGGTGTAGCTGCCCTGGTAGCTCGGCGCACAGTTGATGTGATAGCCGGAGTTCACCAGCCAGTGGGTGTCAAATACGATGATGGTATCGACGCCCAGTTCTCGGCAGCGACGTGCGATCTCCTGGTGACCTTCGATGGCCGCTGTGCGACAGCCTTTGTGGGGACCGTCCAGCTCCGACAGGTACATGGATGGGACGTGGGTGACTTTGGCGGCCAATGCGAGTTTGCCCATAACACTCTCTCCTTGTGATGGTTTGGGTGACAGGACGGCGCTTGCCCTTGTGTCACCCGGCTCAGACGTTAATTCTTGTGGATGCCTGAGGGTTCAAATTTGAGGTATTGGCGGGCTTTGGGGCGCCGCCAACACGGGTTTGCCGTTTAGGCGCTGGTCTTGCCCAGTTGGGGCACCTTGTGGGTACCGTGGGCGATGCAGACGTTCTTGGTTTCCATGTAGAAGTCGAAGCTCCAGTCGCCGCCGTCACGGCCAATGCCGGACATCTTGATCCCGCCAAAGGGCGAGGGCAGGTTGCGGTTGTTCTCTGAGTTGACCCAGAGCATGCCGGCTTCGACCTGCTTGGCCATGCGCATGGCGCGGCCGGTGTCGTTGGTCCAGATGTAGCCGGACAGGCCGTACTGGGTGTCGTTGGCGATCCGGATGGCATCGGCTTCGCTGTCGAAGGCGATGGCGGTCAATACCGGGCCGAAGATCTCCTCCTGGGCGATGCGCATCTGGTTGTTGGCCTCGGTGAACAGGGTTGGCGTCAGGTAGTTGCCGGTGGCGCTGGTGTTGCCTCGGTCGTCGTTGATCGCTTCGCCGCCGACCAGGGTCACGGCACCATCCTGCTGGGCAATCTCGAAGTAGCTCATCACCTTGTTGTAGTGGCCTGTGTGTACCAGGGGACCCACTTCGGTGTTGGGATCCAGGCAGTGGCCAACCTTGAGGTTCTTCACCCGCTGCGCCAGGGCGGCGAGGAAGGTCTCCTTGATACCGTTTTGAATGAGCAGTCGGCTGGAGGAGGTGCAGCGCTGGCCGTTCAAGCTGTAGATCATGAAGACCACGGCATCCAGGGCGCGATCGAAGTCGGCATCGTCGAACACGATCACCGGGTTTTTGCCCCCCAGCTCGAAGTGCATGCGCTTGAGGGTGTCGGCGCCCTGGCGCATGATGTGGGAGCCGGTGGCGCTCTCGCCCACCAGGGCCACGGCCTTGATCGCCGGATGCTCGGTCAGGCGTTTGCCGGCGACTTCACCGAAGCCGTTGACCATGTTCCACACGCCCTTGGGCAGCACTTCGTCGGCGATCTCCGCCAGGATGTAGGCGGACAACGGGGTCAGCTCGGCGGGCTTGTGCACCACGGTACAGCCGGCGGCCAGGGCCGGGGCGATCTTCCAGGTGGACAGCATGAAGGGGGTGTTCCAGGGGGTGATGATCCCCACGGGGCCGATGGCACGGCGTACCGTGTAGTTAACGTGCTCGGCTTGATGCAGGGCCAGGCCGTTTTGCGCTTCCGGTGCCTTGTCGGCGAAGAAGCGGAAGTTGGCGGCGCCACGCAGGGCCGCCTGTTTCATAAAGCGGATGGGCTGGCCACAGTCCATGGACTCCACCAGGGCGATCTCGTCGGCCCGCTCCTCGAGCTTGTCGGCAAAGAGGTTGAGCAGGCGCTTGCGCTCGGCCCCGGGCATGTCTGCCCAGCCATTGAACGCGGCCTCGGCGGCATCACAGGCGGCGTTGACGTCCGCGACCGTGCCCTTGACCACTTGGCCCAGTACGCTGTTGTCCGTGGGGGTGACGTTGTCGTACAGCTCCCCTTCGCTGCCGAGGTTGAACTCGCCGTTGATGTAGTGGCCGATGGGCTGGGCCTTGAAGCGGGCCAGGTACTCCTGGGCGCGGCTCAGGTTGGCGTCGTAAGTGTTGGTGGTCATATCTATCTTCCTTGTTCTGGGGAGCGCTTCACTGATCCCGAGGGGCTCAGTAGCGCTCGCCGTAGAATTCCTGCTCGGAGACGATGGGGGTCTCCAGGCTGCCTATCTGCTCAATGCTGCACACCACGGTGTCGCCGGGTTGCATGTCCACCACGCCGTGAGGGGTGCCGGTGGCGATCATGTCGCCGGGATTGAGGGTCATGATCTGGCTGAGGTATTCGATGAGGAAAGGCACATCGAAGATCAGATCCTTGGTGGAGCCATCCTGGGTCAGCTCGCCGTTGACATGGGTGGTCAGGCGCAGGGCGTGGACGTCTTTCACGTCGCTGGCGGGCACCAGCCAGGGTCCCAGAGGCAGCAGGGAGTCGCGGCTTTTCACCCTCAGGTTAGGGCGGTAGTAGTTCTCGAGGAAATCGCGGATGGCGAAGTCGTTGCCCACGGTGTAACCGGCGATATAATCCAGGGCGTCTTCCCGCTTGATGTTCTTGCCGCTTTTACCGATCACCACCACCAGTTCGCACTCGTAGTGCTGGAACTCGATGTTGTCCGGACGGTAGCTGGGTTGCTTGTGGCCGGTCAGGGTGTTGGCGTGCTTGATGAACACCAGGGGCTCCTTGGGTGGCTCAAAGGCCAGCTCGGAGGCGTGATCGGCGTAGTTAAGCCCCAGGGCGAAGATGGTGCCGGGATTTTTCACCGGTGGCAGCCAGGTGATCTCCGTGCTGTGGATATCCAGCCCCAGCGGGGTGCCGTCCTGGGCCAGCAACTGGTCCTGAGCGTTGATCTGTATGTCCTGCTGACGACCCTGGTGAATGATGCGTGCCTGTCTCATAGTTGTTCTCCTTATGCCTGCTGCGCCGTGTCAGCCTGGATCGGCCCCTCTAGGGTATTGCTCAGTACGCCGATCCCTTCGATCCAGGCGTCCACCTTGTCCCCGGGGGCGACCGGGGTGCGCTCACCGGCAAAGCCGACGGCGATGATCTCGCCGGGTTGCAGGGTCATGATGTAGGAGATGGTGCTCACCAGCTCCTCGATGCTCCGCTCCAGGCGCTGCAGGGGCAGGGTGGAGCGCACTTCACCATTGATGCTGATCACCACCTCCAGCTTGGCTGGATCCGGTAGCTGGCTGGCGGGCAGGATCACCGGCCCCACCGGGGCGCTGCCGTCCAGGCATTTCCCCTTGATGTCCGGGCGGTAGTAGCTTTGCTCCGGCAGGGAGTAGTCGGCGACTATGGTGTAGCCACCGATGTGATCACGAACCTGCTCCGGGGCGATGCGGCAGGTTTCCTTGCCGATCACCACGCCGAGGCTGGCGCCCACTACCATGGCGGGCGCCGGGGTGCCCTGGGCGTCGCGGGCCCAGGGGATCTGGGCAGCGTCGGTACTCCAGGTGTTGCGCGGCTTGTAGTAGAGCACCGGTTGGGTCGGTGCGGCCTTGTAGGGAGCCTGAGTAAAGGTGTCGGCCAGCCGGGTGATCTGCTCACTGTCGTTGAGCGCCACCAGGCAGAGCTTGCTGTCGAGTAAAAGATTGGAAGCCATGATTTTCTCTCTTTTGCTTTTGTGCGTCCGTAAATAGGGTCAGTAGCCGGCCTGGACCTGCTCCTGGGTCTCGGTGCCCCGGCAGAAGCGATCGGCCAGGGCGCTGGTGGCCTTGGCCAGCAGCATGGTGTCGACGCCGACGCCGACGAAACTGGCGCCCTGGGCTATGTATTGGTCGGCCAGGCTGGGATCCAGGCACAGCAGCCCGGCGTACTTGCCGGCGGCGCGGATCTTGTTGAGTCCCTGGTTGATGGCGCTGACCACGTCGGGGTGGCCGGCCTGGCCGATATAGCCCAGGGAGGCAGACAGATCCGAGGGGCCGATAAAGACACCGTCCACGCCGTCGACATCCAGGATGGCGTCCAGGTTCTCCAGCGCTGCTGCACTCTCCACCTGCACCAGCAGGCAGATCTCGTCGTTGGCTTTTTGCAGGTAGTCGGGGATCCGGCCCCACTGGGCTGCCCGGGCCATGGAGGTGCCCAGGCCGCGGATCCCTTGAGGGGGATAGCGTACCGCCTGCACCAGTTGTCGGGCCTGCTCGGCGGTTTCCACCATGGGGATCAGCAGGGTCTGCACGCCGATATCCAACAACTGTTTGATCAGCGCCGTATCGCCTTCGACGGGACGGACGATGGGGGCGACCGGGTAGGGGGCGACCGCCTGGAGGTGACGCATGACGCCATTGATGTCGAACGGTGCGTGCTCGGCATCGATCAGCAACCAGTCGAAGCCGGCTCCGGCGGCGATCTCCGCCGCGCTGGGATGCGGCAGGCCCAGCCAGAGGCCAAACTGGGTCTTGCCCTGCTCTTGGGCAAACTTCTGGCCCTCTTTAAAGCGGTTTTTGGCGAGTGTTGTCACTGTCATACCCTCAGACAAAGTTCAGCCCGATCCCACCCAGGGGGCCAAAGTCGGCGTGCACCGTGTCGCCGGCCTTGACCGGAACCGGGCGGGTAAAGGAGCCGGCCAGGATGATCTGACCCGGCTCCAGGCCGATGCCGTGGGGGGCGAAGCGTTTGCAGGTCCAGCAGATCCCCTTGGCGGGATGGCCCAGGACCCCGGCGGCCACGCCGGTCTCTTCGATCTGGCCATTGAGGTAGAGCAGGGCGCCGGCCCAGCGCAAGTCCAGCTCATCGGGCTTCATGGGACGCCCGCCGAGGATGATGCCGGCATTGGCGGCGTTGTCGGCGATGGTGTCATACACCTTGCGGGTGTAGCCGGTGGCGGGATCGGTGCGGTGGCAGCGGGCGGCGATCAGCTCCAGTGCCGGGATCACATAGTCGGTGGCGTTGATCACGTCGAAGATGGTGACGTTCTCGCCAAACAGGGGTTTCTTCAGGACGAAGGCCAGCTCTACCTCGATGCGGGGATCGAGGAAGTCGGCGGCGCGCAGGGTGGCACCGTCCTCGAAGGCCATGTCGTCCAGCAGTACGCCGTAGTCCGGCTCATCGATATTGACCGCCATCTGCATGGCGCGGGAGGTGAGCCCGACCTTATAGCCGATCACCTTGCGGCCGCTCTGTATCTTTTGATCCACCCAGGCCTTTTGGATGGCGTAGGCATCATCCATGGTCATCTCGGGGTGTTCCAGCGTCAGTGCCGGGATCTGTTGGCGGTCAAGCTCCGCCTGGTAGAGCCGCTCTGCGGCGGCTTGGATCCGTTCCTTGTTCAGCATGCGATACCTTCCTTGCGTGTGAACTGTTGGCGTGGGTCAACCAGTGGCAAAGGGCAAACTTCCAGTGTCGTGGGTATGCCGCCAATTAGTTAACATGTTAACGAAGCAAACCATAAGGGAATTGACCCATACCCGGGTATTAGACTTTTGGCGTATTGGCAAAAGTTAACATGTTAAATAGTGTGGCGGTGACCTAGAGCACAAAACGGGCTCCGGTGTGACACCACCGGGCAGACACAGAGGAAGTAGGCGATGCCGCATTTTGTTGTTGAGTATTCGGGAAATCTGCACGGTGAGCTGGCGTTTCAGCCTCTGTTTGCCGCGCTGCATGACTATGTGGTGGCCACCGGTGAGTTCCCCCTGGGTGGGGTGCGCAGCCGGGCGATCCGTTGCGATGACTTCCGCGTGGCGGACGGTCGTGACGGCTTCGGGTTTGTCCATCTGAGCCTGAAGATCGGTCACGGCCGGGAGATGGCACTGAAACAGCAGGTGGCCAAACAGATCTTTGAGATCCTCTGTGACTGGATGACCCCCATTACCGAGCGAGGCTACTGTCAGATCTCCTTTGAGCTGACTGAGCTGGACCCCGTTCTCAAGTTTAACAAGAACAACATCCATACACTGCTCAAGCAGGAAAGCGAACGATAACACGTCCATCGGGTTCGACTTGGGCCCGGTTTCATGGAGAGGGATAACAATGAAAAAGCCGATTCTGATCAACGCCATTAAGACCGCCGCCATCGGCAGCCTGCTGCTTGGGGCCAATGCCATGGCACAAACCGTATTGCATGTGGCCACCTGGATGGGGCCGACCAACCCACAGAACGAGGTGGTGTGGCCGACCTGGGCCAAATGGGTGGAGGAAGCCACCGAGGGCCGGGTCACGGTCAAGTTGGAGTATGGCCTGGGCCATCCCAAGACCATGTTCCAACTGGTGGAGGATGGCATTGCCGATGCCAGTTTCAGTTTCCATGGCTATGTCCCCGGCCGCTTCAAGCTGCCGATGGCGGTGGAGCAACCCGGGCTGGGAGTGAAGGCGGAAGCGGCCTCCGTGGCGCTGTGGCGTACCCATGACAAGTATTTCGCCAAGGCCAACGAGTATGATGGCGTCGAGTTGCTGGGCCTGTTTACCAATGGTCCGGGCGTGCTCTACACCACCTCTCCGGTGACCGAGCTGGAGCAGCTCAAGGGGATGAAGATCCGGGTCGGTGGTGGGGTCCAGGGTGTGATCGGCGAGCGGCTGGAAGTCGCCCCGGTGGCAGCCCCCGGTTCCAAGGTGTATGAGCTGATGCAGCAGAAGGTGATCGATGGCGTCTTTATGGCGCTGCACGACCTGAAAACCATGCGCCTGCACGAGGTGGCCCCCCATGTCACCGTGATGCCCGGTGGCTGGTACCTGGGCAGCTTTGCCATGTTCATCAGCGAAGATTTCCTCTATGACCTGGATCCCAAGGACCGTGAAGCGATCCTGGCGGTATCCGGTGAGAAACTCTCCGCCCTGGCTGGCCGAGCCTGGGATGCCGGCGATCAAGCGGCGCTGCAGACGGCCGCCGAAGTGGGCACCAACCTCATCTACCTGGCCGAGGAGAGTGACGCGGCCAAGGCCTATGCCGAACTGACCTCAGACATGCGCAGCCAATGGGTTGAGAGTGTCAAAGATCGCAAGGTTAATGCCCAGGCCGCCATCGACGAGCTGTGGCAGCAGGCCCGGCAGTACGATGCCGCCGAGGAGTAACAGGAGTTCATCATGGTAATTGCCCAGTGGGTTTCCTCCCATTACGAAGAGGTCGGCCCGATCAAGTGGCTCGCCTTTGCCCTGGACTGCTTGTCGGCCTCGGTGCTGATGGGCCTGATGGTGTTGACCGGTGTCGATGTGTTTGGTCGCTACCTGTTTTCCAGCCCGGTTAACGGTGCTACCGAGCTGACCGAGATCGGCCTGGCGATCCTGGTGTTCGCCCAGTTGCCCATCGTCACCTGGCGTGGTGGTCATGTGGTCGTGGACATTCTTGACCGCTTCTACAGTCAGCGGCTGATCCACAATCTGGGGATTGTGGCGGCCCTGCTGATCTCCGTCTCCATGTATTTTGTTGGTGATCGGATCTTCGAACTGGCCGAACGCTCCATGCGCCGGGGCGTGGTGACCGAATTTCTTGAGCTGCCCACCGGTTACCTGGTGCAGTTTATCGCCGTGATGAGCTGGGTAACGGCTGCCGGCATGCTGTTTTACGGGATCTACCGGATCCTGCGCCAGCGCTAACGGACAATAGATAAGGACATTCTCATGGAAGTTGTACTGGGTGGCTTTGCGGTCCTGCTGTTCCTGATCCTGGTGGTACGGGTGCCCATCGCCTACGCCACCGGACTGGTGGGCTTTTTCGGCTTTGCCGTACTGCAGGGCCTGAGTTTTGACAACCTGATGGAGTTTCGCTGGAGAGGGGTGCTGTCCCTGGCCTCCAACCGGATCATCGATACCGTGCAGGAGTACAGCCTGTCGGTGGTGCCCCTGTTTATCTTGATGGGCAACCTGGTGACCCGCAGTGGTTTGTCGCACGATCTGTTCCACGCCTCCAATGCCTTGCTGGGCCACAGAAAGGGCGGCCTCTCCATGGCCACCGTGGTGGCCTGCGGGGGTTTCTCGGCGGTGTGCGGATCCAGCCTGGCCACCTCGGCCACCATGGCCAAGGTGGCGATGCCGCCGATGCGCAAATATGGCTACTCCGACTCCTTGGCCACCGCCTCCATCGCGGCGGGCTCGAGCCTGGGGATCCTGATCCCGCCCAGCGTGATCCTGGTGATCTATGGCCTGCTGACCGAAACCAGCATTCGCGAGCTGTTTGCCGCCGGTTTCATTCCTGGAATTGTGGGCATTCTGCTCTACCTGGTGGCGGTGCGCTACGTGGTGTGGCGCAATCCCGATGCGGGCCCGGCCCGGGAGCAGATGAGCTGGCCGGAGCGGGTCGCGGCCTTCCGCGGTGTGTTTGGCATGATCGGGCTGTTTGCCCTGGTGATGGGCGGGATCTACTTCGGCCTGTTTACCCCGACAGAAGCCGCCGGGATCGGGGCCGGGGGCGCCTTCCTTATCGCCCTGGCGCGTCGTCGCCTGAGCCTGGCCATCCTGTTCGAAACCCTGGTGGAGACCGGGCGCACCACCGCCATGCTGTTTGCCGTGGTGATCGGTGCCCTGATCTTCTCCGATTTCGTCAACCGGGGCGGGCTGCCCGATGCGCTGCTGCAGTTCGTTACCGGCCTGGATGTGTCGCCCATGCTGGTGATCCTCGCCATTTTGCTGGTTTACATGCTGCTGGGCATGGTGTTTGAAAGCCTGTCGATGCTGCTGCTGACCGTGCCCGTGTTTTTCCCTCTGGTGGCCAGCATGGGATTCGATCTGGTGTGGTTCGGGATCGTGGTGGTGGTGGTGACCGAGATCAGCCTGATCACCCCGCCGGTGGGCATGAATGTGTTTGTCCTCAGTGCGGTGCTGCGGGACATCAAGACGGGCACCATCTTCAAGGGGATCACCCCCTTCTGGTGTGCCGACGTCGTGAGGCTGGCCCTGATCACCCTGATCGTGCCGCTCTCTTTGTACCTGCCCACATTGCTGTATCGCTAAGGAGTGGCCCATGTTGCCTGATGTAAAACGGATCTTGTACGCCTCCGATCTGGAGAAGGGGGCCCGGCCAGCGTTTCGCCGAGCGGTGAGCCTGTGCGGTCACTACGGGGCCGAGATCACCTACCTGCATGTCTTGCAGCCGGCGTTGTCCTCGGCCCAGCGAGAGGTGGCCAAGGTGTTCGATGCCGAGGAGCTGGCGGCCCGTCATGAGGAGGCGATGGAGAATCTGCACCAGCGCCTGACCCTGAGGCTGCAGCGCTTTATCGATGATGAGTTGCAGACGCCGGAGGAGCAGGCTGAGCTGAAGGTCAGTGCGCGCATCGCCGAAGGCCAGCCCTGGCGCGTCATCCTCGAGGTGGCCGATGAGATCGACGCCGACGTGATCGTGATGGGCAGTCGCCACCACTCCAGATTGAGCCAGTTCCTGGTGGGATCGACGGCGCAAAAGGTGATGAGCCACAGCCACCGACCCGTGTTGATCGTGCCACTGGCGCAGAAGAAAGAAACAAAGGAAACGAAAGACAATGGATAAAATCGTGAATCACAGCCTGCTGGCGGCACTGGTAGAGCCCGGTGCCGACACCCTGGCGGTGACCAATCCGGCCAACGGGGATCTGCTGGGCCATCTGCCCCTGTGCGATGAGGCGCAGATCCAGGATCAGATCGAACGTTCCGAGCTGGCCCAGAAGGCGTGGAAGAGGGTGAGTGCCAAGGAGCGAGGGGAGATCCTTCAGCGCTGGTACCAGCTGCTGATGGACAATCGTGACGATATCGCCCGGATCATGACGTTGGAGCAGGGCAAGCCCCTGGCCGAAGCCCTGGGAGAGGTGGCCTATGGCGCGTCGTTTGTCCAGTGGTTTGCCGAGGAGGGCAAGCGGGCTTATGGCCAGACCATCCCGGCCCCGGTGGCGGGACGTCAGCTGGCCACCATCAAGCAACCGGTTGGGGTCGCCGCGGCGATCACGCCCTGGAACTTCCCTCTGGCGATGATCACCCGTAAGGCCGCCCCGGCCCTGGCGGCGGGCTGCAGTTTCCTGGTTAAGCCGGCAGAGCTGACGCCGCTGACTGCAGTGGCGGCGGTGGAGCTGGCTTACCAGGCCGGGGTGCCGCGGGATCTGCTGCAGTTGGTGGTGAGCAACCGCTCCTCCGTTGTCGGTAAGCTGTTCTGCGGCCACCCCAAGATCCGCAAACTCTCCTTCACCGGCTCTACCCGGGTCGGGCGGATCCTGATGGCCCAGGCGGCCGAGGGGATCCAGCGGCTCTCCCTGGAGCTGGGCGGCAACGCCCCCTTCGTGGTGTTTGAAGATGCCGATCTGGAGGCGGCGGTGCAGGGCGCCTTGGCCTCCAAGTTCCGCAATGCGGGCCAGACCTGTGTCTGTGCCAATCGCTTCTATGTCCACAGCTCCCTGTACGATCGCTTCGTGGCACGTTTCGCCGAGGAGGTCGGCAAACTCAAGATCGGTGATGGCACCGAGCCCGGTGTGGCCATCGGCCCCATGGTTGAGCCTTCAGCCAAGGAGAATACCCTGGCGCTGGTTGCTCGGGCGGTGGAGCAGGGGGCGACCATCGTCACCGGTGCCGAGCCGTTGGAGGGCCTCTTTGTTCGGCCCGTGGTGCTGTCGGGCGTGACCCACGATATGGATATCGTTGGCGAGGAGATCTTCGGCCCCGTGGCCCCGGTGATCCGGTTCGACAACGAGGCCGAGCTTATTGCCATGGCCAACGACACCATCTATGGCCTGGCTGCCTACTTCTACAGCAGGGACGTGGCCCGCTGTTGGCGGGTGGCGGCCGAGCTGGAGTACGGCATGGTGGGCGTCAACGAGGGGATCATCTCTACCGAGGTTGCCCCCTTTGGCGGCGTCAAGCAATCCGGACTGGGCCGTGAAGGGGCCAGTGTCGGCCTGGATGAATACCTGGATCTCAAATACGTCTGTTTCGGCGGCCTCTAAGGCCGGTTAACTCTCCTCCCTAGCCTCTATTGGGTGGGCGCCGTTGGCCCGCAGGGGGGAGTTTTAGCCAAATACTTAAATTGTTAACTAAATGCCCAGGACTGTCATGGACAGGAAGTGGTCGGGAAAACAACAGGCAAACGCTTTGACGTCATTGCCATCATTGAGAGGGAAAGCACGATGAAAACCACACAAACTCTGGCCTGTGCGGCCGTTCTTCTGGGCCTGAGCGGCGCCGCATTCGCCGGTGACAATAGCCTGGCGCCAAGTTGGTCCGGCGATGTTCAGGGCGCCACCGTGTGGCACGATCTGCCCGATGGCTGGGAGAACCACCGTAATGTGGAGCACAAGCTGTTCCTGGCTAACCTGCACGCCAAGGGTGGCACCAGCTTTGGCGATTTTGGCCTCAAGTACCATGTCAGCCTGCAGTACAACAACCCCATGTCGGTGCGCCAGGCGCAGATCGACAAAGAGGTGAAGATCCAGGAAGCCGGCGTGGTGATCTACAGCAAGGAGTGGGGCGCCATCTTCGTGGGCAACGGCACCACAGGCAGCTGGAGCGATCTCTACAGCAAGGTCGATATTCACCCCTATAACAATATGGAGGACACCACGGACGCGGATCTGTTCCGTCAGGGTAAGTATGCCGACAACGTGCTGTGCTACATCACCCCGACCTGGGGCGGCTTCAAGATGAAGTTTATCTCGGTGCAGCCATCGGAAACCGCCAATGTGATTAACGTCCGGGCGTTGTACACCGCTGACACCTTCGCCGTGGTGGGCAACTACATCGACATTGAGATTGATGGGCTGGAGGATCACTATGTGCGCAGCTCCATCGCAGCGGGCTGGAGCCTGGGCGACTGGTACCTGGGCGGGCTGTGGGAGAACAACTCTGATGATCCCAGCCCCGTGGGTGACAGCAACGTCTTCTCCGTGGCCAGTTCTTACCAGTTGAACCGGACCAAATTGGGGCTGTCGGCGCAATTTAAAGACTTTGATCAGGCGGGTGTGGATAACAACACCCTGGTGATCGCCAGTGCCGAGTACGATATGGGCCAGGGACTCAGTGCCTACCTCAGTGGTGCCTGGTATGACGAAGCCCTGCCTAATGGTACCGACAACGTGGCCGTGGGTCTGACCTACCGTTTCTAAGTCCCATCCGGCTCGGTCATCCTGGTGATGACCGAGCCGATGGCATCGCGAAGCGTCCGGAACGGAACAAAACCTGAGTGTGTCTCTCCTCTCTCCTCTCTCCTCTCTCCTCTCTCCTCTCTCCTCTCTCCTCTCTCCTCTCTCCTCTCTCCTCTCTCCTCTCTCCTCTCTCCTCTCTCCTTGCTCTGTACATTGCTCTGTACATTGCTCCCCCCTCATTGGGCCGTGACCCGATGCGCCGAGTCACTTGAGCGGCAACAGAGCCGTTACCATGGCGACTCTATTTGCACGAACCTGCCAATCGAACTTACCATCCTGTGATCGCGGATCCTGTTTTGGCGTACACCTGTACCTATAATTGGGGCAGTTGTGTTTACAAGGAAAGCCCTATGAGAATTGAAACTTGTGGCCATTGTCAGGCCAGTGTGATCAGTGACAGGATCCTCTGTCCCCATTGCCATGCCGGCATGGGGCTCGATGCCTTGGCGGGCCTCGATCCCAAGGTGCGGATGCGAAGCCAAAGAAAGGCCAGCCGCTTCGGCCTTTGGCTTGGGACCTTTGGGGTGCACAGGTTTTATCTGGGGCAACCTGTCCGGGGGAGCCTCTATCTGGCGTTCTGTTGGACCCTGGTGCCGACCCTGCTTGGTATCGTCGACGGGATAAAAATGTCCCGAATGAGCGCGCAGCGCTTTTACCAAAGCTGCTGCCTAGCCTAACACCTGTACTCTCAATAAGAGCCCGGCCAAGAGCCGGGCTCTTGCGTCTTGGCTAAGGGCCCGCTCACGCAAACCATTGAACGGTATTTTGGATCTGTTACTAGGAATGAAGATATAACCAGTTATAAACACTGGCTTGGTTGGTTATGCCTGGTTTGATCGGTTAGCATTGCGGTGAAATAGGCGGGCAAACGATCCGTCCAATAACAACACGCTCTAAGAAGGAATTACCGATGAAACTGATTCTCCGCCTGTTGGCAGGGATCTTGGCTGGTCTGGCGATCGGCATGCTGGGTCCGGATCTCCTGGTTCGCCTGATGCTCACCATTCAGATGGCACTTGGGCAACTGATATCCTTTGTGATCCCATTGATTATCCTGTTCTTTATAGCCTCCGGTATCGCCAACCTGCAAGATCAGGGCGGCAAGTTGCTGGGCCGCACCGTGGCCATTGCCTACGGCTCTACCCTGGTGGCCGGCGTGCTGGCTTACCTGGTCGCCTCCACCTTCGTGCCTATGCTGGTGGAAGCCAAGGAAGCGACCCAGGTTGAAAGTGTGGGTCTGACTGCCTTCTTCGAGCTGAAAGTGCCGGCATTGTTTGGGGTCATGAGTGCCCTGGCGGCAGCCTTTATCTTCGGTCTTGGGATCTGTGTCACCGGCGCTTCCACTCTGAAGAAGGTGGTTGACGAAGGCAAAGAGATCATCGATCGCTTGCTCGCCAAGGTGATCATTCCCGTACTGCCTTTCTACATCGCGGGGGTATTTACCGGTTTTGGGGCCGATGGCCAAGTACTGGAAACTCTGAAGACCTTTGGCGTGGTTCTGGTGATGGCGGTGATGATGCACTGGTTGTACATCTCCGTGCTGTACATCGCCACAGGCTTGCGTAAGGGGCGTTCTCCCTGGACTCTGATCCGAACCATGCTGCCTGCCTACGTCACCGCACTGGGCACCATGTCCAGCGCCGCGACCATCCCTGTGACCCTGCGCCAGGCCAAGGAAAATGGTGTCACTCCGGAAGTGGCGAACTTCTCCATTCCCCTGTTTGCCTCCATTCACCTGGCGGGCTCCACCATCACCCTGACCACCTGCTCCATCGCCGTGATGCAGATGCTGCCGGATATGGCGGTACCGGGTCTGTTTGAGATGCTGCCCTTCATCATGATGCTGGGTGTGGTGATGATCGCCGCACCCGGGGCACCTGGCGGCGCGGTCATGTCCGCACTGGGTTTGCTGACCGCCATGCTGGGCTTTGGTGAAGCCGCAGTTGCCCTGATGATTGCCCTGTATATGGCTCAGGACAGCTTCGGTACCGCCTGTAACATCACCTGTGATGGCGCCCTGTCCATCTGGGTTGATAAAGCCGGTGAGCCGGTGGCACAGACCGCCAAAGCCTGATCGCCCTAAGGTTCGATCCCAAACGGCCCGCCCAGTGCGGGCCGTTTTTGTTTGCGTTCTGAACGCCGTAACGGCAGCCAAGCCTCTCGTTCGGAACCACGGATTGAATTGAAAACCTCTATACTGTCGAGACTTGAAGGCGTTGTCATGGGTGCTTTTAGATTAGGAAAACTAATCAATTGGTGCTGTGTCATGGTAAATAATTCACTGTTCAGCGGCGGGGTTTTGCAATAGAGTACGCCTGATTTTTAAACCCCTTAACTTTGAGACGCACGCGACGTGGATCTGACTCTATATCTCCAGTTTTTCTTGGGTTTGGTGGCCATCATCAACCCCATCGGCCTGTTGCCGGTTTTCGTCACCCTGACCAGTCACCAGTCTGAGGCAGAGCGCCGTCGTACCGGGACCATCGCCAACTTTGCCGTGGTGGTGATCCTGCTGGTTACCCTGATGGCTGGCCAATTGATCCTGGATATGTTCAGTATTTCCCTCTCCGCCTTCCGAGTCGCTGGCGGTACTCTGATCGTCTTTATCGCCATGTCGATGTTGCAGGGTAAGTTGGGCGAGGTGAAGCATAACAAGGCGGAAGACAGAGAGTCTGCGGCGCGTGAATCTGTGGCCGTGGTGCCTTTGGCACTGCCGCTGATGGCCGGTCCAGGGGCGATCAGTTCGGTGATCGTGTTCGCCGCCGAATACAGCAAACCTGTGAATATGCTGGGTATGGGCGTCGCCATTATCGCCTTTGGCCTGATGAGCTGGACGATATTCCGCCTGGCTCCGGTGATCTTTAAGCTGTTGGGCCAAACCGGCATTAACGTGATCACCCGGATCATGGGGCTGTTGATGCTCTCCATCGGCATCGAAGTGATTGCCGCTGGCATAAAGGGGTTGTTTCCCAGCTTGATAGGCTGAGTACAGTCGATACAACAAAACCGGAGCCTATGGGGTCCGGTTTTGTTCTTTATGGGCCGGCTTGGACACCCGCTTGCATGATGGCGTGGGCCAGAGGGGCCAGCAGCATGATGATGATGATGGCAACGCAGGTAAACTGAACCCAGTGATCTTGCAGGGCATTGAGCTGTTCTTCCCGCTCCCTACCGTCGATATTCTGGTTTGCTTCCGTCTGACGGTAACGATACCACCAGTACAGATTCCCCAATACCATCACCAGAAACACAATGAGTAGACGTGACTCCATTACGACTTACCTCCTGTGGCGACAGTTACTATCAATATATCAGATGTTAACGATCTGTGATCGGCGCTTGCGCGGGTGGAAGGAAAAAACACAATTATTCGGGGTGAGGCGTTGGGGGGGAAAAGAAACCGCGCCGTAAAGCCTCCATGGCCAATCGATTCCTCTTCATAATTATCTCCCTGTCGGCATGCTTTACAGGCGCGACTGCAGCTCGAACAGATTGCCGCTGTTGGCGCTGAACAGGTTCTCATGCAGTCGGGCGGCAAAATCGTCGGTGAGTCCCGAGATGTAATCGGCGATCACCCGGTTGCCGTTGTGGCCCAGCTCGGTCTGCTGCTGCCAGATCCGGCTGGTGGCGCGAGGCAGCAGGCGTTGGGGATCGGAGGCGAAGGCCTCAAACAGCTCCATCACGATCTGTTGCCCCTTGAACTCCAGCAGTTGCACCTCGGGTTTTTGCACCACGTTATGCAGGACAAAGCGCTTGAGCAGTTTGAGCAGGGCCTGGTGCGGGGACTCCAGCACCGCTCGTCGGGCCAGCAGGGGGGCGGTCAGGCCGTCCTGGGCCTTGAGGGTGACGGCACAGACCAGGCCGTTGACCAGGGTGCCGATGGCATCCTTGCGCCGGTAGGGGGCCTGGCAGAAGAGATCGTCGGTCAGCCGTTTCATCTGGTCGAGCGAGTAGGGGCCGCTGCCATCGGCCAGGGGGGCGATCACCTCCAGCTCCCAGGCATCCGGGTGGACGATCCCCAGGACGATGGCGTCCTCCAGATCGTGCACCGAGTAGGCGATATCATCCGCCAGCTCCATGATGGAGCAGTCGAGGGAGCGAAAATGGGCGCGGCGATGGCCGTTGGGGCCGGGCTCATCGGTAACGCTCTGGAAGCGCGTGCGGTCCGCCTTCGACAGGGGGGCCAGCACCCAATCCAGAATTTCGCTGTCTTCGTCGAAGACCGCCTTGGCGGGCTGCCAGTCCCGGGCCTTGAGCTGGCGGAAGTTGATCGGTGGCGGATGGGGGGTCGGTTTGGCGACGCTGCCATGGCACACCGGGTATTTGAGCACGCCCAGCAGGGTTCGCCGGGCCAGGTTCATGCCGTAATGTTGGGTGTAGGGCTCCAGCCGGGTCAGGATCCGAAAAGTCTGGCCGTTACCCTCAAAACCGCCATGCTCCCGCATCATATAGTTGAGGGCCACCTCGCCACCGTGGCCGAAGGGGGGATGACCGATGTCGTGCGACAGGCAGAGGGCTTCGATCAGCTGATCGTCGAGCCAGGTGGCGATCTCAGGGTGCTTGCTGCGCAGCTGGGCATTGAGACCGGTGCCGATCTGGGCGGCTTCGATGGAGTGGGTCAGACGGGTGCGATAGAAGTCGTTCATGCCCACACCCAAGACCTGAGTCTTGGATTGCAGGCGGCGAAAGGCCGCCGAGTGGAGCACTCGGCCCTTGTCTCTGTGATAGGCGGTGCGTTGATCGTGTTGGCGCTGGCGTTGCTCATCATAGCGTCGCTGCTGCCAGGGATCGGGATCTGTTTCCATGCTGCCTCCTCAACCACTTAGGTCCAGTCTGGCGCAGTGGTTTGGCAGCGGTCAAGCCACTTTTATCCCTCGGGGGCGGCGAGGGCGTCCAGTGTGGCACTGCAGGAGGCCATAAAGACATCGAGGAAGTAGGCCACTTCCGGTTGCTGACGCAGTTGCGCCATCAGGGGATCCAGCTTCTCCAGGACATGGTCAAATTCATGGTTTTGATGACGATGCTCATCCTGGGCCTTGAGGTAGGCGCAGATCACATCGGCGGCTTTGACCAGGGCGGCGTACTCCCTGGGAACCTGGCTTTGTACCAGCAACTGGGCGAAGTCGTCGCGCAATTCGGCGGGCAGGCTGTCGAGACACTGTCGTTCCGCATCGGCTTCCAGTCGCTTGAACTCCTCAGTGATCTTGGCATTGGAGTATTTGACCGGGCTGACAATATCCCCAAGGCGAGTTTCTGAGCACTCGTGATATAGGGCGATGGTCGCGGCCTTCTCCGGCACGAGTTGACCGCCAAACTTGCGGTTTTTGATCACCGCCAGCAGGTGGGCCACGATGGCCACCTGATGGCTGTGTTCGGCTACGTTCTCCGGCTTGACGCAGTACATCAGTGACCATCGACGGATCAGTGGCATCCGGAATAGCCAGGCGAGGAAGGTGCTGGAGTCAGTGGCCATAGGAGTTCCTACTGCTTGTATTTGAAAAGGAAATTCTCAAACTTATCCAAAGCCTTGTTGAGATCTTCCAGATGAGGCAGGAAGACAAAACGCAGGTGGTCCGGCTCCGGCCAGTTAAAGGCGGTGCCCTGGACCAGCAGGATCTTCTCCTGCATCAATAGATCCAGCACCAGCTTCTGGTCGTCCACCAGGTTGAACTTCTTGGTGTCCAGTTTGGGGAAGGCGTACATGGCCCCTTTGGGTTTGTAGCAGCTGATCCCGTCGATGGCGTTAAGGCGATCGACCACAAGATCCCTTTGTTGGCACAGTCGGCCGGTTGGCAGCAAGAGTTCATTGACCGACTGGTAGCCCCCCAGCGCAGTCTGGATCGCGTGCTGCATCGGAACATTGGCGCACAGACGCATGGAAGCCAACATCTCCAAGCCTTCAATATAGCCTTTGGCCTGGCTGCGATCACCGGACAGCATCATCCAGCCGGCACGAAAGCCTGCTGCCCGATAGGCCTTGGAGAGGCCGTTGAAGGTGATGATAAAGAGATCGTCGGCCAGCGAGGCCATGGGGATATGCTGGGCACCGTCGTAGAGGATCTTGTCGTAGATCTCATCGGCAAACACGATAAGCTTGTTTTCCCGGGCGATCTGCAGCAACTCCAGCAACATGGCGCGGCTGTACACGGCACCTGTGGGGTTGTTGGGGTTGATGATCACTATGCCCCGGGTCTTGGGGGTGATCTTACGGCGAATGTCGTCCAGATCGGGCATCCAGTCGGACTGCTCATCACACAGGTAGTGGCGTGCGGTGCCGCCCCCAAGGTTGACGGCGGCGGTCCACAGTGGGTAATCCGGTGCCGGTACCAGGATCTCATCGTCGTTATTGAGCAGGCCCTGCATCGCCATCACGATCAGTTCAGAGGCGCCGTTGCCGATGTAGATATCCTCGACATCCACGTCGCGAATGCCATGGGGCTGGTAGTGCTGCATCACGGCTTTGCGGGCGGAAAATAGCCCCTTTGAATCACAGTACCCTTGGCTTTCCGGTAGGTTAAGGATCATGTCACGGATGATCTCTTCTGGCGCTTCAAAGCCAAAGGGGGCAGGGTTACCGATATTGAGCTTGAGTACCCTGTGTCCCTCTTCCTCCAGACGTTTGGCCTCCCTCGCCACCGGTCCACGGATATCGTAACAGACGGTGTTGAGTTTGCTGGATTTGTTGATGGGACGCATGGGGTACCTTACTGCTTGATATACTGGGGGGAAAGATATACCACAATAGCCAAATTGTGATGGACAGGGAAGAGGGGCTTGATGTGATCTGTATCACGGCATAAGATCATTGCCCTTAGTGAGGTTGGACCAGTGGAGGGGTTGTGAGTTGGTCGTTCAGTGCCAGGACGGTGAAACGGGTGCTCAACCTGTGGCCGCCGTTCCTGTTTAGTGGGATCCACATCGAGCGGTTATCCCAAGATTACCGGTATTGTCGGGTGGCATTGCGGCTGCGCCCCTGGAACAAGAATGCCAACGGCAGTCATTTCGGCGGTAGCCTGTTTTCGATGACCGATCCCATCTATGCCATGATGCTGATGGGGATCTTTGGTAAGGCGTACAGGGTGTGGGATAAAGAGGCAGACATCAATTTCATCCGACCGGGCAAAGGTCGGGTTTATGCCGAATTTCATCTGACCGAGGGGCAACTGGAGGCGATCCGCAGGGCGACCGCCTGTGGCGATAAGGTGCTGCCAGAGTTCCTGGTAGACGTGAAAGATGAAACCGGCGACTTGGTTTGCCGACTGCGCCGGGTACTCTATGTTCGCAAGAAGCCGCCGCGCAGTGGCGATGACTCCATGGTGGCCAAAGAGCAGTTGGAGTAGAGCGACAAAAAAGGACCCATCAGGGTCCTTTTTTATGTGGTGACTGGAACTTAGCCCAATTCAGCCAGGCACATCTCTTCATAGAGCTGCTTGACCCAGGCGTCAACACGTTGCTCGGTCAACTCTGGCTGACGATCTTCGTCAATGCCCAGGCCGACGAAGGTGTTGTCGTCCACCAGTGCCTTGGATGCTTCGAATTCGAAGCCTTCGGTGGAGGTGTGGCCGACGATGATGGCGCCACGCTCACGCACGATGTCACCGAGTTGGCCCATGGCATCCAGGAAGTACTCTGCATAGTCTTCCTGATCGCCACAGCCGAAGATCGCCACCAGTTTGTCGTTGAAGTCCAGGGACTCCAACTCAGGGAAGAAGTCATCCCAGTCACACTGGGCTTCGCCATAGTACCAGGTGGGGATCCCGAAGATCAGCAAGCTGAACTCGTCGATCTCTTCTTTACTGCTCTTGGCGATGTCTTTGACGTCCACCAGGGCGCCAAGTTTTTTCTGGATCATCTTGGCAACGGCTTCGGTATTGCCGGTGTCGCTGCCGAAGAACAGACCTACGCTTGCCATTCGTATACCTATGTTCTGTTTGCGAAAAACTGCACCCTTCAGGGGTGCTCCGAGTCGATATTTAACTGCGCCTGCAGTATCGACTCAATCAATTGACTGCGGGTGATATTACTGTCCAGGGCCTGGTCATTCAAGGCATTGTAAAGCTCTTCCGAGACCTTGAACTCGATGCGTTTTAGCCCCTTGGACTTGTCGCGCAGGATCTGGTTGCGCTTATTGATGCGCAACTGTTCATCCCGCGGCAGGGGGTTGGATCTGGGACGTCCACGGCGTTTCTCCGTGGCGAACATGTCCAGCGTGGTTCTGTCGGATTTTTCGATAGCCATTTGTGTGACGGTCAGCTTATACCCGCGCCTTCCCAAAGCAGTTGGATCACTCCTTTGGCAATGAAGCCGGCACAGCCTAAAAACAGTACTAACCAGACGATAAAGCGACCGAAAGTCGGTACTTTACCTTGTTTGAGAACGTCCCTGATGGACATGCCGATAAGAAAAAAAATGGCCGCAAAAAACAGGTTTAGCCCCAAGGCTTCCAACTGCTCAATATGGCTGCTCAACATGCCGTTACCTTTCCTGGTACCCTGAGGCGGCGAACTATACCACAGCCCTTATGGGCTGACTACGGCTTGCGCATGTGCGTGCAAAAAGTCAGAGATCAGTCGGTTAAACTGTTCCGGTTTTTCCGCATGGAGCCAGTGGCCGGCGCTGGCCAGGATCTTGGCTCGGGCCTGGGGAAAGCGTGTGAGGATCCCGGGGCGGTGATCCGGCTGCAGGTAATCCGAGGCACTGCCTTTGATAAAGAGGGTTGGGCCTGCATAGGGGGGATTGTCGGGGATCGCCTGGATCAGTTGTGGGTAGGCCTGGGTAATGGCACCGAGTTGGATCTGCCAGGCATAGCCACCGTGGCCGTCGGGCTTGAGGTTTTTTAGCAAGAAGGCGATGGTGGCAGCGTCTATCCCGGCGTCGGCTAACTGGGATTGAGCGTCACGGCGGCTGGTCAGGCGTTCTGGAACGATACCGGCCAGGGCGTTGAGGATCCCGTCATGGCGGCGAGGGTAGCCGTCCGGGGCGATGTCGGCGACCAGCAGCGCTTCGGTTTGCTCAGGATAGGCCTGGGCATAGGTCATGGCGACCTTACCGCCCAGGCTATGTCCCAGCAGGGACCAGCGGGTCAATGCCAATTGCTGACGCAGTCGTTCCAGATCGTCGGCCATGGCGGAAAAGTTCATCTGCGGGGTGGGCGGATTGCCCCCATGGTTGCGCAATGAGACTCGCAAGGTTTGGAAGCCCGATCGCCTCAGGCTTCGGGCCGCCACGGCCAGGTTGTCCAGATCGCCAAACAGGCCGTGGATCAACACCACACAGGGGCCCTGGCCCTCCAACTGATAGCGCATGCATCGACTCCTTGGTTCCATTTATGCACCCAGGATTGATCCCTGTCGCAAAGGTGGTCATGTGTGTGATGTTGGCATTGTCGCAACCTCGCCGTTACCTTTGCAACCGAAAGCATGGTTACCGTGTCGAGGGATGGGTATAATGGTGCTGATTTAGTACGGGAAAATTAGCCAGAGCAAATATGAAATACATTGAAATCGACGACGAGCTGTACCGCCACATTGCCAGCAATACCCAGATGATCGGGGAGAGCGCGTCCGATATCCTGCGTCGCTTGCTGGGGCTGGACAGTATCGTCAGCGAGACGCCGGCACCCACAACCATCAGTCAGCCGGGCCTGGAAGGTCAGGGTAAGCCGGTGACCCGCAAGCAACGCCCAGTGACTCAGGTACGCTCAGCCCTTGCCGAGGCCGGGGTATTCGAGGAGTTGCTGGATGATACCTACCTGACCAAGCAAAAAGGTGCCGTAGGCCGTTTCCTGTACCTGCTTGACAGCCTGTATCGTCAGTACCCGAATGCCTTCGAAAAGGTTCTGGAGATCCGGGGGCGCGATCGCCTCTACTTCTCTACCAGCAAAGAAGCCCTACTCAAGGCCAGCAAAACCGCCAACCCCAAACAGATTGGCGAGAGCCCGTTTTGGGTTACGGCCAACAATAACACCCGTAAGAAGCAGGCTATCCTTGTAGAAGTTCTGGAAGAGTTAGGCTGTCGCTCGGAACTGGCTGAACAGATTGCCGAGCGCATCTAATTATATTTCGTGTTACTCAAGGAAGAACAATGAGTCTACACCCCCGTGCGGGCACCTTGGCCCGTACCGAGGATCTGGTGGATATCCCCCACCTGATCAGTTGTTACTACACCCTGTCTCCGCGCAGTGATCGGCCCGGTGAGGCGGTGAGCTTTGGCACCTCGGGTCACCGGGGAACGGCACTTCAGCGCAGCTTCAATCAGTGTCATATCCTGGCCATTGTCCAGGCGGTCGTCGATTACCGCAAAGAGGCGGGGATCACCGGTCCCTTGCTGCTGGGGTACGATACTCATGCGCTGAGTCAGCCCGCCTTTTACAGTGCCTTGGAGGTGCTGACGGCCAATGGGGTGCGGGTTCAGATCCAAACCCGTGGGGCTTTCCTGCCGACGCCGGTGCTCTCCTATGGCGTGATCGATCACAACCGTCGTCATCACGTGTTGGCCGATGGGTTGATCCTGACCCCGAGTCACAATCCCCCCCAGGATGGGGGGATCAAGTACAACCCGCCCCATGGTGGACCGGCAGATACCGACGTCACCGACTTTATCGCTCAGCGTGCCAACGATTATCTGGCCGCCAACCTGGAGGGCGTGCGCCGTATCAACCGGGACGTCGCTCAGGCGACGGGGTTGATCGAGCCGGTCGATTTGATTGGCCAATATATCGAGGCTCTGGGACGAGTCGTCGACATGGAGGCGATCGCCAAGTCGGGGCTACGCCTGGCAGTCGATCCCATGGGGGGGGCTGCGGTATCCGTCTGGTCTCGGATCGCCCAGCGTTATGGCCTGGATCTGACGGTGACCAACGACCGGGTCGATGCCGCCTTTGCCTTTATGGCACTGGATAAGGATGGCAAGATCCGGATGGACTGCTCCTCCTCAGCCGCCATGGCTCCCTTGCTTGCCCTGAAAGAAGATTACGATCTGGCCCTGGCCAACGATCCCGATGCGGACCGCCACGGGATTGTCTGTCAAGACGGCGGTTTGATGAACCCAAACCATTATCTGGCGGTGGCCATCGATTACCTGATGGGACACAGGCTGGGCTGGGGAACCGAGCTGGCGGTGGGCAAGACCCTGGTGTCCAGTGCCATGATCGATAAGGTGGTGACCAAGCACGATCGTACCCTGATGGAAGTGCCGGTGGGCTTTAAATGGTTTGTCGACGGCATGGCATCGGGCACCCTGGTGTTTGGTGGCGAAGAGAGTGCCGGTGCCAGCTTCCTCGATTTCGAGGGGCAGGCGTTCTCCACCGACAAGGATGGCTTTATCCTGTGCCTGCTGGCGGCGGAGATCCAGGCGGTGACCGGCCGTTCCCCTGCGGATCACTATCGTTCGTTGGAGCAGGAGTTTGGTCAGCATTATTACCGTCGTATTGATGCACCAGCCAGCGACAAGATCAAGGCTGCCCTCAAGGCGCTTTCCCCCGAAGCACTGGGATCGGATCAACTGGCCGGGGAGCCGATCACAGCGGTACTGACGGAGGCGCCAGGCAACGGGGCCCGGATCGGGGGCTTGAAGGTGGTAACCGAGCATGGCTGGTTTGCCGCCCGCCCGTCCGGTACCGAAGCGATTTACAAGATCTACGCGGAGAGCAGTCAAAGTCAGGCGCACCTGGAGCGGCTGATTGAGGACGCCCAGGCTCTGGTGGCCGGGATCACTGGTTGATAGCCGTGACCTAAGAGAAAGGCGCCCATCGGGCGCCTTTTTCATGTTCAGTCGTCGTCCAGTTCAACCGGCTCGTCATCCGGGATGCTGTCGCTGCTGGGCTTGGAAGTCAGGGTATAACTGCGTCGCTTGAGGCTGGCCTGATATTTCAGCCAGACCTTCTCATGGGGCGTCTGCGCTTCGGCTCGACCATGGGCGACTTCGACGAATCGGCGTTCCTCCTCGTTGGCGGGATCCTGAGCGCCACTGGAAAGAGCTTGATAGGCCCGACCGTGTTGTTCGAGTCGGGCGGCCTCACTGATGGTAAAACTGCCACTGCGGGCCAAGCCACGGGGATAACGGGGATCGGTAAACAGGCCAGTTCCAGCGAAGCTGGTTTCTTGATTTTGGATTGCGATACTCACGACGAGCGTCCTTCTCAAAGAGGATTTTCGCGAACTATAGCCGGACATCGCGCCGATGCCAGCGAAAAAAATCGTTCGTGGCGATAAAAAAATCTTTAGGTTTGTTCACCGTGCGCAGCGGATGGGAAAGTCGGCTGGAAAGCGGTCTACACTGTTGAGAAACCGTCACTGTTTCATGCCAGTCGGACCGCTGTGGAGTCGCCATGACGACCCGTTTCCCATTTGTTAGTCTTGTTCTGGGTTTGGCCCTGTTGGCCTGCTCACCCTCCGAAACTGAGCCACCTGAGCCTATCTTGGGTGACGAAGGCATCATCGAGCCTGTGGATCAGCATCCTGACGCGATGTGGGATCAACACCATGCACTGACCGACGTGTGGCCGGTATTGAGTCAGCCCTGGGGGGGGGACTTGCCGGAGATGTTAACGCGGGGCGAGATCCGCATTCTCACCAGTTTTACCCTTGGCTGGTACTACATAGATAAAGGCCAACCCACAGGCCTGACCCATGAAACCACACAGTTGTTTGAGGCTTTTGCCCGAAAAACGCTGGGACCTGAAGCAAAGCGTTTGAAGATCACCGTGATCCCTGTGCGTCGTGACCAGTTGATCCCATACCTGCTCCGGGGTCATGGGGATCTTATCTTTGCCAACATGACCATTACTCCCGAGCGCCAGGAGCAGGTGGCCTTTTCCCGCCCCTTTACCGATGAAGTACGTGAGTTGATCGTGACCGGCGAGGGCAGTACACAGCTCCAGGATTGGTCACAGTTGGGCGATACCGTCATCACGGTGCGGCAGGAGTCGAGTTATTACCAGAGCCTGAAAGCGCTCAATCAGAAGCGACGCCAGGGGGGCGAGGCCCAGATCAAGGTGCAGCGTGCAGATCCGCGTCTGGAGGATGAAGATCTGCTTGAAATGGTGGCCAGCGGCCTGATTGAAGCCACTGTGATGGATGAGCACAAGTTGCAGGCCTGGCTCCAGGCTTTGCCTCACTTAGTGGCGCAGGAGCGGCTGCCTTTGCGTGAAGGAGGTCAGTTGGCGATCGCCATGCGACCGGATACGCCGGCCCTCAAAGCCCTGGTGGATGACTATGTTCAGGCGCACCCGGTGGGCAGCAAGACCATCAATATTCTACTGAATCGCTATCTGAAGCAGCACGGCTGGATCGCATCTGCCCGGGAGCGGGATCCCTTCCACAGTGCCGAAGCTTTGGTTCCCCTATTTCAAAAGTATGGCGAGCAGTACGATTTTGACTGGGTCTTGCTGATGTCCTTTGCGTTTCAGGAGTCCCGCTTCAATCCCAAAGCCAGAAGCCCAGTTGGCGCCATCGGTATCATGCAGGTGATGCCCGCGACGGCGCGAGATAAGCGAGTGAACATCAAGGAGATCAGCATACCGGAAAACAACATTCATGCGGGAACCAAGTACTTGGCACTGCTGCGCTCGAGCTACTTTGCTGACGAGGCGCTGACGGACTTTAACCGGATGATCTTCGCCATGGCGGCGTATAACGCCGGGCCCAACCGGATCAACCGACTGCGGCGGGAAGCGGCCAAACGGGGACTGGATCCCAATATCTGGTTCAATAATGTCGAAGATCTGGTGGCAGCACAGGTAGGCAGTGAGCCGGTTAACTATGTGGCCAATATCTACCGTTATTTCATCATCTACAAACGGATCCTCAATGAGCGGGAGGAGCGGGCGATCTTGCGTGAGCGGCTCGAGGAGTTGCCCAAAGGGGAGTGAGGTAGTGCCTGAGCATGACACTGCTGCGACGCAGCTTGGCCAGGTGGGCCGGGCGATCACAATCCGGATCGTATCGCAGCCGGAGATAGTGGTGGCAGATCGGGGCGAACAGGGGGGCGAGCGCCGGCGCCTGCTGTTCCAACCTGGCCAAGTGGGCCAGTGGGGCTTCGCCAGGATACGGGCCCAATCCTCGCTTCTCCAGGCGCGTTAAAGTCTGTTGGTAGAGACGAAGAGCCGGACAGGGGCGCCTGTTGATGGGGGGGCGTGCGCCCAGGGCGATCGGCACCAGAGAGACCAGTAATGTGCCTACCGCCAGCACTCCCAGAGCCTTGAGCATCGAACGTTTACCCAGCCAGAGTTCCAACTGCCTGCCGCTGTCGGATCCCATGACAAAGGTATTCCAATGGTGATCCAGCCGGGCCACCCAGCCTCGCAGATGCGTCAATAGGGGATTGTGTTGTCCATTCAGCCAGGAGGCATCGGTTAGGAAGCCCCATTGGCCTGCCAGTGCCGCCCTTGGGCCCAGCTCTATTCTTTGGGGAGCTACGGCGGCGGTGGGATCGTACCGTTGCCAACCAACACCGGTTAACCACACTTCCGCCCAGGCATGGGCGTTGTATTGGTAGACAGAAACCAAGCGTCCCCCCGGGCTTACCTCCCCTCCCTGGTAACCGGTGACGAGTCGCGCCGGTAAGCCACTGGCTCTGGCCAGAAAGACGAAGGCAGTGGCGTAGTGGCCACAGAAACCGGCCTGGTTATCGAACAGGAAGCTGTCGATTTGATCTTGGCCCAGAGGTGGCGGCGTGAGGGTATAGCGAAAGGGTTGCTGGTGGAAGCGGTCCAGTATCTGCTCGAGCCTCTTTGCCGGTGGTTCGCTGGCCAACTCGGTGGCCCAGGCCCGGCTGCGTGGGTTGGTTCCGGGGGGCAGTTGCAGTGCCTGTTGTCGCTGGTCAGGTGCTAGTTCACTGTTTTTATGGGATGCAGGGAGTAGGTAGGCCAGCTGGATCTCGGTTCGGCCAGCGGGTGGTAGCCGCCAGCCGAGGCGGTTATCGCCGAGTGCCCTCACCCTGGGGTCGTCCGAACGGCTGGTATTCAGGGTCGCCAGCCAGGGGGTGCTCGCGGGCTCGATATAGAGCCGGTAATTTTGTTGGAGCGCTCCTTGCCTCGGGATCTCAGGATGGATGGACGGTTCCTGATACCAGCGTTGGCCGTCATAGCCCTCCAAGACCAGGGCGCGCCAGTATAGTTCATCGGTATCGGGTACCCCTGCGCTAAAGTCGGCTCGCATCACCAGGGCGTCCGAACGGCTCAACCTGGCGATCTGACCCAGGGCCAGGCTATCGGACAGACCTGTGTGGGCAATGGTGGGGGAGCGGAGTTGCCAGAAGGGTTCTAAACGGGGAAGTAGCAGGAACAGACAGAGCGTCAGCGGCAGGCTCAGCAAGACCAGCTTCAGGGCATGGCTGGCGGTGGTGATTGCCGCTTCGGGGCGATAGCTCACCAGTAAAGGGGTGCAGTTGAGGGCACTGAGTCCGATCAGGTACAGCACCATGGAGGGGCCGGAATGACTCAGCAGTTGCAGGGCGATGAGGAAAAATCCCGTGACCACGACGGCGATCAGATCGCCACTGCTGCGGGTCTCAATCGCCTTTAGCCCATACGCCAGTACCAGCAGGTTCAACAGGGTATTCATGATCCCCATGCCGGTCGCGATCAATGCCAGGGTCACGGCGGTGCCCAGCCCCAACAGGTTGATGAGAAGGCGAGGGGGGCGTGCCACCTTGCCGTAATAGATCCCCACCCGCCATAGCAGACACAGTGTGAAGATCGCCAGGGTCCAGGGGGTGATCCTATCCAGCAGTGGCAGGACGATGGCGCACTGGCACAGCAGCAGCCAGCCTTGGGCCGGGCGCGAGACTAGCATGTGTTTCCCCTGTGGCGGGCCAGGGCGTCGAGGCAGTGACGCAAGTGGGCCGGACCGCTGTCCATCGGCGTCCGGACGGTGCTTAGCTCCAGGGCGAAGGGCTGCTCCCGTTTGGCCAAGGTGGTTAGCTCGGCGGCCATGGCGGCCAGTGCGGCTTCGGTCTCCAGTTGGCCTTGGGGGGCGACCCGTATGGGGGTGCCCTGGGGACTGACAAAATCTTTGCTCTGCCATTGACCATTTTGTGCCAGCTGTTTCCAGGCGATACGGCTACGACTCTGGCCCGGTTGCCAGCGTGCCAATCCGTGAAAGTCTTCCAGGCCACTCTGAGAAGGGTGAGCGGCGGCCCCGGGAGCGTCGCCCTCATGCCGACGTTGAACCGGTCCGACGATGGGGCGGGGCCAGACCAGGGCACTTTGCGCAAGGTCCAGGTGGGACCACACTCGGCACAGGCCCATAGGATAGCGGCTCTCTATTCGGATCCTGCCCGGCTTGAGGACGCCCCGGTGCTCACTTGGGTGGAGCAGTTGGATGGTGCTTTCCTGGGCCAATACCCGTTCCAGGCGGCGGGTTGGACCCCGGGCATAACGCAGGGCTATCTGATAGAGAGGACGGGCGCTGCGCACACTGATGTCGAAGGGAACGGGGTCGCCTGCGTGGCGATGATGACCATCGCCGGCGGCCAATTCCAGCCCGGCCAGGTTACGAAACCCCATAAGTATGCTGGTGTTGAACAGACTCAGTAGGAGGAAGGCCAATGCCAGGATCAGGTTGTTTTGATAGTTGGTTCCCAGCAGGAAGAGGAGCGCGGCGGCAGCGAGAAACACCCAGCCACCGATGCTGGGCAGGATAAAGATGCTGCGATGGCTGAGGATCTGGCGTGGTGCAGGGGGCAGTCGGCGATGTAGCCAGCGGTGGTAGAGTCTGCGCAGCCAGGAATGGTGGCTGTTCATTGGATTGGATTGATTTG
The DNA here is from genome assembly GCF_057219095.1 of Ferrimonas sp. YIN67. Taxonomy (NCBI): domain Bacteria; kingdom Pseudomonadati; phylum Pseudomonadota; class Gammaproteobacteria; order Alteromonadales; family Ferrimonadaceae; genus Ferrimonas; species Ferrimonas sp. YIN67. The sequence continues at coordinate 60,428 of NZ_JBXVVJ010000008.1, forward strand.
GGAAAGGATGTGGCTGGCGTGCAGGCTGCCATCACTGGGTTGACCCGCTCTGAGCCGGTGCTCGGCCACTGCTGGAAATACCGCCTGAATATCATCGGGGACGATGAACTGGCGCCGTTCGAGGAAGGCCCAAGCCTTGGCGGCGGCCAACAGGGCTCGGCTCGCCCTGGGGGACAGGGGAGCACCACGTCGCTCCTGACGCCGGGAGTAACGAACCAGCGCCAGCAAATAGTCCAGCACTGCATCCGAGACCCGCACGGCCTGGACCGCTTGCTGAAGTGAAAGCAGGCTATTGGGGGTGAGGCAGGGCTCAAGTTGGTCGAGATCATCGGCCCGGTGGTCCCCCTTGAGCAGGCGGCGCTCTGCGTCTTCGCCTGGGTAACCCAGGCTCAGGCGCATCATGAAGCGGTCGAGTTGGGATTCGGGCAGAGGAAACGTCCCGGACTGTTCACTCGGGTTTTGCGTGGCGATAACGAAAAAGGGAGAGTGCAGTCGATGGGTGGTCCCATCGATGCTGATCTGCTCTTCTGCCATCGCTTCGAGCAGGGCACTCTGAGTCTTGGGGCTGGCCCGGTTGATCTCATCGGCCAGCAATAGCTGGCAAAACAGTGGCCCCTGATGGAAGCGAAAGGCCTGCTCATTGGGATCGAAAATGGAGACCCCGATAAGATCTGCGGGCAGCATATCCGCGGTAAACTGGACCCGCTGGTGACTGAGTCCCAAGGTCCGGGCCAGTGCGCCAGATAGGGTGGTTTTGCCCATGCCGGGCAGGTCCTCCAGCAACAGATGGCCGCCGGCCAACAGGCAGGAGAGCGCCAGCTTGAGTGGTTGCGGCTTGTCGAGCAGCACCTGATTAAGCTGTTCCAGGATCGCGTTGATCTCGTTCGCCATCAATCTTTCCTTGGTTTAGTGTCAGGGGCAAACTATTGGCCAGTTTTTGACCATGTGCCAGTCGTTTACTCCTCTTTTGAGCCATCCTTCTGCTCGGCAAACTTGTTGATCAGATCCATGGGAACGGGGAAGACGATGGTGTTGGTGCGATCCGTCGCCACTTCGGTCAAGGTTTGCAGGTAGCGTAATTGCAGGGCGCTAGGCTGCTTCGCCAGGACCTGTGCGGCATCGGCCAGTTTTTTCGACGCTTCCAGCTCGCCACTGGCGTGGATCACCTTGGCGCGGCGCATTCGCTCGGCTTCTGCCTGGCGGGCCATGGCGCGGACCATGGATTCTGAGATATCGACGTGTTTGATCTCCACGTTGGCGATCTTGATCCCCCAGTTGTCCGTGTGCTGATCCAGGATCGTCTGCAGATCCCGATTCAGGGTCTCCCGCTCTGACAGGAGTTCATCCAGCTCGTGCTGCCCCAGTACGCTGCGCAGGGTGGTTTGTGCCAACTGGCTGGTGGCTTCGAGGTAGTTCTCCACGTTGTTGATCGCCATCTGGGGGTCGAGCACCCGGAAATAGACCACGGCATTGACCCGCACTGAGACATTGTCCCGGGTGATCAGATCCTGGGTCGGGACATCCAGCACTATGGTGCGCAGATCGACCCGCACCATCTGTTGGATCACGGGAATGATGATGATCAGGCCCGGGCCCTTGACCCGCTGGAAGCGGCCAAGCAGGAACACCACGGCCCGCTCATATTCGCGCAGGATACGGAACATGCTGATCAGGATGAAGAGGACCAGCACGACCAGGCTCATCAGGGTATATGTAGGGATCATGGGTTCTCCTTATTCGGCGATGTTGGAGCGGGCTTGATCAGCAGTACCATGCCGTCACGTCCGGTGATCTCGACCGGCTGACCCGGCCTGATGGGGATATCACTGCGTGCCTGCCAGATCTCTCCGGCAAAACGTACCCGGCCGTCACCGGGGAATCCGTCGAGGCTGACCGCCTCACTTTGTTGAAACTGGCTGTCCCCGGTACTGGCGGGCTTACGCCTGATCTTCAGCAACATGGACAGCACCAGGGTGAACAGGCCCAGGGAGGTGAGGGAAACACCGAGGATCAAGGGCAGGGCGATCTGGTAGCCGGGCAGTTCGGAGTCCATCAGCAGGGTGGATCCCAAGGCGAAGGCGATCACGCCACCAATTCCGAAGAGCCCGAAGCTGGGACTGAGAGCTTCGGTGATCATCAGCAGGATCCCCAGCAGCATGAGGCCCAGCCCGGCGTAGTTGATCGGCAGCATCTGTAGGGCGTACATCGCCAGTAGCAGGCAGATCCCGCCCAGTACGCCGGGAAGGCCAACGCCCGGGCTGTAAAATTCGAGGATCAGGCCATAGAGGCCGATCAGCATCAGCACGTATGCCACGTTGGGGTTCGTGATCACCGAGAGGAGTTTATGGCGCCAGTTCGGTTGCCGCTCGAGGAGCGGGCCCGTGGCGGCGACCACCAGAGGTTTACCGGACACCTTGACGGTGCGTCCGTCGATCTGTGCCAGCAGATCCGGAAGGTCTTCGGCCATCAGATCGATCACCCCCAGTTCAAGTGCCTCCGAGGCGGGCAGGCTGGCGGCTTTGCTGACGGCGGTCTCGGCCCAGTCGGCATTGCGGCCATGCAGCTCGGCAAGGGCACGGATATAGGCGATGGCATCGTTAAGGACTTTCTTTTCCATGGTGGTACCGGCCACCACTTTATCCGGATCGGCCGGAGAGGCACCCTCTTCGCTCTCACCTTCCGAGGGCGTCGGGGCTGTGGGTTGCGTCCCGGGCATGGGACCCAGGGATACGGGGGCGGCGGCACCGATATTGGTGCCCGGTGCCATGGCGGCGATGTGGGAAGCCAGCATCAGGTAGGTGCCCGCACTGGCAGCCCGGGCCCCGCTGGGGGAAACATAGGTCGCGACCGGAACCGGGGACTGGATCACGGCCTGGATCATCTGCCGCATCGCCGTGTCCAGGCCGCCGGGCGTATCCAGCTGGATCACCACCAGGCTGGCCTGGGCCTCGGCGGCAAGGGCCAGTTCCTGCTCCAGGTAATCGGCACTGGCTGGACCTATCCCCCCCTTGAGGGGCACAAGCCAGATCTGGGCACTTAACGGGGCGCAGGTGAGACAGAGCATGACGCAAAGCAGCAGGGCCCGCATGCGGTATTCCCTATGTCGGCTTTTCAGTGCCCTAAGTATGGCTCAGTGTGCCTAAAGCGGACGTGTTCAATAGCGGCGTTTCTTTTCCTCCTGGGTCATGAGAGGGATCTCCCGCTCGGCCAGGCTGGCGTAGATCAACTGGTAGCTGAGGATCGCCTCGATGTATTCACGGGTTTCACGAAAGGGCACCGTGGCGACAAAACGCGGGGCATCGAGCGTCCCGCTGGAGCGTTTCAGCCAGCGGCTGACCCGGTGAGGCCCGGCATTGTAGGCGGCACTGGCGAGCAGCCGATTGCCGTCATACCTTTGGTGCAGCTGGCGATAGTAAGCTGAGCCAAGCTGAATATTGCGCCGGGGTTGATAGAGATCATTGGGTCCGTGATAGGACGCACCGATCTTCTCGGCAGTGCTTTGCGCGGTGCTGGGCAACAGTTGCATCAGGCCGTAGGCGTTGGCATGGGAGCGGGCCCTCGGGTAGAGCGCGCTTTCGCGTCGGGCCACGGCTTGCAGCAGGGCGATGTCCAACTGGCGCAGCTCGGCAAAATGAACAAAGTGCTCATCGTAGGCATTGGGAAATCGCCAGGGCAGTGCATCCCAGAGTTTGGCCGCGATGGTGCCTTCCACCGTGAGGAAGTACCACTGCTTGTCGTAGGCAATGGCGATCAGGGCACTTTGTTGTTGTGGGGAGAGGCGCGGAAGTTGCCAGCGGATCTCCCTGCGGGCGTCTTCGAGCTTGCCCAGCATCATGAGCTCCTCAAGGCGAGCGGTGCCCTCCAGTGCCAGGGTGTCCTGGAGATCATTGGACGTGTAGTAGGGCAGATCGCTGTCGAGGGCGTAGGGCACCTTCAGCCTTTGTGCCGCCATAAAGCCATAGAAGTTGCGTTGTGTCGCCAGGCTGGCGAAGGCCTTTTGAGCGGTGTCATGCAGGCCCAATTGTTCGGCACTGTAGGCGTGCCAGAAACGCCACTCGGCCTTGGCCTGTGCCAGCGGGCTCAGAAGACTGAGGTAATCCTGGATCCCTGTCCAGTCTCCATCGAAGATGGCACGGCGCAGCCGAAGGAAGAGCACATCATCCCTGGGCGTCAGGCGCATCAGTTGCTCTTTCTCAGCGTCCCACTCGCGCTCCAGTAGGGCCTTAAACAGCAGATCGTGGGCGGTTTGTTCTCTGTGTTTGCCTAGCTGTTCTTCCCACCGTTGCCACTGGCGCCAGGCTTGGCTAAGTGACTTCCCTGTCTGGCGGCGAATGGTCAGGCTGGCGATCTCGGCACCAGCATCCCCCAGTTTGTTCAGTTCTTTATGGTTTTTCTTCAGATCGCTGGGATAACGATAGAGGCGTACGAGGAGATCCCCTTGGCTACGATAGGGCGCATCGAGCAAGCTGTTGAGGTAGCGCAGCAAGGCATATTGGCTTGCCTGGTAAGCCAACAGCATGCGCTGCCAGACCTGCTCATCCGTTCGTTGGCCTGCCTTGTCCCAGGCCTTGAACAGGGGATCACAGACCTTGTTCCGGCTGCGGCCGGACAACCACATCAGTCTGGCCCCCTCCCAGGCTTGCGCCGTATTGCCCTGGGCCAGATGGGCACGGTAGTAGTAGCAGCGCAGAGCTTCGCTGTTGGGGGGCTCTGGGCTGATGGCGAGGAAGGGAGCCCAGTCTCTGCGTTTCCCCTTTTCCGTGAGGTAGTGGTGTTTGAAAGGGAGCTTCAGGGGCGTGTCTGCAAGATCTTCGAGGACCGCCATCGCCTCCAGGGAGGTTAGCTTGGGGATCTGACTGCGGTGATATTGATAATCCAGGTAAGGTGCTAGCGGGTACCCGTCGAGCTTTTGTCGTAACGGGTAGTAGCGCTGATGACGTCCCTGTGCGAGGGCCTCATCGGCTTGTTGGTACCAGGCCCGCTGCTGGTCGACGGAGGCCGCCTGTACCGGTAGAGACAATATCGCCAGCATGAGCCAGGACTGGCACTTGATGCTCCCCAAAGACAATTGCCCACCTCTTTTTGGTTTGAGTGTGTTGCGCCATCGAATGGCTGCATCAGACAATCTGTATAGCTTAGTCGGGGTGTTTGTCGTGCCACAAAATAGTTGAAGGAGGAAGGCGTTCATGGGTCGTGTTGCAGTGCCTGTTTGAGGAGGGCGGGATCGGCCTCTTTGGCGTTTTCAATGCCCAGGGCCCGGACCTGCTCACCCTGTCGCAGCAGGTTGCCGCGGCCCGTGGCAAATTTGCCCATGGCGCTCTGGTAGGTGTTGTGGGCGGTATCCAGGGCACGTCCCAGTTTTTGCAGGTCGTCGCCAAAGCCCACCAGCTTGTCGTACAGTTTGCCGGCCTGTTGGGCGATCTTGAGGGCGTTCTGGCTTTGATGTTCGTAGCGCCACAGGTTTTGAATGGTGCGCAGCGCCACCAGCAGATTGGTCGGGCTCACCAGCAGGATATTGTGGGCCAGGGCATCGCTGATCAGGGAGGGATCCTGTTCCACTGCGGTCAGGAAGGCCGGCTCCACCGGGATAAACATCAGCACATAATCCAGGCTGCGGATCCCCTCCAGCTTGTGATAGTCCTTCTGCCCCAGTCCCTTGATGTGGGCACGTACCGAGGCGACGTGCTCCGTTAGGGCCTGCTGGCGTATCGCCTCCTCTTCGCTGTTGAAGTAGCGTTCGAAGGCGCGCAGGGACATCTTGGCATCGATGATCACGTCCTTGCCATCGGGCAGGCGTACGATCACATCGGGCTGATAGCGTTTGCCATCGGCCTGTTGCAGGCTGGCCTGGATCTCATACTCCCGTCCTGCGGTCAGACCGCTTTGCTCCAGCAGGCGAGCCAAGACCACTTCCCCCCAGTTGCCCTGGGCCTTGTTGTCGCCTTTCAGTGCGCGGGTCAGGTTGAGGGCATCTTCACTCATCTGCAGGTTGAGGGACTTGAGATCTCGCAACTGCTGCTCCAGGGCATGGCGTTGCTTGGCCTCTTCGGTGTGGGTGTGCTGTACCTGGGCGCGGAACTGCTCCATCTGCAGTTTGAGCGGAGCCAGCACTGCATCCAGATCCTTGTTGCTCTGCTGAAGGAAGTGTTGCTGTTTCTGCTCGAAGATCCGGTTGGCCAGATTTTCAAACTGACTGCCCAAGCGGGCCTCATTGTCTTGGAACTCGCTCAGCTGGGCACGCAGGTGCTTCTCCTGACTGCGCAACTGGCCCAGGGCGCCATGGAGGCGGTTAAGCTCCTGCTCCTTGGCCGCCAGGCGCTGCTCCAACTCGTCACAACGATTTTGTCCCTGTTGCGCCACTTGTTCGGCCACCAGGCGGGCCTGAGTCAGGTGTTGGCTGCGTAGGAAAAGGCTCAGGCACAGCAGTACCAGGGTTCCTGCCAGGGCACTGGCAATCCAGAATTCGATCGTCATGGCCAGATCTACATCTTTGATTGATAAGAGAATGGCTTCGAGCTTGGCATCCTAGCGTCGACCCTGCAAGGGGGGGGATCTCATCGTGGCGTGAAGGGGCGTCGATTGCGTTTTTTTGCAGCGAAAAACCATGCTGGCGTCGCCTGTGCAGATTGCTTGCGATCCCTTGGCTTGAATCCAGCGTATCGGTAAGGTGAAAGAGAGTGGGCGCCAAGGCGTTCTTTTTCTTGTGTTGGTGGATGCAGCAGGAGTGACCATGAGTCTCAGAAAGGGAAGAAACCGTTGGCAGATGGACACAGAGTCGGTGACACCGGAACCGGTTTTTCGTCAGCGACGACATATCGTCCAGGCCCTGGGCCTCTCGGCCATAGGCGCCAGCGTCCCCCTTGGCGTTCAGGCAGGTCTGCTGGATTGGCTGGGCAAACCGGCCGAAACGGCCCGTCGCTCTCCTTTGGCGTTCGATGGCAGCCAGCGCTTTGGCATCGCCGATCCCCTGACACCGGAGGAGAAGGTGATCAGCCACAACAACTTCTACGAGTTTGGCACCGCCAAAACGGATCCCCAGCGCTACGCCCAGGATCTGGTGACCGATCCCTGGCAACTGGAGATCAGTGGCGAAGTGGACAAGCCTGGTGTCTGGTCTGTGGCTCAGCTGTTGGAGCGCTTTCCCCTGGAGGAGCGGATCTACCGGCTGCGCTGTGTCGAAGCCTGGTCCATGGTGATCCCCTGGCTGGGATTTCCCCTGGCGGCGCTGCTGGAGTTGGCGCAACCCAATAGCAGGGCACGCTATGTCGCCTTTGAGACCCTGTACGATCCCCAGCAGATGCGTGGCCAGCGCTCCCGGGGCATAGGTGGGGGGATCGACTACCCCTATGTCGAGGGTCTGAGGCTGGATGAGGCGATGCACCCACTGACCCTTCTCTCCCTGGGGCTGTATGGCAAAACCCTGCCGCCGCAAAACGGCGCGCCCATTCGCCTGGTGGTGCCCTGGAAATACGGGTTCAAAAGCATTAAGTCCATTGTGCGGATCCACCTGACCGACCGGCAGCCACCGACCACCTGGAATCAGCTGGCCGCCCACGAGTATGGCTTCTACGCCAATGTGAATCCCGACGTGGATCATCCCCGTTGGTCCCAGGCCAGCGAACGGCGGATTGGCGAAGGGGGCTTGCTGTCGGCCAAACGGATCCCGACGGAGCCCTTTAATGGTTATGGCGAGTTTGTCGGCGATCTGTATGACGGCCTCGATCTACGGCGCAACTACTGAGGGGAGCAGGGATGAAGAAGCTGGTTTTGCTCAAAGCCTTGTTGCACCTGGGGTGTGCCCTGCCTCTGCTGTACCTGTTGCTGGCGGTGCAAGGCGGCGCGGCCGGTGGCGATCCGGTTCAGTACATTATCCATTTCCTTGGCATGGGCACGCTCCACACTCTGATGGCGACCCTGCTGATCTCGCCGCTGGCCCGCGGACTCAGGCTGGGCTGGTTGGTACGGGTTCGGCGGCTGCTGGGACTCTGGTGTTTCACCTATGCCCTGGCACATCTTGGGGCCTTCCTGGCCTTTGATCTGCTGTTTGACTGGGCGCTACTGCTGGGGGAGATCGTCAAGCGTCCCTATATCACCGTGGGGATGACCGGCTTTGTGCTCTTGCTGGCGCTGGCAGTGACCTCACCCAGGGCGGCGCAGCGTAGGCTGGGCCGTCGCTGGAGCACGCTTCACCGCGGGATCTACCTGGTGGCCCTGCTGGCTCCGGTGCATTTCTGGTGGTCGGTGAAGTCCGGCAACCTGGAGCCCGCCCTCTACCTGTTGGGGTTTGTGGCGTTACTGCTGTGCCGGCCCTGGATCCGCCAGAGGATGGCGACATTGTGGGTTGGGTCAGTCAGGGCTAAATCGGTTAAGCCCGTCGGCGGTGGGCGAGGCTGAAGCACGGGCGCGCTGCTTGTGGTCGATGCCGGCTGCTTTACGGTTCTTTGCCAAAGGGTGCCTTGTACGTCGGTCGAGCCAGCATTAATTTGGGAACAAATAACCAACAATAAGAAAGAGTTCCCATGGCGAAACCCATATTTGTGTCCCTGGCCGTCGGTGCCGCCCTGGCGGCGCCGGCCTGGGCCGAGCCGGTAAAACGGGCGGACAACCCTCAGCCCAATGTGATAGTGATCCTGGCAGACGATCTGGGCTATGCCGGTCTCTCCAGTTTTGGTGGTGAAGGGATCCATACGCCGAATCTGGATCAGCTGGCGGTAAATGGCATGAAGCTGACCAACTTCTATGCCACCAGCACCGTCTGCACCCCGACCCGCATCGGCCTGATGACCGGTCTGTACCCCCAGCGCACCGGACTGGATCATATCTACCACTACTGCGCCGCCGAGGAGGGGTTGAGTCCTACCGACTACCCCTCGTTGCCACAGCACCTCAAGGCTCAGGGGTATCGCACCGGGATCTTCGGCAAGTGGCACCTGGGCTCGGCCCCAGAAAATCAGCCCAAGGCCCATGGCTTCGATGACTTTGTCGGTTTCCTCGATGGCAATATCGATTTCCAGTCCAAGATGAACACCGAAAGTGAGGTGGACTGGTACGTCCATCATGAGCGGATGGATCAGGAGGGATACATCACCGAACTGCTCAACGAGGCCGTGGTGGACTTTATCGAGCGGGAACACGAGAACCCCTTCTTTATCTATTTTGCCGAGCCTGCGCCCCATGTACCGTTGCAGGGGCCGACGGATCCGCCATTGCGTACTGAGGCGTTCTACACCTACACGGTGCAGGGGCAGTATCCCAAGGCGGAATATATGCGCCGCTATTCCGATATGCTGACCTCAATGGATGAGGGGGTGGGGATGATCATGGAGAAACTCCGTGAGCACGGGCTGGAGGAGAACACCCTGGTGATCTTCACTTCGGATAACGGTGGTGAGCGCACCGGGGTTCGCCATGGCCAGGTCAACGGACTCCATCGGGGCCATAAGAACAGCTTCCACGAAGGGGGGATCAAGGTGCCGGCCCTGGCCTACTGGAAAGGCACCATTGCGCCGGGTCAGACTCATGATGATCTGATGATCACCCATGATCTGACGCCCACCATCGCCAACTTAACGGGCCAGGCGATGGATGCCACCCTGGACGGGGTGGATCTGAGCCAGGCCCTGCTCCAAGGCAAGCCCCTGGCCGAGCGGGACATGTTCTGGCAGCACACCCATAAGCTGGCCATGCGCCGGGGCGACTGGAAGCTGATCTTCCATAAAGAGAGCCCTGAGCTGTATAACCTGGCGGAGGATCCTAGGGAGACCACCAACCTGGCTCGACAGGAAGCGCATCAGGAGCTGCTTCATGAGATGGTCAACGCCGCGTTTGACTGGCGTAAGGCCACCGCCGTCGGGATCCCAGCCGAGCGGGAGATCGGGGTCGCCACCCCCTATAATGGCCCCTGCAAACGGGATCTGGATGCCTTCAATAAGGGCAAGAAGTTCCGCTGGACCGACAAGGGTGGGGTGATCGAGTAAGGGCGAGTTCCTCGCTTAAACAGAACAACGCGCCATCAGGGCGCGTTGTTCATAAGGGGGACTCAGTACCAGAAGAGGAGCTGTTCCTGTGAGCGTCGGGTCTTGGGAAATTGAGGCTCATCGGCACGGTATCCCAGTGCAACCATTGCCGCAGGCCGGTAGCGCTTGGGATCGATGCCAAAGTGCTGCTCCAATACCTCACTGGTTTTGTCCATCTCAAACCCCTCGATAGGGCAGGAGTCGATCCCCAGCAGGGCGGCTGAGGTCATCACGTTGGCCATGGCGATGTAGGCTTGTTTGGCGGACCAGTCGGTGATCTGGCGCTCGCCATGGATCTTGAAGTCGTGCTCCTGAAACTTCTCAAACGCCTGGTTGATAAAGCCGATCACCTCATCGGGCAGCTGTTTCACCTCTTTCATAAAGCGTTGTTGATAGTCAGAGTTGTGTTTCATGGTCACATCGGTGTGGGCCAGAAAGATTAGGAAGTGGCTGGCGGTATCCAATTGACCCGCTGTCCCGTTGAAGGCACCGTTCGCTCCCCAACTGAACTCTTTGAGTAGCTCCCGTTTTTGCGGAGACTGCACCACCATCAGTTGCCAGGGCTCAAAGCCGAAGGAACTGGGAGAGAGTCGAGCAGCCTCCACGAGGGTGTTGAATTCGCTGTCTCCGATCTTGCGGTTGGGATCAAACGCCTTGGTGGCATGGCGAAATTCAAAAGCGTCAAGAAGCTTATTTTGCATGGTTGAGTTTTCACTGGATACTGTCATTTCTCATACTCCCGCTGTTCAACACAGCAACATAGTTAAACCGGGCTGGCATTGGGCTCGGCAGCGGGAGCAGGTTACCCAGGGGCAGGGGCGAAGAAAATGACGTTAATGTCCAATTACTTTGGATAAAAATGTCCATAATAGAGGGCAATCCCAGATCTGATCACCAGGCCTGATGAAGCGCTTTCGCACAAGGAGCGACGATGTCCCGAGCCAACCAACTGTTACTCTTTATGGATGTGGTCCAGCAAGGTTCCTTTACTCGAGCGGCAGCCCTGCATGATATGGATAACTCGTTGTTGTCCAAGCAAATAAAAAAGCTAGAGGCCAGCCTTGGGGTTCAGCTACTCAATCGCTCAACCCGCTCCTTCTCACTGACCTCGGCGGGTGAAGAGATCCTGGTCCAGGCCAAAGTACTGTCGAACACCCTGTCACAGATCCAGGCCATTGCCGATGCCTACCAGGCGGAGCCCACCGGTACCTTGCGGATCAGCGCCCCGGTCTATTTTGGTCAGCGCTACCTGCAACCCGTGATCTCCCGGTACCTGAGACGCCACCCTCAGGTGAAGATCAACCTGAGTCTGGATGATCGACTCTCAGATCTGATCGCCGATCATTTTGATCTGGCCTTTCGTATCGGCAAGCCCTCCCAGTCCAACCTGATTGCCAGGAAGATCGCCGATACACGCTATGTTTTGGTCGCCTCCAAGGACTTTATTGCTCGCCACGGTACGCCGGCGACACCGGAGCAACTGGTCGCCCTGCCTGCGGTGATCTACAGCAACCCGGATGTCACCCTGGATCGCCTCTTGTTGAGTGAGACACCCCATGGTCAGGATCTCAAGACCTATCGCATGCGGGGACACTATAAGGTGAGTGATGTCGCGAGCCTGATGGCGGCGGTCAAAGATGGCGTGGGCTACAGCCTGATCGATCTGTTTTACCTGGATCAACCCATCGAAGGGCTGGATCTGGTGCCTTTGCTGACCGATCACCGCTTATCCACCATGGAGACTCGGATCTATGCGCTCTATCCACACCGCCGTCAGGCCAAGCTGGCCAGTGACTTAATTCAGGCTGTGCAGGACGCCATCGGTTCGCCGCCCATCTGGACAAAATATATGCCGGATTACTCGAGTCATGATCAGTGACGAGGGAGGGGGTAATCGTTCGTGATCGGTGAGCCGAAAGATGGTTGGCAGGCATTTTCTGCTGCTCGGTGAGTCGGCTTCCTCCCCTCTTCATGCCACGGGCAGGGTGCTCGCGCTCTGTCGGCGGGGGGACGCACTTGACCTAACGGACTGCGAGGCCAATTTCCACCCTTTGTTGATGCTTGTCCCGGTGATGAATACGTATGTAGAGGATTGTCCTGGCGTCAGGGGGATAGATAGCATGAGCCTGTCCGCTTGAAAAGAAAAAGGAAATCTTCGTGGCCACTGGTTCCCCCCTGACTTCATCCCTTGCTTCATTCACCTATGCCGGGCGTTTGACGCTGACGGCGCTGGGCGTCTCGCTTGCCCTGGCACTGCCGACGACGGCCTGGGCAAAGACGGTGACCCTCCAGTCACCGGATCAACGCATAGAAATCACCCTCAGCGACGACAATGGGCGTCCTGAATACCACGTTCATTTCAATGGTGAGCCGGTGATCGCGCCGTCCCGCCTGGGCCTGACGTTTCGCTCGGTGGGCGAGTTTGGCCAAGGGTTTGAGATTGGTGAGGTGACAACCCAAGCCGGTGGCGAGACTTGGCAGCAGCCCTGGGGAGAGCGCGAATGGGTGGTCGATCATCATAATCTGATGACAGCGCGATTGAGTGACGGTGAGCACGAGTTCGTGATCGCATTCAAGGCGTTCAACGACGGCATCGGCTTTCGTTACGAGGTGCCCAAGCAGGGGACCCTGGGGCCTTTGGCGATCACCGATGAACTGACCGAATTCGCCCTGCCGGATCCCCATGGTACCGAGGCCTGGTGGATCCCGGCCCGGGGCTGGAACCGCTACGAGTACATCTATAAGCATACTCAGGTCAGCGAGTTTGACCGGGTGCATACGCCGGTGACCTTTCGCATGGCGAGCGGCACCCACCTGAGCATTCATGAGGCGGCCTTGACGGATTACGCCGCCATGACCCTGGATCAGCGTCGCGATGGCACCCTGAAGGCGGATCTGACCCCCTGGTCCGATGGCGTGCGGGTGAAGACTCAGGCGGGATTCAAGACGCCGTGGCGGACGGTGCAGATCGCCGATGGGGCGACCGGCCTGCTCAACTCCGATCTGATCCTCAACCTCAATGAGCCCAATGCCCTGGGTGACGTCTCTTGGGTGAAGCCGAGTAAGTACATCGGGATCTGGTGGGGGATGCACATCAATGAGAACACCTGGGGCTCCGGCGATAAGCATGGTGCCACCACGGCAGAAACTCAGCGTTATATGGACTTTGCCGCCGAGCACGGTTTTGCCGGGGTCCTGGTGGAGGGCTGGAACATCGGCTGGGACGGTAGCTGGTTCCATAATGGCGATCTGTTCAGTTTCACCGAGTCCTACCCTGACTTTGATATCAAGGCAGCCACAGATCATGGCCTGGCCAAGGGGGTTCGGCTGATCGGTCATCACGAAACCTCGGGCTCGGTCACCCATTACCGCAAACAGATGGACGACGCTTTTACCCTGTATCGTGATCACGGGGTGGCCCAGGTGAAGACCGGCTATGTGCAGGATGGCGGTAACATCAAGCGGGTCGATGATCAGGGGATCACCCGTTACGAGTGGCATGATGGCCAGTTTATGGTCAACGAGTACCTCGACAATGTCCGCAAGGCCGCCGAATACGGGATCAGCATCAACACCCATGAGCCGATCAAGGATACCGGACTGCGTCGCACCTACCCCAACTGGCTGAGCCGTGAAGGGGCCCGGGGTCAGGAGTTTAATGCCTGGGGCACGCCGCCCAATCCACCGGAGCACACCACGACTTTGGCCTACACCCGTATGCTGGCGGGCCCCATGGATTTCACCCCGGGGATCTTCGATCTGGCCCCTGAGGGGCTGGATGCACAGAACCGGGTGCAGACCACACTGACCAAGCAGTTGGCGCTGTACGTGGTGCTCTACAGTCCTGTTCAGATGGCGGCGGATCTGCCTCGTAACTACCTGGCGCGCAGCGATGCATTCCAGTTTATCAAGGATGTGCCCACCGACTGGCGTCAGAGTGTGGCGCTGGCCGGAGAGGTGGGTGAGTACGTGGTTTTTGCCCGTCAGGAGCGCGGTGGGCGTAGCGGGGGAGAGGACTGGTACCTGGGTGCCATTACCGACGACTCGGCCCGGGAGATCCAGGTTAACCTGAGCTTCCTGGAGCCGGGACGCCGTTATGAGGCGCAGATCTACCGTGATGGGGAGCAGGCCAATTGGCGTGATGATCCCTACGACTATGTGATTGAGAAACGCCTGGTCACCAGTAAGGAGGCGATGACGCTGAAACTGGCCAGCGGTGGTGGCACCGCCATCCGTTTTAAAGCGCTTTAACCGTTTTTTGCCTTCGGGCTTATGCCCGGCCAGTTGGCGCAGCGACCCAGTTCGCTGCGCTTTTTTTATCTCAAACGGGCAGTCAGTACCGAGAAATTGTTCCATCTGACTGAACTGTATGTGAAAAAAACGTTAAGCTGCGAGCAGGTAGTCATGAGGATGGAATGGGATGAGAAGGATCAAAGGATGGATGGGGGCGCTGCTGGTGCTGGCCGGGTGTCAGAGTGCCCCCGAACCCGTGGCCGAGCCGATCTGTGATGCACAGTGCTACAGTGCGCAGTTTGCCACGCTTGCCCAGTCGTGCCTGGATAGCTTGTTGATCCTGGATCCCGAGTGGGCCGTGTCGTTGGGAGACTATCGTCGCGCCGGGCAACTGACGATCCCGGATCCGGCCCAGCGCGATCGCCTGCTGGCTTTCGTCGCTCTGTGGCAACCCCGCCTGAAGGCGTTTGATCCCGACAAGCTGGTGATCGATGCCGGGCACGATCAGGCGTTACTGCTCAATCAACTGGAGAAAATGCAGTGGCGGCTGACGGTCTACCGGGCCTGGGAGTGGAACCCGGCCCTCTATAATGTCGCGGGTCCCTTCGGTCGTTTGTTGTCCGAGTCCTGGGCCGACGAGGAGACCCGACTGCGCACCGTGTTGGCGCGGATGGCGGGGGTCCCCGAGTACTATCGGGCGGCGCGCCATAACCTGAATCATCCCACCCGTGAGCACCTTGAGCTGGCGATCCGGCAAAACCAGGGGGGACTGTCGCTGTTTGAGCAGCCGCTGCTGGAGCGGGTGGCCCGTTCAGATCTGAGCGAGGCGGAGCAGGCGCTGTTTGAGCGTCGGGTACTGGAAACACGACAGGCGATCTTAAGTTATGTGGCCGATCTGGAGCAGCGTCTGGCGGCCCCGGGCCCGGCTAGGGCGTTTCGTTTGGGCGAGGCACTGTATGAGCAGAAGTTTGCCCTGGAGATCCAGGCGGGGATCCCGGCTGCCGAGCTCTACCAGCAGGCGCTGACCGATCAGGCCCAGGCACAAAAACAGATGATCAGCATCACTCGGCAGCTTTGGCCCAAGTACCTGGCCCGCACGCCCATGCCAAGGGAGCCCATGGCGGCGGTACGGATGATGGTGGATCACCTCTCCACCCGGCATGTGGCGCGGGAGGCCTTTGTGGAGGAGGTGCGACGTCAGATCCCGGCCTTGGCCCAGTTTGTCCGGCAACAGGATCTGCTGACCCTGGATCCGGACAAGCCCTTGATCGTCAGGGAAACCCCACCCTATATGCGCGGCGTTGCCGGGGCCTCTATCTCGGCGCCGGGTCCGTTTGAGCCCGAGGCGAACACCTACTACAACGTGACGCCGCTGGATGAACTGACTGACGCGGCAGCGGAGAGCACCCTGAGGGAGTACAACCACTGGATGTTGCCGATCCTCAATATTCATGAGGCGATCCCCGGCCATTACACCCAACTGGTCTATGCCAATCGTTCGCCGAGCCAGGTGAAGGCGATCCTGGGCAATGGAGCGATGATCG
Organism: Ferrimonas sp. YIN67; assembly: GCF_057219095.1. Classification (NCBI taxonomy): domain Bacteria; kingdom Pseudomonadati; phylum Pseudomonadota; class Gammaproteobacteria; order Alteromonadales; family Ferrimonadaceae; genus Ferrimonas; species Ferrimonas sp. YIN67. The sequence continues at coordinate 76,221 of NZ_JBXVVJ010000008.1, forward strand.
AAGGATGGGCCGTATATGCCGAGCGGATGATGCTGGAGCAGGGCTATGGGGGATATGAACCCGAGCTGTGGCTGATGTATTGGAAGTGGAAGCTGAGGGTGATCAGCAACACTTTGCTGGATTACGGAGTCCATGTGCTGGGCATGACCCAGGCCCAAGGAATGGCGCTCTTGGTGGAGCAGGCGTTTCAGCAGGAGCAGGAAGCCCTGGAGAAGTGGCGTCGGGCAACCCTGAGTCAGGTCCAGCTGACCTCTTACTACGCCGGTTTCCGTCAGATCTACGATCTGCGGGAGCAGCTCAAGGCGCAGCAGGGCGAAGCCTTTGATCTCAAAACCTTTCATGAAGCCTTCTTGAGCCATGGCAGCGCGCCCATCGGCCAGATCCGGGCTCGATTATTGTATTGAAAAGCCGGGGACGGTTGGTGGATCGTCATTGGAGCAGCAAAAAAAGGGGACAGTATCTGTCCCCTGGGCATTCCCCTAAGCCGCCCAAGAAGGCGAGACGATTTCAGGCTCGGCTGCGCAGTACCGCGAGGTTTCTCCGGGAGGAGAGCAAACTCGAACCTGACTCCTCAGAACAGATAAGTTGGGCAAAGAGACGCCTTAGTGCCTTCGCCCTGAGCGAGCTTGGATCATACTCCTGAAGGCTTTCGCCCAAAGGCGGAGCGGGGGGCCTTTGGCGAAACAACTGGATATCGAGTATGGCCAGATCGAGGCCGCGACAGCGATTTTTCATGTTCACAATGGGTTCCTGGAGTTCGCTGTGTCCCGGATCTGGGATCAAGACGAAGGTGGCCTGAAGTTTTGGGTTGAACAGACGGCTGTTTTCCAGAAGGTCCTCCCATTGCAGCAGGGCATTTTGCCCCGGCTGCATGGGCCGGATGGGGAACAGGGCATAGTGTGAGATGGACAAGGCGGTGCGCAGGGCCGGACGCTCTTGCAGGCTTTGATCGATCACGACGGCGTCATAATGTTTCGCCAGGCTAAGGAGGTTTTCCCGTTGTGCGCCTTGAAGGGCGATCCCGTGGATGTTGGCGTGTTTCGCGGAGCGGGACTGCAACCAGCGTTGCGTGTCCCCTTGGGGATCGCAGTCCACTAGGATCACTCTGTATTGAAATGTCTGGCTCAGGTAAACCGCCAACTCCTGGGCCAGGGTGCTTCGTTCCCTGTCACCATTATCGCTTCCGAGCATGATGATCATGGCTGTCCTTCCTTGCTGGGGTGCCCGATCTGTGACTTTGCTGAGTATATGAGCTGCTGCGGGGACGCTAAGAACAAAGTGATCTAAAACGTGACGTTAATATTCCTTGAGCCCAAGGGTGACCTCGGACTGGCCACCGTCTAAGGATGAAAAAACCGCCGAAGGGTCGGCGGTTTTTACTGGGTTATTGGGACGGCTCCGGGTTCAATCGGTAGCGGGCGAAGCCAAAGCGGGGATCCGCTTCATCGTCGACCTGGCCGACATGGTCAAAGGCGACCGTTTGCTGGGCGACCCGCAAGGCATGGGGGGACGGCGAGGAGGTGAACTCCACATTGGCTTCTCCCTTCGGCAGGAGCAGGGACCAGTTCCCGTCGGCACTGGGATCGAGGGCACTGCCCTGTTCGGCCATCTGCTGCAGGTAGGCCGAGAGGATGTTGCGGGTCTCCTCCGGATCGTCCCAGATCAACTGCTCGCTTCCTAGTCCAGGAAAGTTGCCACCACCGCTGCCACGGTAATTGTTGGTGATCACCAGAAACTCCTGCTGTGGCTCCACCGGCTTGCCCTGATATGCCAACTCGGCGATACGGTTGGCCTTGGGATCCACCAGGGTACCGTCGATGCCGTAGCGGGCGGGCTGACTGATATCGATGCGGTAGGTGACGCCATCGATGCTGTCGAAGTTGTAGGTGGGGAAGCGGTTGTTGATCAGGGATTGCACCGAAGTGTCCGTCAGATCGATCTGGTTGAACTGGCCCGCCGACATCTCCAGCCACTCTTTGACGGTACTGCCCGGCACCTTCAGCACGTTCAGGGTGTTGGGGTAGACATAGAGATCGGAAATGGCGCGCAGTGCGAGGACACCCTCGTCGATAAAGGTAAAATCTGTCAGTCCGTTGCGCCCGCCACGGAAGGGCGCGGCGGCGCTGAGTAGGGGCAGATTGGGCAGTTCCCCCTGGGCCTGCAGTTTTTCACCATGCCAGCGCTGGGCATCGGCGACCAGTTGTACCGAGGGATCATCCTGCATCAGGGCAAAGAAGCTGTGGATAGGGCTGCTTAGGGCAACCAGGCCCTGATCCAGCCAGGCGTTGGTCCCCTCATGATCCGCCGCAACGGCATCGAGGATGGCCTGATCTTCCTTGGCGGGATCGATCTGGCGCAGGTGGGCCCGGCTGCCCACCACTTGCCATTCATCTCCGTGTCGCTCGAGAGTGAGATCCACCAAGCCCAGGTGGCTGCCCCAGACGCCGGGCATGATGGTGGGAGTTCCCTGGATCAGCCCCTGCTCATTGTCGATCCCGTCAATCCCGGCGTAGTCACCGGGGAATCTGCGATGGGAGTGGCCCAGCAGCAGGGCATCGACCCCCTCCATGCCCGCCAGATGGAACCCGGTGTTTTCCATGCGGCTTCGGTAGTCGGCGGTATCGATCCCGGCGTGGGCGATGATCACCACGAGATCGGCCCCCTGCTCACGCAGCAGTGGCACATAGTGTTCGGCCACTTTCTTCATATCCAGGGTATCGACGCGGCCATAGAGGTGGCGTTTGCCCCAGCTCATGATCTGGGGTGGTGTCAGACCCAGTACACCCAGGGTGAGATCATGGGCCTGGCCCTGTGTGTCGGTGACGGAGCGCTCCAACAGCAGATAGGGTTTAAAGGCGTGCGCCTGCTGCGCAAAATAGCCATGGGGGGCATTTTCCTGGCTTGCTTTATGCACCACGTTGGCGTTGATGTAGGGGAAATTGGCGGTACCCAGGGTCGCGCCGAGAAACTCCAGGCCGTAGTCAAACTCATGGTTGCCCAGGTTGCCCCCATCATAGTCCAGCAGGTTCATCGCCTTGTAGACAGGATGGGTGTGCTCGGACAGGTAGTTATCCTGCTGTTGGCGATGGAAAACATAGTCGCCCAGTGGGGCACCCTGGATCAGATCCCCGTTGTCGAACAGGAAGACATTGGCGTGTTCGGCTCGAGCCTGATGGATGAGAGCGGCGGTATAGGCCAGGCCGTACTGCTCGGTGGGGCTGTTACGGTAATAGTCGTAGCCCTGAACGTTCATGTGGAGATCCGACGTTTGCAGGATCCTCACTTCCAATTGGGCGGGCGCCGGTTCGTGGCTGCAACCGAAGAGGGCAAGGAGGGAGAGGGCCATTGCCGTGGATAGGTGTTTTTTCATCGCGGGATAGCAGGGTGAGAAAAAAGTTGACGGAGTATAGCTCAACTCATCCGACCAGGATGTTAGCTGTCTCGAACATTTGGCAGCGAGGACCCGGCCATGCCTGGCCGTGGCTCAGCTTGCCGCTCAGATCGCCGAGTTGGGGTTGACCGCCTGTTTGAGCGCCGTTGCCGGTTTGAAGGCGGCAGTGGTCTTGAGGGGGATCTGCAGGGGCTCGCCGGTTTGAGGATTGCGGCCGACTCTGGGCAGGTGGTGACGCACTTCGAACACACCGAACTTGGGTAGGTAGACCGTCTCTCCTTCATGCAGGGCCTGGGTAATACGCTCCAGTAAGACCGTGAGTGCATGCTTACTGCTTGCCTGGCTCAGTTCGGCAGAGATGGCGATGCGTTTTATCAATTCGGCTCGAGTCATGTTCAGCTTCCGGCAAAAAGAAGGCTTTATACCGATTTGGAGATGCAATTGCGATGAGTCGAAGCGTGATTGCTTACGGAAGCAGCAGTAAGTCGCCCTCGGGTGCATCGGGCAGAAAAAAATCGGTACCGCAAGAACGGTACCGATGTATAACCAAAAACAGGTTAGATTGGGAAGGACAAGCTCAATAGCCATTCTAGGGAGGCGGATGGCTCCTGTGTGTGAACTGGCTCTTGAATCCACTTTCTGGTGGGAATGTTAATTGTGAGCCTGGTCGCAACGCGGGGGGGGGTTGGTGATCCGTGTGTGGAGGGGTTTTGGTGCGTTGTGATCTGGTGTCGTTTCGTTTCGATGGAGAAACTGATCTTTAGGACGGATTGTGCTCATAAATGTGTGCACTCAGTCCCTCACTAAGGCATGAGAGCAAGAGGAGTTGTCAGCGTAGGGAAGTCGCGTGGGTTTGCACCGATTCCGCTTGTTTATAAGAGATATTCCTTTTACTTGTCAGTGTGTTGATTGACATATACAGTGCGTCTGACGTCCGTGCGGGGGATTAAGGAAAAACAACTCATCCAGCACGGATTGCTAAGACCCCAAATGACAGGTTGACGTGATGAAACCCAACACCCAATCGCTGAAGTTTAAGTTATCTGCCGCAGCGACCTTTGCCATCCTTTTGTGTGCTTTTGTGACCACCTTCTTCGGCTATACCAATTCGGTTAAGCAAACCGATGAGGACATCGCCAAACAGATCAGTGGCGTGACGACCACTTATAACCATTATGTCGTTGACTGGCTGCGCGGCAAGGGGGCGGCCCTGCAAAGCTTTCCTGCCCAGGCAAGCAACGAGGTGATGAATGATCACCTCAGCCAGGTTCGTGATGCCGGTGGTTTCGATAACGTATTTATGGCTTTTCCTGACGGCAGCCAGGAGAACGCCAACCGGGTCTCCCTGCCCGAGGGCAATAACGATCCCCGTGTGTGGCAGTGGTATATCAATGCTCAGAATCGTCGCGGAACCGTAGTGGTGGAAGATCCCACCATCGCCGCCGCCACCGGCGCGAGTGTGGTTTCCATGGGGGTGACGGTTTCCCGACCCGAAGGATTGTCCGTACTGGGTGCCGATGTGGAGATGGGGGATCTGATCGCCCAGCTTAACCGTATCGTCCTGCCGGGCAGCGGCAGTGTGATGATCCTGACTCAGGAGGGCAAGATCTTTGCCCACGCCGATAGCAAACTGGTGAATCAGCCCGCGATCAACCAGTACCATGTGCTGACCGACAGCCGACTGGCCCAGCGTGGCGGAAGTCAGGTCACGGTTGAGGGGCTGGATTACTATCTGCATGTTCAGCCTATCGACGGCACCCGCTTTACTACCGTGATACTGGTCGAGCGGGATTCCGTACTGGCGCCTTTGCGCAGCATGGTGTGGTCCATCGTGATGTTGGCCGCCTTGGTCGTTACCATCTGTACCGTGCTGTTTAGCCTGGCATGTCACTATCTGTTCCTGCCTCTGCAACATGTCTCTAGGGCCCTGGCGGATATCGCCGCCGGCGGGGGGGATCTGACCCAGCGGATCAACATCGAGAGCCGGGATGAGATCGGTGGACTGGCAGACAATTTCAACCGCTTCGTCGAGAGTCTGCAGAGTCTGGTGCGGCAGTTGCAGGAGCAGGCCAGCTCCATGGAGCAGTTGGCGGAGCAGGGGGCGGCGGATGCGGATCATTCGGTTAGCCAGCTTCAGCGCCAGCAGAATGAGACCGGCCAGGTGGCGACCGCCATCCGCCAAATGGCCGTGGCCACCGACGAGATTGCCAACCATGCGGAAGGCACCAGTCAGGAGGTAGAGTCCGCCCTGGCCCAAAGCCAGGAGGGCGGTGCCAAGGTCGAGCAAAGCTGTGAATCGATTGCCGGTCTGTCCGGTGAGGTGGCCAATGCCACCAAGGTGATCAATGAACTGAATGAACACGCTCAGGCCATCGACAGCATCCTCTCCAATATTCAGGGGATCGCAGAGCAGACCAACTTACTCGCCCTCAATGCCGCCATCGAAGCGGCCCGGGCCGGTGAGTCGGGGCGTGGCTTCTCCGTGGTCGCCGATGAGGTGCGGGTACTGTCTCAGCGGACTCAGGACTCGGCGTCGGAGATCCAGCAGATGATCTCCACCCTGCAGCAGTCAACCCGGCAGGCGGTGCAGATCATGCAGGGCAGTTCGACCCTGGCGGAGCAGGCGGTTGGTAACTCCCGCGAGGCATCGGTTGCCCTTGGCCAGATCCGAACCTCGACCCAGAAGATCACCGAGATGGTGACCCAGATCGCCACGGCGGTGCAGGAACAAACGGCTGTGGCGTCCGAGGTGACCGCCAATACCATGACCATCAATACCATTGCCGATGATCTGGTGAAGGACAGTGAGGGGGCTCAGCAGCGGGCACAGTCCCTGCGGCAGCAGTCAAATGAGCTGGGCGAGAAGATCTCCGCCTTCTCGGTGTAACGGGAAACACAAGGAAAGCGCGGCCGAAAGGCCGCGCTTTTTGTTATCCACCAAATTGCACGGCCAACTGAGGGAACTTCATGATCGTCTCTTCATAGAGATGAGTCATGGGGTCATTCTCAGCGGCGCCGGCGACCACCATCAAGGGCAGCAGGTGCTCCTCCTGGGGATGGGCATCGCGTGCGTGGGGGGCTTGCTCCCAGTGGAGCAGGGCCTTATTGCGTTGCTCGGGCCCAGACTGCAAAGCGGTGCGCAGCCAGTGGTGGAAGGCGTGGGCCGCCGGCAGATGGTGTGCCGGGGCACGCATGGCACCGAGGTTGTGGTAGCTCATGCCGCTACCGATGATCAACACTCCCTGCTGGCGTAGGGGCGCCAGTGCCCGGCCTAACTCCAGGTGCAGCTGAGGATCCAGACTGGCATCGAGGGAGAGGGCGATCACCGGGATGGTCGGCTCGGGAAAGGCGAGTTTGAGGGGAATGAAGACACCGTGATCATAGCCACGCTGCCGATCCAGGCCGGTTTTTAAGCCAGCCGCTTGCAGGCGATCGACGATGGCCTGAGCCAGGGTGGGATCGCCCTTGGCCGGATAGGTCAGGCTATAGGTGTGAGGGGGAAAGCCCGAGTAGTCGTAGAGCAGCGTTGGATTTTCCTGGTCACTGACCATAAAGCCCTCTTCCTGCCAGTGAGCGGTGATCACCAGGACCGCCTTAGGCTGGCTTGAAAGACGCTCGGGCAGGGTTCTCAGGTAGTGTTCCAGTGCCTTCCAGGTATCCTCGGGCTGCCAGTCCATAAAGAAGCAGGGGCCTGCGCCATGGGGGATGTAGAAAGTAGGCTGAAGGGACATCGTATTCTCCTTTTCACTGATCTCCTGGTGCCATTATTGCGCTAAAAGTGTTTATAAAACAGTCACATTATTGCGATGAGACGTTCTAATTTCTGAGCTGTATCCGAACTCAATGGGGTCGCCAGGGTACATCGGCTCCCTCTTACCCATCGCCGTGGGTCGTCTTTTTCTTTGTTGGGCAAGAAATCGGCGCGAGTGAGGCGAAATGGGACTATGTTAACACTATGTTTATCAACGGAGTTCGGACTATGAAGCCATTCCCTCTGGCATCGCTTTGCCTGCTGGCGCTGGTGCCAGCAGCCCAGGCGGAGTATGACCGTACCTTCCCCATCTGGGGTAAAGAGGCCTATGAGCGGGGCTATGATCTGCCCCTGCCCTTTGGTGTAACGCTCAGCATGTTCGACATGGATCAGCCGCTGGTGATCGACAGCATAGTGCTGACCGATCCCCTGTTGCCACTGGAGCAGTTAGTGCAGATCGACGCCAACCTGGCGCAGCAGTCCTCTAAGACCTACACCCTGCGCGGCGATCTCTGGCTACTGCCGTTTCTCAACGCCTACGCCATCCTCGGCTATACCGAAGGTGACAGTGCGGCGCCGGTGGATGTTCTGGTACGGTTGCCCAATGTTAGCCCCTTCAGTACGGTGTTTAACCTAGAGTTCAAAGGCCCCAGCTACGGCGCCGGCACCACCCTGGCCGGCGGGTATGGCAACTGGTTCGGCCTGATCGACATCAACTACACCTACACGGATCTCAATATCCTTGACGGGGAGATCCGAGCCTTTACCGCCACCCCGCGAGCCGGCTATCGCTGGCCCATGGGGGTACACGAGATGCGCCTCTGGCTCGGGGGCATGTACCAGGATGTCGACCAGCTGTTTAAGGGCAACATTGCCGATCTGGGGTTGGGGGATCTCATCAACACTGTGACGCCCAACGGTCGCTTCGAAGTGGAGCAGCACCTTTCCGACCCCTGGAATACCGTGGTGGGTGCCATGTATGTCTACGACAAGAAGTGGGAGGTGATCCTCGAAGGGGGCTTTGGCGAGCGGGACTCCTGGTTCCTCTCCCTGGGACGGCGCTTCTGACGACGACTCGGATCCGTGCCTCCCGGATCTAAACCCGTTAGGCCGGGCTCAAGCCGATCCATGGGTTGAGCCCGGCCTTTCTGATCCCCAAAAAGCTACCTTACCGGTCGTTAACGGAGCCGCAGTCCAGTAGGCGAGATTGGTGCTCAGAGTGAGAGCCAGATCTGGCCGGTTCTCAGCCGGAACCACAAACGTTGAATACACTCAAACGTGTGACTCGGCTCACGTTTTGCCGTACCCTACTCGTCAGACCAGTAGGGAAGTGCAAGGAGACGCGAATGAGTGAGAACTATGCCCTCAAGCTGTACCGGAGGCTTCGGCCTCTGCCCATGGGAGACTGGTTGTTTGCCCGAGCCATCGCTGCGAAAGCCCCCTATTTCAAGACCATAGCCGCCCGGGTAAGCCACCTGGAGCCCAATCATTGCGAATGTCTTTTGAAGAAGCGGCGTCGGCTGGAGAACCACATCGGCACTGTCCATGTGATTGCCATCTGTAACGGCCTGGAGCTGGCCATGGGAGTGGTGGCCGAAGCATCTATCCCCAGGGATCTGCGCTGGATCCCCAAGGGGATGCGTCTGGACTATGTGGGTAAGGCCGCCAGTGATATTCGCTGCGTGGCAAAGGTTGAGCCGAGTCACTGGCAGCCCGGCGATCTCAGCGTCAGTGTGGTGGCCTATGATCTCGACGACAAGCCCGTGGTTCAGGGGGAGATCCTGCTTTGGATCAGCGAGAAGCCAGTGAAGGGAAGTTGACAGGGCTTATCTGTGAAATTGATGGAATTCACTTTCCAAGCCGTGGCTGAACCCCGTTTCGGAATGAAGCTTTTTGTAGCGCTTCGCTTGATATTTGCCCGATTGATGTGAATTCATGCTTCCGTCGGGCAAAAAGTCGTCGCCTTTTCGATATATTTGCTGAAACTTTCAGCCATTGTGAAGCTTGCGCTCAAAAGTGTTGAATGACATTTACTATCAACCAAATTGATGATCGATCCGACGGACACGTTCGAGTCGTTTTCCCTCGGTTAGCAGGCAGTTGCGTATGGGGTTGTCCGAGCTTTCTCGGCGCCAGATGAAAGAGAGGCGGCGAGCCATATTGAGGTTGGGCACATTGAGGATCACCACCTCTTTACGGTCGACCGCTCGGGCCACATCCAGGGCGGGCAGACAGGTCAGGTAGGGACCCTGCTTGACCAGGGTCTTCAGGATGCTGATCTGTTCGTATTCGTGGCGTACGTTGAGATCGTCGATATGACTGTGGATGGCGGCATCGAAGATCGCCCGGGTGCCTGCGCCTTGTTCCCGTAACACCCATTGGGCATGCTCCAACTGTCCCATGCTGATGCTGTCCAACTGGGCATAGGGGTGGTGCGGACCCGCCACGATCACCAGGTGATCCGTACACCAGGTTTGTTGTGCCAACCGACTGTCGTCGCAACGTCCCTCGATCACGCCGAGCTGATATTCATGGTCCAGTACCCCATCGATCACATGCTCTGTGTTCTCCACTTCCAGCTTGATCCGCACCTCGGGAAAGTCTTTATCAATTTTACTGATAAGTTCCGGCACCAGATGATGGGCAGCCGTCTGGCTGGCGCCCAGGCAGATCTCGCCACTCACCAGATGTTGGCCAGCAAAGCCAAACTCAATCTGACGGGCATCGCTGAGCAAGCCCTTGGCTTTGGGGCGCAGCCATTGGCCCCAGTGGGTCAGCACCATACGCTTACCAACCCGCTCAAATAGCGGTTTTCCAAGCATTTTCTCTAGTTGTGACAGGGACATGCTGGTGGCGGATTGGGTCAGGGATAGCTGTTCGGCTGCGGCACTGACGTTGCCCAGTGAGGCGATGGCATCAAACACGGCCATCTGTTTCAGGGTATAGCGCATGGTGGTACTCAACTCTGCTTGGAATAGGGACTGTTGAACGGACGTTTATCAGTTTCTCACAGCCGACAAAGGGATTCTGCGGCGTGTTTCACAGCATGGGTGCAAACCATCAATTTTGCTGATGCGTGTTGCGAAAATTATCAATTTTTATTTCTCTTCGGTAGGCCCTAATCTGGATTTGCTCGTCAGCGAGACGGGCTTTATCAACGGAGGAACTTGATGAAAACGCAACCTGATGCCCAGTGCATCACGCCAAGGAGGTCCGGGTGTTGAAGGCTGTGAATGCGCCGGCCCCTCAGGATCCCTTGCTGGCCCAGGCGATCCGCAGCGGGCACAGCAAGCTGAATCGCAGTCCGTCGGCAAAGTTTGCCTTGTCGATGCTGGCAGGGCTCTACATCGGTCTGGCATTTACCTTCTACGTGACCGTACTGACCGGCGCCGAGGGTCTGCCATGGGGCATTGGACGCCTGTTGGGCGGCACGGTATTCAGCCTGGGACTGATCCTCGTGGTGATCTGCGGGGCAGAGCTGTTTACCAGTACTGTGCTGACCGTGATCCCCTGGGCCAAGCGGCAGATCAGCACGGGCCGAATGCTGCGCCACTGGGGACTGGTTTTTGCCGGCAACCTGACGGGGGCGCTCCTGCTGGTCGGACTCATCTGGCTGGCCAGGCAACATCAACTGGCTGATGGTCAATGGGGCTTGACCCTGATGTCGGTGGCTCAGCATAAGCTGCATCACAGCTTTAGCCAGGCACTGGTGCTTGGCGCCCTATGCAACCTCTTGGTGTGCCTGGGGATATGGATGAGTTACAGCTCGAAAGAGCCCCTGGCAAAGGCCATGTTGCTGGTCTTGCCCGTGGCCATGTTTGTCAGTGCGGGGTTTGAGCACAGCATTGCCAACCTGTTCCTGGTGCCCATGGGGATCTTGATCCACGGCTTTGCCCAGCCTGAATTTTGGGCCGGTATCGAAGTCGCGCCCCAGGCGTTTGCCGATCTCACCATTGGCAACTTCATTTTTAACAACTTAATCCCAGTGACTTTGGGGAATGTCCTCGGTGGGGCGGTCTTTGTTGGACTGAGCCACTGGTGGATCCACGACAGAAACAATGCGACACAATCACTCTTCAAGGGGAAGAAAATCATGACTCATCACGCTGCGAACCTGACCGTAAAAGAACTGATCGATGCCAAGCCTGTGCTGGTTACGCCGCACACCACAGTAGCCGAAGCGGCAGAAATGCTGCTGGGTAAGGGGGGCTGCGCTGCCCTGGTGATGGATGGCGCTGAGCCGGTGGGCCTGGTGGATGAACAGGATCTGCTGCGCGGCTACTATCTGGCCGATGCCGAAGGGGACGATGCCCTGTGTGTGGTGGAAGTGATGCAGAACATTCAGAGCCGGGCCAAGGCCGATGAGCCGGTCCTCAAGCTGGCCGAACGCCTGGCGGTGGATGAGAACAAGATGCACCCGGTGAGTGATGGCGGTTACCTGACTCGCTACAGTGATCTGACCCTCTCTGGTCGTGCCCGCAAGGCCACCCCTCAGGGGAACGCCCTGACCTTGGTGTTGGAAGGCAAGGAAGTGATGGGGGTTGTCGAGAAGCGCCGAGTACTGGCGGCCCTGGCAGGCTATAAACCGAAACTGGAAGTCATCCCGACTCAGGACAAGCAGGAGGCAAGTGCGGCAGCTTAATCCTGCCAATCAGTCGAGTGTGACGATATAAAGGATGCGGGCCTCAGGCCCGCATCCTTTGCGTCGTTGTCGCTGGCCGTTGGGACGCTTAGATGGCGCGCAGCAGGATGGCTTCGCATCGAGCCAGATCGATAACACGTTGTTCACCCAGGGGGAGGATCTCGTGGTCTTCCAGAGCGGGAACGATTTGGGTTACCACATCATTGCGCCGGATGGCGTACTCGGACAGGCGAGTCTTGACGCCGATGCTGTGGAACAGATCTTCCATCGCCTGGATGGTTCGATCGGCCAGGTGGCTGCCCTCAAGGCCAAATACGTTGCGTCCCATCTGCTCCAACTTGGCCTGCTTTGCCACTTTCAGTTCCTTGAGCAGGGCGGGCAGAACCACGGCCAGGGTCTGGGCGTGGTCCAGGTTAAACAGGGCGGTCAATTCGTGACCTATGGCATGGGTGGCCCAGTCGTGGGGAACGCCGGCGCCGATCAGGCCGGACAGGGCCTGGTTGGCGGTCCACATCAGGTTTTCCTGCCACTGGGATTCGTGACGACGATCGTACTGGGCGGCCAGTTGGCACAGGTTGCGCAGCAGTACCTCGGAGTAGCCGTCCTGGACCATGGCGCCTGTGGGATAAGTCAGGTATTGCTCACAGACATGGACGAAGGCATCGACGATCCCGTTGGCCAACTGGCGATCCGGCAATGAGGCCAGCACGGCGGGATCCATGATGGCAAAGCGAGGGTGAACGGCCGGGGCGTAGAAAGAACGTTTCTCATGGGTGGCGGTGCGGGTGACCACGGCGGCGGCATTGGATTCGGATCCGGTGGCTGCCAGGGTCAGGACCACACCGATGGGCAGGGCCTGGCGTACCTTGTATTTGCCCTCCAGAATATCCCAACCGTAACCGTTATAAAGGGCCGCTGCGGCGATGTATTTCGCCCCGTCGATCACAGAGCCGCCGCCTACGGCCAGCAGGTAGTCGTAGCCTTCGGCCCGGATCAAGGCGACGGCCTTGTCCAGGGTCTCCACCGAAGGATTGGGCTCAATCCCGGAAAATTCACCCCAGTGGAATCCCTCCAGCGCCTTGAGCACTTGGTCGTACACTCCATTTTTCTTGATGGAGCCACCGCCATAAAGCAGCAGGACCTTGGCATCCCGTGGGATCTCCCTGCTGATCTGGGCAGCCTGGTTGTTACCGAAGTGGATGCGGGTGGGGTTATGGAAGGTGAACTGCATGATGACAACTCCATGGTCTGTAACTGGAAGGATGCGAAGAGAAGATCCCTATCCTAGTTCATTCAAAAAAAGGGTTTGTTTTATCCTGCCCTGTTGTGGTGGTTCGATACAGTGAGCCAGGGCGCTTTTTTCACAATGCGTAGTTCTTAGCGTTTATGTTCGAATCGATTTCTGATTTACACCAATTTTCGCCATCGGGGGAAGGGTACGGCACGGTTTCAGGTGTGCCAGGCCCAGGCAGCGGGAGTATGGCCAGACGGTGGCAGGGGCGCTTCTGGCCGATGATTGAGATCGACTCAAGGAGCCCTAACCCACAGGGGTATTGGCCCTTTTACGATTATCCGTCAGTAGGGATGCGAGAAGATATTCAGATGGCGACAACGGCCTAGAGGCGGAATCTTTCGGGCGCCGGGGACAAGGAGACTTTCTGCGACTTTGGCAAAATGTTTGGCAGAACAAGTGGGGTGAACTAAATTCACTTCGTGGTTGCCGTTTGCAGCCAGTGCGAACCTAGTTTCGTCGAGAAAACCATTTGCAAAGAAGCAGGAAGATACACGAATTGGATCTGAGTTAAGGAGAACTGAGATGGGATCTGTGATCGATTACGGAAAGCTGAAAAAGGCCACTAAAGCTGCGGATAGTTTGATGAGGGAGTATCACTCAGCCAAGCAGAAAATCACCGGCAACAACACTCTGAAGCACTACCTTTCTGGTGGCTACAATCCAGACTGTGAGATCATTGCCAACTACATAGGGATCCGCCTCAAAGATACGGTCAATGACGGCAACGCGGCAGAGATCTGCACCCAGGCCAATGTCGATATGGTTGAGGATAAAAAAGGCAATTACTATGCGGTTGTCGCAATATTGCCCGTTGAAGAGCCAGAGCTGGATTATTCAGAGCATGAAGAAGCAAGCTACGAATAGTGCGTGTACTTATATATTGGTAAACGCATTCCGATATCTGAAAAAGGATTGAATTACAGTCTTTTTTTATGAGTTCAAGGTGATCTGTCTTTTTGATGCTTAGAACCAGAAAGGTTCTGTGGGCTCAAGCTTAGGAAATAAAACACCTTGATGATTTGGCCACTCACACTGCGTTGGGTCGCTGTGTTAAACACCGTAAGGCATAATCAAAAGGGGCCAACCGGCCCCTTTTTCTATGTATTTTTATACTGTCTAGAAGGCGGCGCTGGCCCAGAGCCAGAACTTGTCGGTATCGGCCTTAATGTCACCGGCACTGTAGCTGGCGAACTTGGCCCCCAGGGTGTAATGCTTGGCCACCTTGGTGACATAGGAGAGGTTCCATTCGTCACCCAGATCATCCACGCCATTGCTGGCCTTGTCGGCATCGAAGTCATGGTAGATCACCGCCCACTTGCCCTGCAGCAATGCGCCACCCAGTGAGATGTAGAGATCGGTGAGCCCTTGAGCCGGGGTGGTCAGGAACTGATCGCTCCAGCCGTTAAACTTGTGCAGGGTGGCCAGGGGGGTACTGAATCCATATTGACCCCCATCGGAGCCCAGAACCTCGTAACCCAGCTTGGCGGTGAGGCCAAAGGCCCCATATCCCGCTTCGATCAGATAGTAATCGGCATCGAAGCTGGTGCCCGCCAGTTTGGAATCCTGGGTGGCGTATTCCGCCTGGTACATCAGCTTGCTGTCGCCCAGTACCGTGCTGCCATCGAGGCGAATGCCGTACGTATCCAGGCTGTTGCTGATCTTGCTGTCCTGCTCCAGCAGATAGCCGTAGCCGCTGAGTTTGCCGAAGGGCAGGGCGTAACCGACGTTGATCAGGTGATCCTTGGCATCAATGTCTTTCGCTTCGGCGAAGATCCGGTTGCGCTTACTCAGGTAGGCGTAGTTGAGCTCCAGCGCTTCCATCACAGTGCCATGGAGGCGGATCCCATCGAACGTCTGGCGATCCTGACGCCAGCCCACATGACCGACAAAGCGATGGTTATCAAAGGTGAGTACCTGGCGCCCGGCGGTAAAGCCAAAATCACCGCGGCGGTATTTCAGGGCAAACTGATCCAATTCCGTGGTATTGGGATCGGCGATCGCCGAGTAGATACCGGTATTTTTACCGATCTTGTCGTCATAGTTGTCGACGCCGAAGGCGTTACGGGAGTCTTCAAACTCCACCAGCGCCGACAAGCCATAAAGAGGGGCCGTCTCTAAGGTCAGGCGGGTGCGCAGGGTGAGGCCGTCGGCATCTTGGAGTCCGTTATCCTGATTTACGTGTTCGTAACGCAGGTTCAGATCCAGCTGGGTGGTTCCCTGAGATACGGCATCTGCCAGGGTTTGTACCTCAGCAAAGGCCTGGGGTGCCAGGCCAGCCATTACACACGCGGCGATAAGTTTGCGTTTTGTCATGCTTCATTTCCTTGAAACGTATAAAAAAACTGCTTCAGAGCTGTCATTGAAACGGCGCACTCAGTCGAGTGCGAAAGTGTTTTTGTTTGACTCCTCTGATCTTGGCGACGATGGGACCAGAGCAACCCCCCGCCTGCCAGTGGAAACGGTCAAATGGTAACAAGCTGGCAACACGAAAGGTGTAAATTATTTGCCTGTTTACCCGGTGCAGATCAAAGATCTCGGTTCATTGTCCGAGTCCACTTGGTCTGTTTAACAGGCCACAGAGCCACTGGATGCGTAACCTGGGTGTCCCGCCATAGAGTCATCTGTGTCAGCCAGGTTCGTGCCAACATGACAAAAGAACCTAAAATCAAGTAGATGTAGCTTTTAGTTTGGTTGTGTTGGCGATGTGCTGCACCCTGGTGGGGCGGCGATGGGGCAAACTGGAGCAGGGGATACGGGAGGAAGCCGTTTTAGGGCCTGGGTGATGGCCAATAGGGGCGTGAAGGCCAAGCCTTTATTGGCCCGGACCACAGTGCAGCCCCGTGGAAATGGACAATACTTGCAGGACTCTGGCATTATGCCGCGCTTATCCGCTTCGCCGGTGCGAAGCCGACCCAATTGAGAGAAAGGTATCAAGATGAGTGGTTTGCCGAACTGCCCGAAATGTAACTCCGAATACACCTATGAAGATGGCACCATGTTCGTCTGCCCTGAGTGTGCCCACGAGTGGTCCAAAGACGCGACGGCCGACGCTGACGAAGAGGAAGTGAAGATCGTCAAGGACGCGGTCGGTAACATCCTGCAGGACGGCGATACCGTGAGCATTGCCAAAGATCTCAAGATCAAGGGCACCAACTCGGTTGTTAAGGTTGGCACCAAGGTGAAAAACATTCGCCTGGTGGATGGCGATCACGACATCGACGCCAAGGTACCGGGCTTTGGCCCCATGGGTCTCAAATCCCAGTTTGTGAAGAAAGCCGACTGAACCCCGGTACTTCGCTGAAAAGGGCACCCTGAGGGGTGCCCTTTTTCGTTGTGTCCGGCGTAAACGGACTCGCCTGTTAATGCGACACAGTGTCGCAGTTTGCCTGGGAGGGCTGGGCTGGGAGGATGGATTAGGTTGTAGTGACGACACCCTTGTTAACCTGTTACTCAGCCTAATGAAAATCTCCCCTGTTTGTATCGCTTTGATCTGTGCCGGGTCCGGGGCAGCCACCGCCCAGACCGTCGTTGATGATGTCATCAAGGTGCGGGGCAACGGCCTCTATCCCGATAGCGTTTTGCAGGTCAGCCCAACCGCACCCTTGGTCGGTGCCGATGCCCTGTTGCCCGAGTTGGCGGGCACAGCTGCCAATGGCAATGGGCCGTTAACGCCCATCGTCCAGTATCGGGGCCTGTTTGGCGATCGGGTTCACGTCAGCCTGGGGGGCAGCCAGGTGGTCGGGGCCGGTCCCAATGCCATGGATCCGGCGCTGAGCTACGCCGCCATGTCACGCCTGCACGGCATCACCCTGTCCCGAGGGATCGCGTCGGTCAGCCAGGGGAATGACACCCTGGGGGGCGCCGTGACGGTACAGTGGCATAGGCCCGAGTTCGATCAGGGCGTGCAGGGAGAGGTGGCCGCGAAGTACCAAGGCAATGGCGAGCGGCTCAATGGTCAGGCCCGGGTGCAGTATGGTGGCAAGCGTTTGGCGTCGTTGCTCTACGCTGACTGGCTGAGCGGCGAGGATCTCAAGGATGGCGACGGCCGACGCCTTCGCCCAACCGCCTATGACAAGTGGGTGGCCGGGATGGATCACCGTATTCGCCTGGGGCAGGGTTACCTGGGTTTGGATTACCAGCACCTTGAAACCCGGGATGCAGGCACGCCCGCCCTGCCGATGGACATCGACTATATCCGCACCGACAGCATCAACCTCTATGGTCAGCATGATCTGGCACAGGCGGACTGGCGACTTGACTGGCAGTTGGGCTATACGGACGCCCGCCATGGCATGGGCAACGAGCAGATGCGCCCCTTGATGGCGACCGCAAGCCCCCGCTACAACACCGCCACCAGTGACAGCTGGCAGTTAAAACTGATGCTGAGCCGGGACGCGATCCGCTTCGGCCTGGATGGCATCGCCAGCCGTCATGACAGCACCATTACCTCGCCGGGCAATCCCAAGTTTTATGTCACCAACTTCAACGAGGTGAGCGATCAGCGTTTTGGGGTATTTGTCGAGCAGGATGGCCGGTTGGGCGACGGGCTGTGGCAGTGGGGGCTTCGTGCCAAGCACTATGCCAGCGATGCGGGTGAGGTCAGCCACCATATGGCGATGATGAACCCGGAGATCGCTGAACTGGTCCGCCGTTTTAACCTGGCGGATCGCGACGTCAATGACTGGGGCGTGGACGCTGTGGTGAAGGGGCGTTATCCGTTGAACTCAGGGTGGGCCGTGATCGCCGAGCTGGGCCATAAGCAAAATGGTGCCAGCTACCAGCAGCGTTACCTCTGGACCCCGATGCAATCCACCGGGGGATTGGCCGATGGCCGAACCTATGTGGGGCAGATCGATCTGGACCTGGAAACCGCCTACCAGCTGGAGCTGGGGCTGGACTTCCTCTTAGACCACCTGAGCGTGACGCCGCGGGCGTTCTACCATCGCATCGACGACTACATCCAGGGAGTACCGCTGGGCGATCCCACTTCCCGCACGCTGGCCACCATGATGTCGGGTGACAGCAATCCCCTGGTGTTTGCCAATACCGATGCCGAGATCTACGGCGTCGATCTGGACTTTGCCTGGCAGTGGTCGGCCCAATGGTCGTTGCAGGGCAACGCCAATGCCGTCCGGGCCAAACGGCGGGACATCGACGACAACCTTTATCGCATCGCCCCGGCTTCGGCCCGGATGGGACTGCAGTATCATAACGGCCCCTGGAGTGCGGCCCTGCATGGTGTTGCCGTTGCGGGTCAGGACCGAGTGTCCCAGACTCAACTGGAGCAAACCAGCAGCGGTTATGGACGGCTGGATCTGACGTTGGGCTACCGCTGGCAAGGCTGGCAGTGGCAGGCGGGGGTGGAGAACCTGCTGGATCGCCAGTATGCAGACCACCTCAGTGGCTATAACCGGGTGCTCCCTGCCAGCGATGTGCACCCAGATGGCAGTGAACTGAACCTGGGTGAACGCCTGCCCGGGGCCGGGCTCAACGCCTGGGTGGGGGCCAGCTATCGCTTTTAACCCTGCGGCCGAGTGTGTTGGCGCTCCGCCCCAGTGCCAACGGACTTCGCTGGTTGGCGTAGCGGCAAGGCCGCGTAAGCTGACGGCGTGCTGAGTTTGCCCTGGGCGAGCGTCTGGCAGCGGCCACTAGGCCGGTTTCAATGGTTCTGCGCTCTGGGGCTCAGGGGGGCGGGCGGGCTCGACCTGTGGTTCAGGCTCAGGTTCGATCGGGGCAACCCCTTCCGGGAGTTTGCTTTCTGAGATCTCAATAATTTGGGATCGGTTCATGGTGATCTTATAGCGTGCAAAACGCGGGGGCTGACGATTCTCTCGTAACATCAGTACCAGGTTAATTTGGTAGCGGCGTTCCACCGAGTCACTGCTGATCTTCCCCTCGGACTCTTTATAGATCTTCGCTTTACCCCGCTCCAGGTAGCGGGCAAAGGGTACGAGACTGAAGTTAACCTGCTCCTGGATGGTCGAGTAGCCCGTTAAGAACTCTTTTTGGGCGATCCGCGAGCTGATCCCATAGTGCAGAATATCGGCATCGACCTTATTTTGGCTGTGGCGACGCTTCAATATGTCACGGACGCCGTTGGGGAGATCTTTACTCTTGATAAAGTCTATCCAGATCAACTGGCGACCGATAATGGCCTGGCTGGTGGTGTCCTTCAGGAATCGAGACCATCTGGGTCGACCCTTTTGGATCCGCCGCCATAATGCATTACGAATGTCGTCTTTGAAGATCTCGCGAAAGGCGTAGATCACTGCCAGCGTCAGCACCAGGGCCAGGGTTAAACCGCTCAGGACGCCCTGCGCCTTGATGATCAGGGCGGAGACGAACAACATGATGATCCCGGTGGTGACCCCTGTCGTGAGTTTTTTCAGCCCCACCCCTAAGGTTTTCACCTCTTCCTTGAGCACGACGCCCTGTTGGATCAATCGGCGCAGCAGGAGCATCTTGTTGGAGATCCGGTTGGGATCACTTTGGGTTTGCTCCGAGTTATAGTTTTTGCCGTCACGATAGCGACTCTCGGCGCGGCAGAGCGTGACTGCCTGTTCGACCGCATCGTTGTATTCACTGCTGCGTGGCGCATGGGAGAGTAATTTGAGCAGGCGCTGCTCGCAAAACCAGGAGAGGTAGTTGTCGGCGTTTTCGAAGTAGTGTTTCCAGTTCGGTTCACTGGGTTCATTGCGTCGAAACTTCTTGAGTAACTGGGCGACGATGTCACAAAGCTCGGTGAGTGCAGCGTAATATTGGTCGAGATCCTTGATCTGCGCTAACTCCTTGCAGTCCGTCTCAATGGCGGTGGCAAACTGGTAAGCAAACAGGTTCAGGTAGAGTCGGAACTCCTCGACGGTGCGTTTGTTCAGGCTGACGAAGCGACCCTGTACCAGGGGCAGGTGCAGCCCCGTTGAGTAATAGGAGCGTCGTCCGGCAATGGCGCTGTGGGCATACTCTTCGGCGGCCAGACTTTGCGGATTGACGCCCATCTCTTTGGGCAACATGAAGTAGAGATCGAGCCGACGTTGATCGCCGGTCTTCATCTGGTGAACAAACTTAAGGGATAGTGCTTCCTCTCGCTTAACGATAATTTTTGACACGTAACCTCAAAACTTCAGAGCGCTAGCCGATGAACGTGACTCTAGTTTAGCACGTTGTGTTGGTTGACTTTTATTACTGTACTCAATGGCTTCATGGGGCCTGAGCAAGGGAAACGCTCCTCCCCAGTTCGTTGATAGCGAGCACCTGCGAGGCTCAACGTTTTGCGCACTACCAGTGCGCACGGAACCACGAGATCGGGTCGAGATCTTTGTGCACCACCCCTCGGCGTAGGTCAGGGCGCGCACCTATTTGGCCATGACGAAAAAAATCGATGCGCCTTAACCTGATATAGCGGCTGAACCCAGATCTCAATGTCAGGTTACGCGATAAGAGCGCTCGCCTGACCTACGGCAGGCATTTTTCTCGAACTGAATGACCTTGGCCACAAAGGAGTCACTGAGATACCTCAGGCTCTGCCCCCTTGAACCTAAAGATACTTTTCTATGGGTAAGAGCTGTAACAAGCGCGATTTGGCTCGCGGCCATCGTCCTATTTCCGGTTCGCTGGTCCAGCTTGACTCTCCCGAATACCAATGCAACTGATTGTGCTGGAGCTTCAGGTGCCAACTGTGCGCTTCATCCATCGCCTCGGCCATCTTTCCAGCAAGGTCGATGGCCAGTGTTTCACTTTCAATCAGCAATACGGATTCGGTGTTCAGATAGGTTGAGCGAAGATTAAGGTTAAACGATCCAATACCCACGATCTGGTCGTCGTACACCACGGCTTTGCTGTGTAACCCATAGGCTGCCAGTGGCGCGCACTTGGCGACGTCTTTGGTGGATTGCCCGCACAGGGTTGTGTCTGGCTTCAATTCAAATAACGCCATGCCATGGGCAAGGATCGCCTTGCGTCGACCCGCATAGCCCGAGTGATTGGTGAGCAGATCATTCGAGGCCATCGAATTCGTTAGGGCTTTGATCTCAATGCCGCCATTCGTTAACTGCTGCACCTTATCAAGCTGGCGGTCATCCAAAACCAGATAGGCTGACTCGATGAAAATCGAGTCTTTAGCCTGTTGGGCAAGCTTACCTAAGATCTGGGCCGTCGCTTTGGGCTCGTCGCTGTCTTTTACATCAACGGGAACCGGCCGGTCTGAAACGTAATCGGCTTTGACCCAAGTCATGTCATCCATTAACGCTTTTAGGAATCGATTAGCAGCCACACTCCCCTCGGGTAGAGCGGGATGATTTTTATAGACCGGCGCAGTCGTAAGCGTCAATTTGGATAGGTTTGAATGGGCAGTGCCGCCGAGTAGATTGACAGGATAGGACCAGGGACTGTTCCAGTACTCAAGATAGCTTGCCCGAACATCCGCAACCACAGGGCCAATCACGAGGGCGTCGAGATCCCGAAAGTTGATCTCATCGGACAGGTCAAAGTATTCATCGCCGATATTACGCCCACCCACAATCGACGCGGTGCCATCCACGGTAAAGGTTTTGTTGTGCATACGACGATTGAGTCGGGAGAAGTCCCCAAGCACATTGAGCCATTTCAGCACCCCGCGGCGGCTCGGAATGGGGTTAAAGATCCGAACCTCGATACTCGGATGTGCATCCAGCGTTGTCAGCAAGTCTTCTCGTTCGTCGACGTTGATGTCATCAAGCAGCAGTCGAACCTGAACCCCCCGATCCGCCGCCGCAATCAGTCGACTAAATAGATACTGACCAGAGGGGTCGGAGTTCCAAATGTAATATTGGATATCAATGCTGTGCTGGGCAGTTTCAATCAACGCCAGGCGCTGTGCGAGCGCATCCCATCCGGTATCTTGCAGTGCAACTAAACTCATTCCCTGATCATGATGCGAGCGATCCTTCGACTCCAGGAGCGTATTCAATGGCGCCGCGGCAGCGGAACCATTCGGGTGGTCGACTTGGGAGGGTAAAGATGCACATCCGGAGAGGAATGCGATGACGATGGCGAAGAGACTGCTGCGTTGTAGCACACGCATTGGCTACATTTCCTTGTTGAGGTTGATAAACATGGTTTGGTGCTGTTCGCATTGAAACGGGTTGGCCTTTCCGGTAGCTGGTCCGAAACCCAGTGAGTCTGTCCGTTGTACGAACCAGAGCTCGGATGATCAATTGGCCGATACGAAAGAACCAAGGCTAACCCGCGATCCTCCTTGAGTCTCGTCGTTAACGCAACCTGGCCAAGCGCCTTTGAGAGAAAACCAACCAAGGGCGTTTGGTTTTTGAGCGGCCCCTCAGCCTAAGTATTGGAAAACGCCGATTCGAGATCATTGTAGGTTCCTTCGGCATGACCAAACTGGGCGTTAAGAATAAATCCCCACAGGGCGCAGGGAGGGCCATCACACCCAGCCCGGTGAACTGCACCTCTAAGCTTCAGCTTTTTTTCGTTCGAAACGACGGCGCTCATCGCACGGAACCACGTGATCGGTTCGAGATCTCTCCGGGGCAGGTTTTGCCACAAAGGAGTCACTGGGGATTTTAATGACTCTGACCCCTTGAACCCCTTGAACCTTACCGACGGAGCACCGCGACCCATCGCCCCAAGTTTAACAAGCTGGTCAGCGAGGCAGCGACATAGGTCAGCGCTGCCGCCTTAAGAATTATCTCCGCATGCTTCAGATCACCGTCATGCAGGTAGTCGCCTTTCTTCAGGATCGGCAGCGCCTTGCTATAACTGGCATCGAACTCTACAGGAAGGGTCGTCAGGTGCACCAAGGTACTTAGTGCCATTGAAACAATGCCAATCAGTATCGTTAAGGCTCCCGCCTGCGGCAGACGGGTTAGCATTAGGACAAGCGGAGCAGCCACTAGCATCATACCGGCAATGCGCTCGCCGACCACAGCAGCCTTTACCAGTTTCTGTCGCGTCAGGAATAAGGATTCGCCACGTGAATCCTGAATGGCATGCCCCACCTCATGGGCGGCTACAGTCACTGCTGTCAGTGAGTATCCTGAGTAGTTTGCCGGCGTAAGACGCACAGCCTTAGCGACCGGATCATAATGATCACCGACAGGGGTCTCCTCTACCACGACGTCTTTCAGGTCGAAGCGGTCCAGCAGGTGGCGCGCAAGTTCACCACCGCTTCCCTGCTTACGGTAACGGTCTTCCGGTTGCCTGTACTTTGCCATCACATGATTGACCCACAGACCCGGCAGGAAGACGCAGAGTGCGATTATGAGTAATAGGATTATCCAGAGCATTTAAATCACTATGTAATGAGCATTTGTGCGACTGCTGACTATTGTACGCATAGAAATGAACAGCAGATGCTTGCTGACGAGGGTCCTGCTTCACAATGTGGCGCAAAAGTGTGGCAGTGATTGGCCAGTACCAGTAAAACCTATTAACTCAGTGCTTTGAAGGGCAAAAATCGCCACAAAGGGGCCATCACTCACTATGTGGTGGACGGCTGACGCCGTGGAGCTTTTGCGGTTCACCAACTTGGGTGGTCGCGCTGGCGACGGCAGCTTAGCTCGTTGAAGAGAGTGGGGCTTCGCCCCCCAACACCCCCCTTTGCCTTCACTGCGGCGATGCGTGACACCAAACCTGTCGAAATCGCTTCCTTCAGTGTCTCCTTGCAATTCGCTACGCCAGTGCTGGCATCGTCCTCGAAGTCGGCGAAGAAGCCGGTGGGGCATCGAGTTCTAAGGCTGCTTCCGCCCCTTTGGAGTTACGATATACGAGTTGCGAACTGTTCAATGGGCCAATGATTACGCGCGGCTCAAGCTACGACCAATGACTCTGGACGCCCCGGAGCAGTCATTGAGCACCTGTACGCATTACCCAGACGTAGGTTAGATTAGGCGCGCACCAAAGTGGCCAAAACGAAAAGGGGTGATCCGCCGTAATCTGACATAGCGGCATCGCTATTGGCACGGGATCATCGGTCCGATCCGAGATCTCAATGTCAGATTACGCGAAAAGAGCGCTCGCTAATCTAACCTACCCCAAACATTGTTATTCAAGTTCAATGGCCGCTTTTGGCGCCGTTGCGGCCATTCGATGAGGTTGGCCTCACGTACTCCTGGGAAGCTGCGTCTGCTTCCCTGGCGCTGGTTATCGCTTTACTGACACAGGCTTTCGGCCACCGGTTTCTTCTGCAGTTTGCGCTGCAGGGTACGGCGATGCATGCCGAGCTGGCGAGCGGTGGCGGAGACATTGCCCTGATTGGCATGGAGCACCTGGTGGATATGTTCCCACTCCAGCCGTTTGGGGTGCATGGGGATCGCCTCCTGTGCCGTGGGGTTGGCGTTATCGGTCAGGGCGGCCATCAGGGTCGGGGTATCGGCAGGTTTGGCCAGGTAGTTATCGGCGCCGTGGCGCATCGCTTCTACCGCGGTGGCGATGCTGGCATAGCCGGTGAGCAGGACGATGCGGGCCGAGGGGAGAAGTTGGCGTAATGGAGCGATCAGGTTCAGGCCACTGTCCTGGCCCAGTTTCATGTCGATCAGCAGGTGGGAGGGCTGAAGTCGCCGGGCCAGCAGCAGAGCGTCGCTGGCGTTGTCACTGTGATTGACGTCGAAGCCTTGGCGGGCAAGGCGTCGGCTGAGCACCTGGGAAAACAGGGGATCATCCTCAATCAGTAGCACTGAGCCTAAAGACATACTGATCTCCTTGTTAAACCGGTTGTGGGATGGGGGAGGGCAGTTCGATGCGCGCCATCACACCGCCCCGCTCGGCTGGGAGCAGAGCCAGGGTGGCGCCGAAGCGTTCCAGGCTGGCCTGGCTGAGCATCAGGCCGATCCCCAGTCCCTGGGATGCCGGTTCGGTGTTGGCCAGCCCTATGCCTCGATCTTCGATCTCGATGGCCAGCCCCTCGTTGGCTTGTTCGCCCCGGATCTGCATTCGGGTCTGTTGGTTTTTCAGGGTGGCGATGGCGCCATTATCGGCGATTGCCAGCAAGGCGGCCTTGAGCGCCACATTGTGGCTGCATCGGCTGTCGATGGCGGGCAGCTCCAGCTCCAGTTCGATCTGTGGGCGAAGCAGTTGAAGCTGATCCCCAAGTTGAGTCAGCAGTGCGCTAAAGGAGCCCTCTTGAATGGGGGAGTGGATGGCACTGGCGGTCTCCCTGAGGCCATCCAGGCTTTGTTGGCACAGTTGCAGTGGGGCCTGCATCTGAGCGACGAGGGGGTCGTTCGGCTGCTGCTCGTGCAGTTCTTCGTGCAGCAGTTGCAGGGTGGCCAGTGGGGTGGCCAGTTGATGACTCAGCTGGGCCGAGGTGGTCCCCAGTGCCAGTAACTGCTCATGCCGCAACTGGGCTTCACGCAGGTGTGACAACTCCCGCTCCTGTTGCCGAAGGCGCCGGGCCATCAGGGCCACGACCGTGAGTACCGCAAGGCAACTGATCAGAAAGTTCAGCCACATGCCGATGAAGTGGGCGGTCATTTGGTCGCTATGCATATGCCCTTGGCTTGGCACCGCCAGCAGCATCAGGCTGTAGGCGCCGCAGGCCAGCAGGGCGATCACCACGGCGGGGCGGGGTTTTAGGGTGACGGCGGCGATGGTGACGGGGATCAGCAACAGGGAGACAAAGGCATTGGTCGCGCCGCCGGAGAAGTAGATCCAGCCACTCCATAGCAGGGTGTCCATCACCAGTTGGCCAAACAGCGGAAGGCTGGGTCTGTCGGCCCGCTCCCTGCGGAAGATCAGCAACAGCATCAGGGCTTCGAGGCCCATGAAGATCCACAGGGGAAGCGGTGTCAGGGTCAGGCCCAGGGATACGCCGCTGCCGGCGATCAGCAGGATCTTAAACGTAAGGCCAAGCAGACGTAGCCACCACAGGGGGTGGTGGGCTGGTGCGAGGGTTGGATCGACAGGCACGGAAGGCTCCTTTTCAGTGCGTTGACTCGATCATAACACCTTGTTGACCTTCGGATGAGTACAAATACTCTAATGTTTTCAAAGCAGTGGGGCGAACATGTAGAAGAACTGCTCGGTGAGTTTTTTGCGCAAGGAGCGTTGTTGCCACAGGGTGAGATCCAGTGAATAGGAGTCATTGCGGTATTGGGTCAGCAGGGTGGCCAGCTCACCACAGAACTGTTCGTCGTCCAGGGCCAGGGTGATCTCGTCATTCAGCAGCAGGCTGCGGATATCCAGGTTGACCGAGCCGACCAGGCAATGATCGTCATCGATCAACACCGCCTTGGTATGGAGCAGCCCGCCCTGGAAGCGGTGGATCGTCACGCCGGCGCGCAGCAGCTCGGTAAAGAAAGAGCGGCTGGCCCAGCCCACCATCAAGGAGTCGTTCTTATCCGGCAGGATCAGCTCCACCCGCACCCCACGCTCTGCCGCGGTGATCAAGGCTTCGAGCAGGTGCTCACTGGGGACGAAGTAAGGGGCACACAGGGTGATCTGCTCCCGGGCGTGGTAGATCCCCAGCAGTAGCACTTTCTGGATCACCCCTTCCCGTTGAGTTGGGCCCGAGGGGATCACCTGCAGGGTATCGTGCATATGGGCTTCGTCGGGCAGGCGGTCCTCTTCGGGAAGCGGGGGCAGGACCCGTTGCCCGCCTTCAAGCTCCCAGTCCCAGGCATGGATGGCCGCCAGTGAGGTGACGGCCGGTCCGGTGAGGCGGATCATGACGTCGACCCACTGGCCCACACCTGCAGTGACCTTGAAACAGCTGGGATCCACCAGGTTCATGGAGCCGCTGTAGCCGATCTGGTGATCGATCACCAGGATCTTGCGATGCTGGCGCAGATCCATACGGCGGAAGAACATCCGCAGGGGGTTGACCGACAGGGCTTGACGCAGTTCGATGCCCACGTCGGTGAAGCGTTTGGGCCAATGGCTGTTAAAAAACTCCCGGCTGCCGGCGGCATCCAGCAATACATGGACCGATATGCCACGCTGTGCCGCGGCGATGAGGTGGTGGGCCACCTCATCGGCGTGTCCGCCTGGGTGCCAGATGTAGAACTCCATCTGGATGGTGGATTGGGCGTGGCGAATATCGTCGATCAGGCTGGCGAAGATCGCCTCTGGGGTTTGCAGAAGTGTCAGATCGTTCCCCAGGGTGCTGGGGATCCCCAGTTGTTTGAAGCAGAGGTTGTGGATGGGGTGCGCATGGGGGCCCATGTTGCCCTGATGTTGGCGATGACGCCGCTCCAACTCGGCAAACCACTGGCGATAATCGGGGCTCATGGACTCGGCCCGTGCCTGCCGGGCCCGGCCGATATTGCGCTCACCGATCAGCAGGTAGAGCCCGACACCGAACAGGGGCAGGATATAGATCACCAGTAGCCAGGCTGCGGACACCCCAACGGTTCGGCGTTTAAGCATCACGCGCAGGGAGACACCGGCCACGACCAGCCAGTACAGGGCGACACCGATCAGGCCAGCCAGCTGATAAAACTTGTCCATCTCAACCTTAGAAAAACCGAAAGCTCAGTAATTTAAAGTCATGTCTTAGCTTAGGACAAGGGGCGATGGGGAAAATCGTGCTCTGGAAGGGAAAGTGTAAAGCGCACCAGCATGGGGTGGTGATCTGATGCCGTGTAATCCGTCAGTGTCAGCGCCTCATCGACCCGGAAGTGGGGGCTGTAGAGCACATGATCCAGGGGCTGGCCCATAAAGGTCGAAACGGGCTGAGGGAAGTCAACGCTGCGCAGGCCCAGTTGCTCGGCGACTTGCAGCAAGCGGGATACCCGACCTGGATTCCAGCTGTTGAAGTCACCGGCCAGCAGCAGGGGGCCATCATGGGCGAGCACGCTGTCTCTTAGCTGGGCCAGTTGGATCTGGTAGTTGTTGTTACCCACGAAGTTGATGGCGTGGATGTTAATGAGCATCAGGGTCTCGTCCCGACCGTCCAGGGGAAACTCGGACAGCAGAAACACCTTGCTGCTGCCCAGTACCGGCTCCTTGACGACCGAAAGGTAGGCCTGGCTGTTGCTCGGCATGCTGAGGCTGGCGGTGGCGACCCCGGCGTACTCGTTATTGGCCAGCCTGAGGTTGGGGGAGAACTGGATACCGAAGCCCTCTCCCAGGGAAGGCGGCGTGCTGCCGAGGTTGAGTTCCTGAAGGGTGAGCAGGTTGGGGGCATACTGCGCCTGGATCTCGGCCAGTTCCTGTTGCCAATGCTGGGAATCGGTTTGTTTGTAGATGTTCCAGTTGAGCAGCACCAGTTGCTGGCTGGCCATCGCGTCGTGGGCGTAATCCCCTAACTGCTGCACCTGGGGGCTGGCCACCGGTTTGGGACAGGCAGTGAGCATCGAGACCATGATGGTCGGGACGATCAGGCGCCAATACTTGCCAATGCTCATAGTGCACTCTCCCAGGAAGATAGGGAGCCAGATTACGCTGGCCGGGGGAGCGGCGCAAGCGACGCCCCAGGGGGGACAGGTTGAGCCCATGGATTGAGTTGATCTTTTTTCCTGGTGGCTCGTATGGTTAAGCTTGAGAAGTCAAGGATTTCAAAATGAGTGGGAGGCCAGGATGGGGTGGATCCGAAATTGGAAGGGCAGGCAAAACGGGGCGATAGGTTTTGCCCTGATCCTCCTGTCGGGCTGTACCGGTATCCCGGATGGGATCCGGCCGGTGGAGGGGTTTGAGTTGGCACGCTACCTGGGCCAGTGGCACGAGGTGGCCCGGCTGGATCACAGCTTTGAGCGGGGCCTCACCTCGGTGACGGCCACCTACAGCATGAGGCAGGACGGTGGCGTCAGGGTGATCAATCGAGGACTGAATGCCACCGAAGGCACCTCGAGTGAGGCCGAGGGGCGGGCCTATTTCGTTGGCGAGCCGGATACCGCCCACCTCAAGGTCTCCTTCTTCGGTCCCTTCTATGGCAGCTACATTATTTTTGAACTGGATGAGCACTATCAGTACGCCTTTATCAGCGGCAACAGCACCGACTATCTCTGGCTGCTGGCCCGGACGCCGGAGATCCCCGACTCGGTCAAGGCGCGCTTCCTCGAGCGAGCCGACGAGCTGGGGTTCGATACCCAGGCGCTGATCTGGCTTGAGCCCTGACGCTGGCCTCGAGTGCTGCGGTGCTTGTGCCTGCAACACTTTGCCTTTAGCGTGAATCTTATCAGTCTGTTAAGGGTAAGTTCATGGACGAGGATCTGGCCCAGATGGGCAATGCCGTGGTACAGGCCCGGCAATGGGGACAGCAGGCGGCGATCAGCAAATTGCCGGTGGATACGGTGGAGCGCTACTTCTACCAGCAGATCGCCCCCCAGTTGGACGACAGTGGCCTGGCGATCCCCAAACTGCTGCACTGTGACGCGCACACTCTGGTGATAGAGCGATTGCCCCAGTTAGCGCACAGGGAGGAGTGGCGGGACCCGGCGTTGCGCCGGGCGCTGGCTGCCTTGCATCAGCACCCGGTGCGGCTCGATCCCGGTCGAGTGTTTCCGTTTCACTGGAGCGCACCGGATCGGGAGGCGGCCATCGGGCATTTTCCCCGCCGCCAGCGCGCCGCGCTGCGCCAGGCTATCGCGCCCTACTGGCGGGCGCGACACGGCCTGTTTGCCCCCCTGGCTGCGGTTTCCGGTGACAGCAATATCGGCAACTGGGGTCGGCGCGCCGATGGCCAGTGGGTGCTGTTTGACTGGGAGCGCTTCGGCCTGGCGTCGCCGGCCATGGATCTGGCCTCCTTGATCATCGGCTTTCCCCCTGGCCAGGAGATCCGCGACTTTTGCGCCGGTTACCTGGAGTGTGTGACTCAGCCTCGACTCTCCCTGGACGTCCTGACCCGCCAGGTGCTGGTGGGGATCGCTTATCTGGTACTCGAGGTGGTCAACCTGCTGCACCGTCGTGGCAATGGCCGGGTGGCGCTGTATATGGCGTACTTCGAGAGGGAGTATCTGCCCTGGTTGAAGGCGAATGCCGACTGGGTGGATTAGGGCAAGCCAGAGCAGGGTTGCGCGTGGGGCTGGCGGGATCGCTTGGGTCCGGATCCCGCCGGGAGCTGGGTGGTGCTCAGGAGGTGGCGGAGTTCAGAGCCGCAGGGCGCTGGCTCCACTGTTTGAGTTTGAGGCCTGAAGTCTGCATCAGGTAGCCGAAGACGCCGCCGATCAGCAGGGAGGGGATCACCACGGCCCAGTCGCCATTGGCCGCAAAGGTGGCACAACAGCCGATAAAGGTGCCGGGGATAAAGGCCAGTAGCTTTTGCCGGGACTGGATGCACATCAGGAAACCGGCGAGGGCGGTAAAGAGGTAGTTATCAAACTCGCCGGACAGGAAGCCGGAGCCAGCCAGGATCATCATCGCCCAGAACACGCCGGAGAGGTTGGCCGCCAGGCTGAGTCCCAGGCCCTTGGCCCCGCTAACGGGTGAGGCAAAGTAGCTGGTACAGCCGAGGAAGCCCGCCCAGGTCAGCAGTCCCAGGGAAACCGAGAGCCAGCCCCAGACGCCGGAGAGGATCCCCGTGGTTAATGCGATGGCAAACAGCGTACTCATGATGAACTTCCTTCGTTTGGCGATCTTGCGAAAGAACGCACTCTAACGACTTGCGGTGGCCGATGGCGTGAAGTGGCTCACAAACTCATGAGTGGAAGCAGTGGTGGTGGCGCAGGGCAGGGGCGGAGTGAGGCAAAGATCACACCCTCCTGAAAGGCACTCGATCGGTCCATGAACCGTGCCCGGTTAGTCTCGCCGATAGGCGATCCCCAGCTTTTGATAGAGGAAACTCAGCAGCCAGATAGGGCCGATCAGCAGAAATTGCACATCTTCGAAGAAGCTGGGCTTGGCGCCCTCGAGCATGTGGCCAATAAACTGGAATATCCAGGCCAGGAGGAAGATGGCCAGGGCCGTTTGCCACAGGGGCAGGGACAGGCTGCTTTGGTGCCAGAGGATCAGCGTCAGCTGGATCGCCGTTACGGCCAGCATCCCCAGGGCCAGCCTGGGGGAGAGGTGCCAGTAGAAGGCCAGACTCACCAGGATCAGCACCATCGCCAGGTTGGCGTAGGGCGCCTGGGGCAGGGCGACGCCCCACAGCAGGGCCAGCACCGTCCACATGATGGCGGGGACACAGATCCAATGGATCAGCTTATTGATCGGGTGTTGATGGCTGACGCTGTAGGCATCGAGCCACTGTTCAATGGTGTTGTGCATCATGGGCGCGCTCCCTGCAGGCCAATGGGTGATGGTGATCACAACCTAAAGCAGCTAGAGCAAATAATCCAATGACACTTTTGCTGGCCAGGCATGCGCACGACGCCGAGCCGTTGCTACAGCTTGGCCAGGCGTCGGCTCAGGCTGGGCTGACTGAGGCCCAGCAGGGCGGCGGCGGCGGTCTGGTTGCCGCCGGTACGGCGCATCGCTTCGAGGATCAATGCTTCATTGGTCTGGGCCAGGCTGGGCAATTGGGCCGGGAAGGTGAGCCGGTCAGGCATTGATGCATCGGCGGGGGCTTCGTTGAGTTTAAGGGCGTCGGAAAACGGCTGCAGGCACAGCTCATCACCGTGGGAGTGAGTGACGGCATTGGTGCACAGGGCCTGCAGCTCACGCACGTTGCCGGGAAAGGTGTGGCGGGCCAGCAGGGATAGCAAGGACTCGCTGATGGGCAGGGGGGCCTTGTCCATCTGCTGACAAGCCTGGTGAATAAAGTGGGTGGCCAGCAGCGGCAGATCGGCGCGCCTTTGATGCAGGGGAGGCAATTGCACCTGGTGGGTCTGCAGCCGGTAGTAGAGCTCCTGACGCAGGGTGCCGGCCTTGACCAACTCGGCCAGGGGGCGCTGGCTGGTGACCACGATGCGGCAGCGGGCCATCTGGCTGCGATCCGAACCTAAGGGGGTGTACTCGCCATTTTGCAGCAGGCGCAAAAGCTTGAGCTGGGATTGGGGATCGAGTTTGTCGATCTCATCGAGCACCAGGGTGCCTTCTCCGGCATTGCGGATCCAGCCGGCCCGGGGGGCGTCGGCCAGGGGAAAGGCCCCCCGCAGGTAGCCCAGCAGGCAGGCATCGATCTGCTCACTGCGGACCGTGGCCAGATCGGCGATCACCAGTGGCGCTTCGGGTGCGGTGAGTTTGTGGATCGCCCGGGCCAACAGCTCCTTGCCAGTGCCGCTGGCGCCACAGATGGCGATGGGCGCCCGGCTGGTGCTGATCGCTTCCAGGTAGCGGAAGATCGCCATCATCGATTCGCTGCAGGTAAGCAGTTCACCAAAGGCCTCGGGATGGCCCAGCATCTGATCCAGGAAACGGGCATTGAGATCCAGATAGGCCTGCTCCAGGTTGGTGACTTCCAGGGCGCGCCTGACGCTGGCGGCCAACTGCTCGACTTCACTGGTCTTGATAAAGAAGTCGTAGGCGCCGTTGCGCATGCAGCGTACTGCGGTGTCCACCTCGTTGACGCCGGTAACGATGATCACCCGGATCTGGGGATGGTACTGGCGGATCTGGGACAGCAGGAGTTCACCGCTCAGGTGCGGCATGGTGAGATCCAGCAGCACCAGATCGATGGGGGTGGAGGCGAGCAGGGCCATCACCTGGCGGCTGTCGCTGCAGGTCTCGATATGCGCAGTGCTGATCAGGCGGTTGAGGGTCATGGTCATGCTGCGCAACCAGCTGATCTCGTCATCAACCAGAAGAATTTTGCGTTGTGTCGACATGGGCTCGCGAACAAGTGGGCAAGGTTGAAAGGGTATGTTAGCCAACACAGGGTTAACAAAGTGTCGGGCCGATCAAATTTCGCGAGGATGGCGCGTGCCCCCTCAAGGGAGCACGCGGTGAGTGGGGACGGATCAGAAGCGGTAGTGCATTCCCAGGGTGTAGAGGTTGTCACCGGCATCATAGGCGGTGACGGCACCGGTTTCGATCTCTGTGTCGAAGCGGCTGTAGAAGGCAAAGAGTTTGATCTGTTTGGACAGCTTATAGTCCGCACCGAAGGCGTAGTTGGTGATCTTGGAGTCGCTGATATCGCTCTTGGCGACCTCATCCAACGAGCCCACCACCTTATTGATGTAACCGCCCATGCCGGAGTCATCCTGACCGTAACGGGCCTTGAGGCTGAGGCTGTCGGTCAGCTCATAGGCGGCATCGACGATAAAGCCGTCGCCATCCAGGTTGTCCCACTGAGTGCTCTGAGTGTTCTGGTAGACCGCACCCAGACGCACTTTGCCCAGCTTGGTCTGACCGGTCAGGCGTACGGATTCGTGCTGTTTGAGGCCGGCGTTGTAGGCCAGGGCAAAGAACACCGGGCTGTTTTTGAAGGTTTTGTCTCCGTACAGCACGGAAAGAGCATAGGGATCCGCATTGTCTGGCGCATTGCCTTCACCATAGAGATCGTCCTCCAGCACGTAGGAGCCGATCACCTGGAAGCCGGCGAGCTTGGGACTGAAGTACATGAACTGGTCGCTCTCCATCTCGTTACCGGCGAGCACGCGGTTCATATCTGTGTTGGTCAGGTTGAACTGATCCACCGAGCCTTCGGCCAGCATAAAGGCGTGGAACTGGCGGCCAAAGGTGGCCTTACCATACTCGGTATCGACACCGATAAAGGTGGGGCGTGAGCTGAAGGCGGTGGAGCCCGCATCCCAGGCATCGATCCGTGCTTCAACCTGATAGATCAGATCGACACTGTCAGCAATGGCGTAGCTGCCACGCACGCCAATCACGGAGAAATCGTTTTCCACCGTAGTGCCCGCGCCGCCACCCGGGTTGGAGGCAAATTTGGTGTCGGCGTTGGTCAGGCTCAGGCGCAGGGCGCCGTAGAAGTCAGCCACTTCGGCTTGGGCTGGAACCGTGGTCAGTGCGGCCAAAGTGGCGCAAAGCAGAGTCTTTTTCATCATTACCTCGATGCTCGGATTTGTAAACAGGAGGTTAGAGGCGAAGAGTCTGGCTCAGTGTGATCTCGGTAACCTTTTGTTTTTGTGGTGGAGCTGTCGTGCCAAAGCGGTGCGCACGGTCTCGGTTTTTGCTCTTTGGTGAGGGAAACTTTTTTCCCGGCCATGCAAAAATGCATGGCGGTTGCATAGCCACATGCATGCGGGCATAGGAGTTATTGGCTTTGTGATCCTGCCGCCTTTTTCGCTGGGAAAATCGTTTCTCTCGGCGCAGGGCGGCGCACACTTTGGGGCAACGTATAAGGTGGCGATCTGTAATGGCTGCCAAGTTATTCATGCAAGGAGAGGATCCCGATGAAACATTCACTGCGCCTGACGCTGGCTGCCGTCACCGTTACCGCCATCCTGGCCGTGCCCCATGCGAGTGCCGCTGGGGGCCCGGACAATCTGGCCGAGAAACACGGTGAAATGGGCAACTGTAAAACCTGTCACACCCAGGGCATGAAGCCCCAGGATGACAACCTGAGCCAGGAAAACGAGAGTTGTCAAAGCTGTCACGGCACCCTGGCCGATGTCGCCGAGGTGACGGCACTGGACGTAGACCCCCATGCGTCCCACCTGGTGGGGGAGATCGCCTGTACCAGCTGTCACCAGGGCCACACCAAGTCCGTTAACTACTGTGATGCCTGCCACAGCTTCGAATACGATCTGCCCTACGGCGCCAAGTGGCAGCGCAAGGAAAAGACGATCGCCGAGCTGGCCCTGGAAAAAGCAGAGCGGGAGAAGGCGCTGGCCGCAGCGCCTCGTGCAGTGACCGATATCGTTGTGATCGGCTCCGGGGGCGCAGGCCTGGCCACCACCCTCTCCGCCGTGGATGCCGGTGCCAATGTGATTGTATTGGAGAAGGAGCCGGTAATTGGCGGTAACTCCAAGCTGGCTGCCGGTGGTATGAATGCCGCCGAAACCAAGCCTCAGGCCGCACTGGGCATTGAGGACAGCGTCGAGAGCATGATCGAGGACACCATGAAAGGGGGTCGCAACATCAATAACCCTGAGCTGGTGAAGGTGCTGGCGGGCAACTCCTCCGACTCCATCGACTGGCTGATTGAGCTGGGTGCCGATACTCGGGATGTGGGTCGTATGGGGGGCGCTTCTCAGAACCGTGCTCACCGTCCGACCGGGGGCGCGCCTGTGGGTAACCACGTGGTCACCGTCTTGTGGAATAACGTTCAGGAGCGTGATGTCGACGTGCGCCTTAACAGCCGTGCGGTTGAGATCCTCAAAGATCAAAGCGGTGCCATCAGTGGTGTTCTGGTGAAAGGCGAGCACACCGGCTACTACGTGATCCAGGCCAAGTCCGTGGTCCTGGCCACCGGCGGTTTTGCCCGCAACAACGCCCGGGTTTCCCAGTGGGATCCGTCCCTGCAGGGCTTTGCCGCGACCAACCACCCGGGGGCGACCGGTGATGGTCTGGATGTGGCCCAGGCGGCCGGTGCGGATCTGGTTGATATGCAGTACGTCCAGGCGCACCCAACCCTGTCCACCAAGGGCGGTGTCATGATCACCGAAGCGGTGCGCGGTAATGGCGCCATCCTGGTGAATAAAGAGGGCAAGCGTTTCGTCAACGAGATCACCACACGGGACAAGGCGGCGGCCGCCATCCTGGAGCAGACCGGCGATGTGGCTTACCTGGTGTTTGATGACTCTGTGAAGAACTCCCTGTCGGCCATCAAGAAGTATGTCAACCTGGGCGTGGTGATCAGCGGTGACACGCCGCAAGCCGCCGCCGAGGCAGCGGGCCTCAACGGCGCCAACCTGGCTGCGACCCTTGCCCGTTACAATGAGCTGGTCGCCGCCGGTCAGGACAGCGACTTTAACCGTCCCGATCTGCCGCGCTCCCTCAATACCGGCAAGTATCACGTGATCGAGATCACCCCGGCGGTGCACCACACCATGGGCGGTGTGAAGATCGATACCGAGGCCGAAGTGAAAGATGAACAGGGCAAGGACATTCCAGGCCTGTTTGCTGCGGGTGAAGTGACCGGCGGCGTACACGGCGCCAACCGCCTGGGGGGTAACGCTATCTCCGACATCGTCACCTTTGGTCGTATCGCCGGTGCCAGCGCCGCAGAGTATGTGGCCGAGCAAGGCAAGTAAGCCAATCGCTTTGTTGGGGGCGAGTTAGCCAACTGAATCGTCCGGTGGTACCCACCGGATCCCCCGGCCCAAGGCAGCCTCTTCATTGAAGAGGCTGCCTTTTTTATTTTCTCTTCGGCGATCTGCCCGTGCTTGAGGGCGGGCCAGGAGCCGTCGTTGGGTTCGAGAAAAATGCTTGCCGTAGATCAGGTTAGCGAGCGCTCTTTTCGCGTAACCTGACATTGAGATCACCCATCGAACCGATAGGTCCGTGCCAATAAAGAAGCCGTTTGTTGTAGGTTAGGTTAGCGAGCGCTCTTTTCGCGTAACCTGACATTGAGATCACCCATCGATCCGATAAGTCCGTGCCAATAAAGAGGCCGCTTGTTGTAGGTTAGGTTAGCGAGCGCTCTTTTCGCGTAACCTGACATTGAGATCACCCATCGAACCGATAGGTCCGTGCCAATAAAGAAGCCGCTTGTTGTAGGTTAGGTTAGCGAGCGCTTTTTTCGCGTAACCTGACATTGAGATCACCCATCGAACCGATAGGTCCGTGCCAATAAAGAGGCCGCTTGTTGTAGGTTAGGTTAGCGAGCGCTCTTTTCGCGTAACCTGACATTGAGATCACCCATCGAACCGATAAGTCCGTGCCCAAAGAGCCGCCGCCGCTTTCAACAGGGTTGAGCTTCGCTGCGCTCAACGCCAACCTACGCCGACGGGCTGTGCACAGGGGCAAATGGGCCGGTGTGGTGCGTGTCGAGCTCATCATCAAAGGGCAGAGATCACCCATCGATCCGATAAGTCCGTGCCAATAAAGAGGCCGTTTGTTGTAGGTTAGGTTAGCGAGCGCTCTTTTCGCGTAACCTGACATTGAGATCACCCATCGAACCGATAAGTCCGTGCCCAAAGAGCCGCCGCTGCCGCTTTCAACAGCGTTGAGCTTCGCTGCGCTCAACGCCAACCTACGCCGACGGGCTGTGCACAGGGGCAAATGGGCCGGTGTGGTGCGTGTCGAGCTCATCACCAAAGGGCAGAGATCATCCATCGAACCGATAGGTCCGTGCCCAAAGAGCCGCCGCTGCCGCTTTCAACAGGGTTGAGCTTCGCTGCGCTCAACGCCAACCTACGCCGAGGGACCGCACAGCGAATTGGAAAACAACCACATCGGTAAAGCATTATCAGGATCAATCTCTATCCCCCGAGGGCAAGGGTGTCGCAGCTCTGAAGCTGGCCAACCATCCGGTCACTGCGTAGATGGGCGACCAAGTTGATCCGTACCCTGTCGATCGCATTAAGTTGGCAGGCTGTAGTGCTGAGTGCCCTCAGCTACACTGGCTGGCCAATCTCCGGGATCATTCGGTCACGGCACAGGCACGCGGGTTCAGCCAAGGTGGTGTCACCTTGGTGGCGTTGCTTACACTTGACTGTGGCGTCGGGCATTGGCTCAGTTCCGATCGAGTTGAGGAGGTGAGGTGTCAACGAAGAGGCAGAATGATGGGGTAGACCCACAGGGATCGGCGCGCCAGTGGATCCGATTGGTACTGGTGTATCTCCTTATTCCGGCGATGCTGTTGATATGTGGTGGGGATCCGGGGTGGTGGCAGGCGTGGCTCTACGCCCTACTGATCCTTGCCGCCGGGATCGGCGGGCGAGTGTGGGCTGAGCAGCGGCATCCTGGACTGTTGGCCGAACGGCAAAGCATTGAGAGTTTGGCAAACGCCAAAGCCTGGGACAAGGTTCTCGCGCCATTGATGGCGGTGAGTATCGGCTTTCCTATGGTCATTGTTGCGGGGCTGGATCACCGCCATCACTGGTCCTGTGAGTTTCCCCTATGGCTTATTGTGATCGGTTTCATTTTGATCTGGCTGGGATACGCTTTCGCTGCGTGGGCTTTGGCGGAGAACCGTTTTTTCTCCAGCGTGGTGCGCATTCAGACGGAGCGAGGGCATCTGGTGTGTGACACGGGTCCCTACCGGCTGGTGCGGCATCCAGGGTATGCCGGTAACCTGATTGCACTCTTAGGTATTGCTCTTGCTCTGGGGTCGGTATGGACGCTGATCCCCGCGGTGGTGGCATCGATCATCACGGTGATCAGAACCGCACTTGAAGATCGGACGTTAAAGGAAGAGTTACCTGGGTATCGAGACTATGCACAGCACGTGCGTTATCGGCTGATCCCCGGGATCTACTGAGAGATCTGAGTGGGGGCGTCTCAGATCAGAGATTGGGCTCTACAGGAGCGAGTCGCTTGACTGGGCGTGATCTGTCCGATAAGTCCGTGCCCATAAAGAGGCCGCTATGCTCAACGCCCACCTCCGCCAAGAGGCCCTGCACAGGCTCAAACGGGCGATGTGTGGCGCTTGGGGCCGCCTGTTTAACTGGATCCTGGGTGTCATCAAGGCGTCCTGTTTCGATTTCTGCTTCTGCATGGGTAACGCAGTCCATAGACACGAAAAAGCCCCGCTAGCGGAGCGGGGCTTTGCAGTGTCTTGCACTCTGTCTTTATGTGGGATTTAACTCCAACTGTTCCGAGGTGGCCAGATGCAGGAAGTGCATGTGCTTCTCGTACTGAGT
Source organism: Ferrimonas sp. YIN67 (assembly GCF_057219095.1). Taxonomy (NCBI): domain Bacteria; kingdom Pseudomonadati; phylum Pseudomonadota; class Gammaproteobacteria; order Alteromonadales; family Ferrimonadaceae; genus Ferrimonas; species Ferrimonas sp. YIN67. Next base: position 114,816 of record NZ_JBXVVJ010000008.1, read on the forward strand.
GATGGCATCGGCGATGATCTGCTCCTGAGTGTAGCCAAGCACATCATATTGCTGGCCACCCTGCAGCAAGAACACTTCGGCGCGGTAGTATTCCTCGTGTTCTTCGTTCATGTAGCTGGCCATGGTGAACTTGCGCAGACGGATCCCATAGGCGAAATCGGCAACACCCTCCTTTTCGACGACCATGCGAACGCGCTCCTCATCCAAGACCTGGATGCGGGTGGTGAGTCCTTGCTGGTCCATTTCAGCGGCCAGTTCGCTCAATGCGGGCATCGCGATGGTGTCGATAAACGCCGCCGCTTCGGCCTGTTTGGCGCTGTTGACCAGAGAGGCAATGCGGTCCTTCCAGCTTACACTGGTCTGACTGTACTGCACCGAGGTGCTGTGGTTTTGCACGCTGGTGAGCAACAGGTAGTCATTGCGCAGCGCTTTAAACAGCGCGTAGCAGAACACCAGCATCAGCAGCATGATTGGGAAGGCACTGGCCACCGTCATCATCTGCAGGGCGGTAAGGCCGCCGACCGAGAGCAGGATCGCGGCAACGATGCCTTCGGTGACCGCCCAGAATATTCGCTGCCACGCGGGCGACTCTTCCGCACCGCCTGAGGTGAGGGTATCGATCACCAGGGAGCCAGAATCGGATGAGGTCACGAAGAAGGTGATCACCAGTACCAGGCCGACCATGGAGAGCGCGCTGGAGTAGGGCATGCTTTCGAAGAAGGTGAACAGCGCCACCGGCACATTATTGCTGATGGTGTCCTTCAGGTGCTCATTGCCTTGATTGATGATGGCGTCGATGGCCGTATTGCCAAAGGCGGTAAACCAGAGGAAGACAAAGGTGGAGGGCACAAAGAGGATCCCGACCAAGAACTCACGGATGGTGCGGCCACGGGAGATGCGGGCGATGAACATGCCGACAAACGGCGCCCAGGAGACCCACCAGCCCCAATAGAACAGGGTCCAGCCGCTGAGCCAGCTTTCATTCGGCGCATAGGCGTACAGGTTAAACGTCATGGTGACGATCTCGCTGAGGTAGCCGCCAGTGTTCTGCACAAAGGTCTGCATGATCATCGCGGTGGGACCGATGAGGATCACCAGAGCCAGCATGGCCAGTGCCACCATCATATTGAATTTGGACAGACGCTTAATGCCGCCATCCAGGCCCAAGAAGACGGAGATGGTGGCGAACAGGGTGATGACGGCGATGATGGCCATCTGCGTACCTGAACCCATCGGGATATCAAACAGGTAATTGAGGCCAGCATTGACCTGCATAACGCCCAGGCCCAGTGACGTGGCGATGCCAAACAGGGTGCCAATGACGGCGAAGATATCGACAGCGTGGCCAATTGGACCGTAGATCTTGTCACCGATCAGCGGGTGCAATGCCGAGCGGGGCAGCAGGGGCAGTTTATGGCGGTAGGCAAAGTAGGCCATCGCCAGCGCAACGATAGCGAAGCAGGCCCAGCCGTGCAGGCCCCAATGGAAGAAGGTGATCTTCATCGCCTGCTTGGCGGCTTCAATGGTACCGGCATCGCCTTCGGGCGGTGACACAAAATGCATTACGGGTTCGGCCACGCCATAAAACAGTAGGCCAATGCCGAGGCCAGCGGAGCCGAGCATGGCAAGCCAGATCCCAAAACTGTATTCAGCTTCTGCGTGATCCGGACCCAGGCGGATATCGCCCAATCGGCTGCACATCAGCAGCACCAGGAAAACGAGGAACAGGCCAACGGCGAGGATGTAGAGCCAGCTGGTTTGCGTGACAAACCAGTGTTGCATGGCGCTGAACAGTTGCTCGGCAGATTGCGGCCACAAAAAGGTGGTGAAGGTCAGTAGGACAATGATGAGAAGCGAGGGGAAGAAGACGTGTTTGTTAATACTGGTGGGTAAACTCATGGGAGACCTAAGGATAAATTACGGATTTTTTGTCGAATACTTCTGGGTTTCGAATGTTGTTATCGCCGTAAATCACCTTGAGTTAGGAGTGAGTTGATACTGCCACTTAGATCCGTCATGCGGAGCCCTTTTTCAAGAAATGGACGCGCATATTAACGAAATTGGAACACTTTTAGTACTCGAAGGCGGATGTTTTATGTTGGTTTTACGCCGTTCTCTGTTCAATGGGTTGAGTTTAATGATCTCTTCGGTGACGCTTTTATTGGGGTGAGGGCTGCCCCTGGGCCCGGTGAACCCCTGCAATTTCATCAACCTTGAGGCCGAGCCTTCACACCCTATCATCGGATACCTTCGGGCTTCTCTGCGGCGCATTGGATGCTGCAGATGGAAGGAGCCGCCCTTGTGTTAGGACCAACCAGAGTAGACCCAGTAACCGCACCGTCGCCGTGCAGGCTAAGGGGGAGACGCAGCCCGGCGGAGTCGCCGCTCTCATGGTCGATCAGGCCGTCGCCTGCGCGACAACAGCTTGGTGAACCACGACATGGCTAAGTCGCAGGTATCTGCAAATACCTTGGACTTCGTGGTATCCAGCTCAGGCCCCGGCAGCAGTGCGACTCACCGCGACTCACAATCCGCCTGAGCCCTGGGGAAGCGAAGCTCAAAGCGGCTGCCTTGGTCGGGTTCGGAGTGAATGGTCAGGGTGCCGTCGTGTTGCTGAATGATGCGCTGACTGACGGCCAGGCCGAGTCCGGTGCCGCCTTTGGCGCGGCGAGTGGTGAAGAAGGGCTCGGTGATCCGCTTGAGGATCTCCGGGGCCATGCCGCAGCCGTTGTCCTCGACGGTCAGCCAGGCGTGCTGACGATCCTGATCCGTGCTCAGGGTGAGGCAGGCGTCCTGATCCATGGCCAGGCAGGCGTTTTGGATCAGGTTGACCAGCACCTGCTCCAAAGCGCCCTTGCTGCCGCAGATCATGACAGGCTGGGTCGCCAGTTGTTCCACGATCTTGACGGTCTTGAGCTGGTTGGCGGTCAGTCTTAGGCTGGTTTGTACCACAGTGTTGAGATCCACCGGTGCCTTGGCATTGAGTTGACCTGGCTGGGCGAACTCTTTGAGATCTCGGACGATGGTGCTGATCCGTTGGGCGCTGTCTGTGACGGTTTCCTGGCTATAGCTCAACTCGGCCAGGGCCCGATCCGGCTCCAGGCCGGCGATCTGCCAGAAGGGGTCGTCGCGCTGATAGAGGGCCACGGCTTCGGTCAGATCCTGCAGGGCATCCCGCCACAGGGCACTGGCGTGAATGATAAGGCCAGTGGGGTTGTTGATCTCGTGGGCGATCCCGGCGGAGAGCTCTCCCAAGGAGGCGAGGCGGGCGGCGCGCTCGTTCTGCTCTCTCAGAATCACGGATTCGGTGGTGTCCAGGGCTGCGAGGACCACCTGGTGGCCGGGCAGGGGGTGGATCCTCAGCTCCCAGTGCCGGCCTTTGTGATCTTGCTGGGTGATCACCTGTGGGGTTTGTTGCTCGATCACCAGGGCCAGGGTTTGGCGAAGTGCTTCATTGGGGCTGCCGGGACCGGTGCGCTCGTTACCCCACAGCAGGGTTAACTGGGCGTCGTACACCTCGATATGGTGGGGCAGGCCATCGAGTACGGACTGGAACAGGCCGGAGAGATCCGCATAGCCCTGTTCGGCCTTTTTCCTTTGCACCAGTTGGACCTTCAGATCCCGCGCGGTGAACCAGGTGTAGGTCATGCCGAGCAGGGAGATCAGGGCGATCAGCCAGCCCCAGATCAGGATCTTGTCCCGGGTCTGGCGCAGATCGACCCGCTCACGGCCCACCCCAAACCAGAAGTTGACCATCTCATCGTATTCGCCACTGCGCTTGAGTTGACGCAGGGTTCGGTTCAGCTCCTCCATCAGGGGCTTATTGTGCGGTGCGGCGATGTAGTTGAAGGTGCCGTAAAACAGGGGATCCGAGGCGGTGATCACCCAGGGGTAGCGGGGCAACAGACGCCGCGCCACGTAGTTTTCTGCCAGGACCACGTCGATCTCATGATGTTCCAGCATCTTGAAACCGGTTTCGTACAGATCCACCAGCACCAGCTCAAAGGGCGGTGGAGTCTGGTCGACAAAGGTGTGGATAAAGGAGTCCTGCTTGGTGGCGACCCGCAGTCCCGCCAGTTCGCTCCAGTCGGCGATGTAGATCTCACCGTTGGCGGTATAGGCGCGGGCGTGGGTGGCATAGATGGGATCGGACTGCAGCATCCCCCTGCGGGGTACGCCGGCGGCACTGACTTCCACCACCAGATCTATGCTGCCCTGATCCATTTCGTCCATCAGTGCCTGGAAGTTGTTGCGGCGCAGGCGGACCTTGCGCTCGAGCCGTCGAGCCAGGGTTCGGGTCAGCTCCACATGGAAGCCGGTATCGATGCCATTGTTGCGCCATTCAAAGGGCGGCGTATGGGAGTGGACGCCCAGGCGAATGGGGGTTGGCTCCTCGGCCAAGGCGGGCAGAGAGAGGAAAAGGAAACAGAGTGACAGGAGTCGGCGCATGGTGACGATCGAATGTGGCTTTGGGGCAATGGTAAGTCAATCCCCGGCTTCGGGACGGGATCTGGCTCTCAATGCCAGCGTCCTCGCCAGTGAAGCCTTGACTCACCCGAAAGCTGAGTCAAAAAAAGCGCGCCCGTGGGCGCGCCTGAAGGTTGGGAACCTTGCCCCTTACCAGATCTTCACCCGGTCGGCTTCCGGGATGTACATGGCATCCGTGGGCTGGATGTTGTAGAGCTGGTAAAACTCCGGCACGTTGGCCAGGGGGCCGTTGGCGCGGAACTGGGAGGGGGAGTGGGGATCGGTGCGAACCCGGTTGCGCAGTGCCTCCTCCTTGTACTTGGCCCGCCAGATCTGGGTGAAGCCGATGAACACCCGCTCGGTGCCGGACATGCCGTCGATCACCGGCGCTTCTTTGCCCGCCAGTGACAGCTCATAGGCCTTGAGGCCGATGGTGATCCCGGAGAGATCGCCGATGTTCTCGCCCAGGGTGAGCTGGCCGTTGACGTTGAGATCGTCAAACACCTTGTAGTCGGCGTATTGCTTGATCAATTTGCGGCCGCGGCGCTGGAAGGCCATCAGATCTTCCTCGGTCCACCAGTTCACCAGGTTGCCGTTCTCATCGTAGCGGGAACCCTGATCGTCGAAACCGTGGCCCATCTCGTGGCCGATCACCGCGCCTATGCCGCCGTAGTTGACCGCATCATCCGCGTCCATGTTGAAAAACGGTGGCTGCAGGATGGCGGCGGGGAAGACGATCTCATTCATGGTGGGGTTGTAGTAGGCGTTGACCGTCTGGGGGTTCATAAACCACTCCCAGTTGCGGATCGGCCCGCCCAGCTTGGACAGGTCTTCCTGATGGCTCCACTGCGCCGCACGCATGGAGTTACCCACCAGATCATCGGCTTCGATGCTCAGGCTGGAGTAGTCCTTCCATTGGTCGGGGTAGCCGATCTTGGGGGTGAAGGCGGCCAGCTTGACCTTGGCCTTCTTCTTGGTGTCTTCCCCCATCCAGTCCAGCTCGTCGATGGATTGGGCATAGGCTTTGCGCAGGTTCTCCACCAGCTCGCCCATGCGCGCCTTGGCTTCAGGGGTGAAGTGCTTCTTCACATACACCTTGCCGACGACTTCGCCCAGATCCTGGTTCACTTTGTCCACCGAGCGTTTCCAGCGGTCCTGCTGCTGCTCCTGACCGTTCAGCTTGCGGGCAAAGAAGTCGAAGTTTTCCTCGTCCAGTTCGGCGGAAAGCTGACCGGCATAGGTGGTGAGCACCTGCCAGGTGAGGTAGGTCTGCCACTGTGCCACGCTGTGGCTGGCAAACACCTGGTTAAAGCCTTCGATGTAGCTGGGCTGGTTGATGATGATCTCCGCCAGGGTAGGGACGCCGAGGGTGCTCAGGTAGTCCTGCCAGTCAAAATCGGCGGCCAGGGCACGTAGATCGGCGGTGGCGTATTTGTTGTAACGCTTTTCGCTGTCGCGGGTCTCCACCTTGGTCCATTGGTGTGTCGCCAGCTCGGTCTCCATTGCCATCACCGTCTGGGCGGCCTGTTTGCCGCCAGCCAGACCAGCCAGGCTGTACATGGTTTCGATGTGCTTGACGAAATCGGCACGCAGGGTGTCGAAGCGTTCCCCTTCGTTGAAGTAGTAGTCACGATCCGGCAGGGAGAGCCCGGTCTGCCACAGGTGGCCGGCGTAAGCACTGGAGTTCTTGGCATCGACCGAGACGTAGAACACGAAGGGGGCACCGACGCCGATGCTCTGGGCATGGGCGAAGTAATTGGCGACATCTTCGTGGGACTTGAGGGCGGCGATCTTGGTGAATTCGCCTTCGAGCGGGGTCACCCCAAGTCGGTTGATGGTGTCGGTATCCATCATGGAGTTATACAGTGCCGCCACTTTCTGTTCGTCGGAGCCAGGTTTCAGCCCTTCACTCGCTGCCAGTTCTTCGATGATGCTACGCACATCTTTTTGTGCCTTGATCCTCAGATCGTAAAAGGCGCCGGTGGTGGTGCGGTCGGCGGGGATCTCGGCGGTCTTGAGCCAGGTGCCGTTGACGTAGCCGTAGAAGTCGTCCTGGGGACGAATGCTCCTGTCAAAGTTTTCCAGTTCGATGCCGGAGCTCAAAGCTTGCTGAACAGCCGTTGCGGTGGTGGTGGGCTGGCTGGTGCCACAGGCGGCCAGCACCAGGGCGGAGGCACACAGGCCACCGATCACAATCTTTTTCATCCAAGTATCCCTTTGGTTTGGATTGAAGGGTCATGGCGATAGTAACGAGCCGGTAACAAGCGGTCAAAAACCCATGCGCACAGAGTTGTAAAAGAGTTTGTATTTGAAGATGAACATGCTTGCAATCCGCCATGGCACGGGCTCGCTGTCTATGCTCTGGGGACATTCATAGAGAGAAGGAAGAGGCCATGCATCGGGCACAGACCGGCGAATTTCTGTGGCAGGATCTGACGGTGGAGGACGCCGCCACCGTGGCACACTTCTACGCCGAGGTGGTGGGCTGGCAGATCGAAACCGTGGCGATGGAAGGGTATGACGACTTCGGCATGATGGCCGACGGGACCATGCGGGCGGGTGTCTGTCATGCTCGCGGCCCCAATGGCGGCTTGCCCGCTCAATGGTTGCTCTATGTCGCTGTGGCTGATCTGGCTGTCAGCCTGGAGAAGGTCCGCCTGGGCGGCGGGGCGGTCGTGATTGGTCCCAATCCGATGGGGCGGGATCAGTTTGCGGTGATCCGGGATCCCGCCGGTGCGTTCCTGGCGCTGTATGAGCAGGCGCCAGAATAACGTCAGGCCGTCTTGCCCCAAAGCTCCACCAGGGGTTTGCGTAACCACTGGGACAGCAACACGCCCGAGAGAATCATGCCACCACCGAGCAGGTGGGCGCCGCTGAGGTGCTCGCCCAGCCAGGCCACGGCCGCAGCGCTGGTTAGCAGGGGAACCAGATTCATAAAGACGGCACTGTTGCTGGCCCCCAGTTTCTGGATCCCCATCATCCAGCTGTAGGGGGCGATGATGGAGGCGGCCAGCCCGGCGTAGAGCACCAGAGGCAGGGCCTCCCGGCTCAGGGCCATGGAATCGCTGAGCAGGACGGCGGGCAGCAGCCAGAGCAGGCCCAGCAGGATCTGCATATAGAGGGATTGCCAGACGGTTAGAGGCAGTTGCCAGCGGCGGATCAGCACACCATAGCAGGCATAGGCGGTAGCCCCGATCAGCAGTAGCAGGTCCCCCCGGTTGAAGCCGCTCTGGCCGAGGCTGGCGAGATCGCCACCGGAAAGCAGCACCGCCAGGCCGGTAAAGGAGAGGGTGCCGCCGACGACGGCCCCCACGGTGGGGGCTTCTTTGAGCACCAGCAGGCTGATCAGCAGGGTCAGCAGGGGCACAGTGGCGCCGATCAGCCCCATATTGGTGGCGCTGGTGCTGGCCGCCGCCATGTAGGCCAAGCTCTGGAACAGGACCACACCGAAGGCAGCCAGGACACTGAGCTTGAGCAGATGCTGGCGGATCACCCGGCGTTGGCGCCAGACCCCGGGCAACATAAAGGGGGTGAGCAGCAGCGCGGCCAGTGCCCAGCGGTAGAAGGAGATGGCGGCTGGCGAGATGGCGTCTACGGACAATTTGCCAACCAGGTTGTTGCCGGCCCACAGTAATACGGCCATAAGGGGATAGATGGCGGCTCTCATCTCGGGTGTCCTAAACAGATCTGGAGGGAAGGTTCGGGGCTATTGTAGACTGTCTAGATACATTGAGATAACGCAGATCGGACAATATGCATTGCCATCAGGACACAGGGAAAGAAGCTGCCGGGAATGAGCGCTATCCGCTACCGTTGGAACCGGAGCGGGAGATCTACATCCATCAGGAGGAGATCGCCCCGGAGACGACCTTCTTGCCCCACAGTCACCCATGGGGCCAGCTTAACCTGGTGGACTCCGGGGTGATGGAACTGAGCGTCGAGGGCCAGCACTGGTTGTCGCCGCCCCAATATGGCTTGTGGATCCCGCCGGACGTAGTGCATACCAGCTACAGTCGGCAGCGGGTGGCCTATCGGGCGATCTATTTTAATCGTGACTGGTCGGCCCGGCTCAGTACCGTTCCCTGCATGCTCAAGTTGTCCCCATTGTTACGGGCGGTACTGGCGGATCTGTCGGCGCGGAGGATCCAGGCTCCCGGCTCTGAAGCGGATAGGCGTTTGGCCCGGGTGATCCTGGATCAATTGATCCATGTCGAACCCCTGCCGGTTTACCTGCCCAGCAGTGATGATCCTCTGCTCAAACCGATTCTCGAACGCTTGCAGGGCGAGCCGGCCAACAACGACACACTCCACGATTGGGCCCGGCGCTGTCACACCACACAGCGGACCCTGGCCCGGCGTTGTCAGCGGGAGCTGGGCATGAGCTTTAGCGACTGGCGCTCACGCCTGCGTTTTTTGACGGCACTGTCGATGCTGCGAAAAGGCATTTCCATTAAGGAGGTCGCGCTCGAGTTGGGGTACAGTACCTCATCGGCATTTATCGCCATGTTCCGTCGCCATAGCGGCACGTCGCCAGGCAGTTACTGGCGTGAGCGGGGCCGTGGTGAAGGACAGCGTGTGGGTTAGTCAGACAGGAGAGTTGTTGTGCGAGATTTGAGTGAGATCCGTAGAGAGTATTTGCAGGGAGGGCTGCACAGGGAGGATCTGCCCGAGGACCCACTGGCTCTGTTTGATCATTGGATGTCTCAGGCCCAAAACGCCGAGTTGCGAGATCCCAGCGGTTTCGTCCTGGCGACGGTGGATCCCTCCGGGCAGCCATTTCAACGGATCGTGCTGCTCAAGCAGTATGATCATCGAGGTTTTGTCTTCTACACCAATCTGGGCAGCCGCAAGGCGCTGCACATGGCCGCCAATGCCCAGGTGAGTATGTTGTTTCCCTGGCATGATCTGGATCGCCAGGTACAGATCACCGGCAGGGCCGAGAAGTTGTCGACGACCGAGGTGCTGAAGTATTTCGCCAGTCGTCCCCGGGACAGCCAACTGGGGGCCTGGGCATCGCCCCAGAGTCAGGTCCTCTCTGCACGCAGTGTACTTGAGGGAAGTTTCATGAAAATGAAAGAGAAATTTGCTAAGGGGCAGATCCCTGTACCGGATTTCTGGGGGGGATACAGGATCCAGGCCGACAGCATTGAGTTCTGGCAGGGGGGCGCCCGTCGTCTCCATGATCGCTTCCTCTATGTGCGCGATGGCGACGGTTGGAAGGTCGATCGCCTGGCGCCCTGAGCCACTTTACAATCGCCGCCTCAGGGTTAAGTTGTCTGCCGTCACTCGCCAAGTGTGGCGTTGGTAGAAAGTGCGGGCACTGGGGGTGCTGATCAGGGTGGTGGAGCGAGCTCCCATGACGCGCAGTTCCACCATACCAAGATGCAGCAGGGCACTGCCGATCCCCTGGTTGCGGACGTCCTGGGCCACATAGAGCGCCTGGATGCTGTGATCGATGCGGTTAAGGCAGATAAACCCCAGCAGTTGATGGCCGTGACGGGCAACAAAAGTTCTCCCCCGGGTGGCGATAAAGTGGTGTAACTGCTGCAATGCCCAAGGGGAGTCCGGCTCACATGCGTAGTGAAGCCGACGCAGGTCGGCGAGATCGGCGATAGTCGCCTGTCTCAGTTCATAGTCGTCATGGGTCACAATGAGCGGGTTCGTAGAGGAAACAGATCTTAATAGGCCGGGATCTCAACCCTGACAAGGTCAAAAGGAGTCAAACTCACCTGGGACTGTTAAAGTGGTGCCATACAGGGAGTAGATAGGAACATCATGGCACGTCAACAACAAGCTACCATGGCATGGAAGTTTCGCGCCCGCTTGGTGCTCGCGACAGCGCTGGGTGTGCTGGGGCTGCTCGTCAACTTGTTTCCCATTCCCTTGTACGCCAACATTGAGCTGGTGGTGGGGAATCTGTTTATCGTCCTGTGTGCCAGCCGCCTCTCCTACCCCTGGGTGATCTGGTGTGCAACCCTGACGCTAACGGGCCTCTCTTTATCCTGGGACTCTCCCCTGGTGTATCTCGTGTTCGGACTCGAAGCCCTGTTTCTGGTCTGGATGCGCCGTCGTGGCTGGTACCTGCTGTATGCCGATGCACTGTACTGGCTGCTCATTGGCATGCCACTGAGCCTGCTGGTTATCCGCTACTGGCAGCTAATTCCGACGGATACGATCGGATTCATGGTCGCGAAACTGGGTTTTAACGGCGTGATGTACAGTGCGGCAGCGAGCCTGTTGCTGATCTGGTTGCCCCAGGGCTGGATGCGTCTGGCCCGGCAACAGCCTGTGTTGGTCCGTAATTTCCATCAGAAACTGGTTCATGGAGTCCTGGGTCTGCTCTCCCTGGTGTTGATGACGGTGCTGTTGTTTTATGGTCGACAGACTATGCAGACCCAGCAGAGCCTCCAATATGAAGGCATGGTGGCGACGGGGCGCCACCATGCGGTACAGATCCAGGCCCACTTGGAAGAGCACCTGGATGTGATCAGCCTGGCCGGACACTGGCTTACGGCGGATCTTCACCAGGCCCAGCTTGTCGAACTTCATCGGCAATACCCCGGATTTTTGACCCTGCTCGTGGCCGACAGGGAAGGGCGGATTGTCGCGGCGGCTCCACAGGAAAAACTCCCATTGGCCCAGGGGGAAAACGTCTCGGAGCGGGGCTATTTTCGTGAAGTGATGGAGAGCGGTTTGCCCTATCAGTCGGAGATTTTTCAAGGGCGGGGTTTTGGTCAGGACCCGATTGTCGCCTTGAGTGCACCCTGGCGCGATGAGGATGGCAGGCTGCTGGGGATCGTGGAGGGCTCCCTCAATGTTGCCGCCCTGGCCCCCGACGACAGCGGGATGAGTGAAGTGGGCTGGATGCTGCTGGATACCTCGGGGCAGGTGGTGATGGCTTCCTCCGAACTGCCGGTGAGTCCCTTGAGCAGGCCTACCCTGGAGTGGCTTCGTCCAGATGGGGAGGGCTGGGGAGCCTTGATCCGTTTACACGGAGATGGGCCCATCGCCCCGGAGCATCTGGCCTACAGCCTCACTCTGGAAAACGGTTGGCAGTTGCATTTGCTGGTGGCCTATCGCCCTTTGATGCGGCGCGCCGAATTGCGGTTTCTCAGTAGCATGCTTGGTATGCTGTTGGCGCTGCTGTTGGTGACCTTGCTGGTGCGTCAACTGAGTCGCTACCTGACGGCCCCTTTGGTGATCCTGGCTCGGGACATTGGACAGAGCAAAAGCGGCCGCCACGCCTTGCTGGCTCTGCCCCGGGGAACGGCCCGAGAGGTGCAGATCCTTCATGAACAGTTGGAGCAACAACGCAGAGCCCTGTGGCAGCATCAGGATCAACTGGAGGCTTTGGTGGAAGCCAGGACTGCGGAATTGGAGGCGGCAAACCGCAAGCTCTCCCGTTTAGCCCTGCGTGATGGGCTTACCGGGGCGTATAACCGACGCCACCTTCTTGACCAGTTTGGTGTCAGTATCGAGCTCTGTCAGCGCAATGCGCTTCCCGTGACCATTGCCATGCTGGATATTGATCATTTTAAACCGATCAACGATACCTTTGGCCACCTGGTGGGTGATGATTGTCTCAAGGCCTTGGTTCGCACCATTGGGGAGGTGTTTGGGCGAAAAAATGATGTTCTGGCTCGCTATGGTGGCGAGGAGTTTGTCCTCCTGCTGCCGGGAATGAGTGTGGAGGCGGCCATTCGTCGACTCGAGCGACTCAGACGGCAGATCGCCCGCACTCCCATGAGCACGACGGCGGATGGCCAGGATCTGATGTTGACGGTAAGTATTGGTGCGATCTCGGCCCAGGCAACTTTCTCCGATGAGTTGGATGATTGGCTGGCACAGGCAGATCAGATGCTCTATCGAGCCAAGTTAGAAGGCAGGAACCGATTGTTTTTAAAGGATCTCAGTGAACTGGCGGCGAAAAAGTGCGCAAACACACCCGAGGTGCATTCAACACCGACCACTGATCCGGGTGATCCGGGGTAAACTCCTTTAAATTGATAATAATGATGACGAAAATTATGGCTGAATTGGAACATCTGTTTGCACGTAATCGTGAATGGGCAAAGGGGATCACCGAGCAGAACCCGGACTTTTTTTCCGAGCTGGCTCAGCAGCAGACCCCGGAATATCTCTGGATTGGCTGCTCCGACAGTCGGGTGCCGGCCAATCAGATCATTGACCTCGCACCCGGTGAGATCTTCGTTCATCGCAATATCGCCAATGTCGTGGTGCACTCAGATCTCAATGCCCTGTCGGTGATCCAGTATGCGGTAGAGCACCTGAAAGTACGCCATATCATGGTGGTGGGCCATTATGGCTGTGGTGGCGTTCAGGCGGCGCTGGAAAATGCCAAGATTGGCCTGGCGGGTAACTGGGTTCGCCATGTGAGAGATGTCTATGAGAGCCACAAGACCAGCCTCGAAGCCTTGCCCAAGCCAGAGCAACTTCGGCGTCTGTGTGAGCTGAATGTGATCGCTCAGGCGATCAATACTTGCCAGACCACCATCGTCCAGGATGCCTGGGAGCGGGGGCAGGATCTGACGGTACACGGACTGATCTACGATGTGGCGGACGGCCTGCTGAGGGATCTGGGCATGCGCGTCGATGCTAAGGTGGCCCTGGCGGCGAAGGCTCAGTCGGCGATCCTGGCGCTGGATTGATCTGCGTTACGGCGTAAAGGACGTTCGCTGCCCCGTGGGCAGCAAAAGGCCAACCCTGGGGTTGGCCTTTTTCATTCCGGGATACCGGGTGACTCAGGCTTCTCGCCGTTCACTCAATTCGGTATCGGAGACATAGCGGGACAGCTCGTCGGCAAAGACGGCGTGAAGCTCCTCCTCAACGTCGCGCAGCCGTTCACGCAGTTCTGCAATGGAGCCGGCGTTCTCGAAATGTTGGTGCAGCAAGCTGGCCAACTCAGTAGTGTGTTTTGCCATATCGGTTACCTCCGTGCTCCTTCCACTGCGTATGGACCCGTGTTTCACCTGCATCCCCCTTAGCGGGAAAACGCAGGATCATAGCCAAAGGTGACTTTTTTCACTGTCCACTTCTTCAATAACCACAGTATCCTTGGCCGCAGGCTCGAGTGCAAGTGTCCCCGTCAATAACTCGTCTCGACGGAACCAATGCGCCGAGATCTCGACACCCGGACCATACCGCTCCAGCTGTGCGTCCAGATTGCCGTTCACCTGCAGGCCATCAATGGCGATAAGCTGATCGCCCGAGGCGATCCCGGCGCGATGGGCACTGCCCCCTTGCGTGACGCTGATCAGGGTCACGCCTAGGGCGGCCGCTTTGTACCTGGCTCCCAGGCCGGTGTGCTTCAGAGATTCGCTGCGACCTCCCTTATCGCCGTTGCCACTGTAGGCGCGCAGCTTCATCTGCATACCGACCTGTTCTAACAGGGCAGGCAGAGGGAGATCCTCGGTGTTGTCCAGGTAGGCAAAGAGATCATCTGCCGGGCGTCCCAGCAGTTGTTCGACGATACGCTGATGGGTGTTTTCTTCTGTGCCGAGCCCGGTTTCACCGTGGTCCCGCCACAGTTGCTGCATTACGCAGTCGAGGCTGTGTTTGCCTTCGGTCTCCTGGCGCAGCACCAGATCCAGCATCAAGGCGAACATGGCCCCCTTGGTGTAGTAGCTGACGATGGCATTTTGCGCGTTTTCATCCTGCTTGTAGAACTTGGTCCAGGCGTTAAAGCTGGAGTCGCGCAGGGTCTGCTTGAAGCGACCACTGCCCCGGGTGACCCGGGTCATTCCCTGGGCCAGCATGTCGAGGTAGGTGGCTTTATCGACGCAGCCGGACCGGTAGACAAACAGGTCATCGTAGTAGGAGGTGATCCCCTCATAGGCCCACAGCTGACGGGTGTAGCGCTCCTGATCGAGGCGATAGGGGGTAAAGGCTGCCGGTTTGATCCGCTTGACGTTCCAGTTATGGAAGTACTCGTGGCTGCACAGGGAAAGGAAGGTGCGATAGCCTTCGCTCATCTCGGCTTCGGTGGGACTGGGCAGATCGCCGCGGCCGCACACCAGGGCGGTGGAGGCTCTGTGCTCCAGTCCGCCAAAGCCCTCGCCGACCACCTGGGTCATAAACAGGTAGCGATCATAAGGGGCGCTGCCGCCGAACAGGGCGATCTGGGCTTCACAGATCTTCTTGAGATCGGCACAGATCCGATCCGTGTCCGCCAGGTGGCGGCCGGTCAGCACCAGATCATGGGGCACACCGCAGGCCTCGAACTGGGCCAGGGTAAAGGTGCCCATCTCCACCGGGTGATCGATCAGTTCATCGTAATTGTCCGCTCGGTAACGGCCGAAACCGTAGCGTTTCGCCCCATCTTCCCGCATCGCCGTGGCGATCTGCCAGTTGGCATACTCGTCGCCAGTCGGGGCCAGGATATCCAGGGTAACCGGCTTATCCTCCTGTCCGATCAGGGCCAGGAAGGTGCTGGAGCCATTGAAAAAGCCATGGGTCTGATCCAAATGGGCACCGCGTACGGAGAGATCCCAGGCGTAAACCTGATAACTGAGAGTCAGGACCCCATCGTGTGCACCGGCCTGCCAGGTTTGCTTGTCCACTTGCTCCAGGGCCACAGGCTGGCCCTGGCCATTTTGGGCCTGCAGGCCGATGATGTGACGGGCAAAGTCACGCACCATATAGCTGCCGGGTAACCAGGCGGGCAGGGTGACGCGCTGACCTGGCAGGGCGCTGTCGGTGCGCAGGGTAACGTTAAACAGGTGGGCGTGGGGATCGCTGGGTTGGATCTGATAGTGGATCATCCGATGAGACACTCTTAATGCTAGGGAATAGGCGAAGCCCGATTGTAGACATGTCGCCGCGGCCTTGTCAGCCATCCCTGTGATGATGGCGTCGAAATGGGCTGTGGATTTTCTCTTACGGCTCAAAGGCTCGTATACTCAAGGCCAAGATCACTTATGGCCAAGACAGGGAGCCCCCATGGCGGAAGAAACCATCTTTTCGAAAATCATACGACGCGAAATTCCGGCCGAGATCCTCTATCAGGATGAACTGGTAACGGCCTTTAAGGACATCAATCCTCGTGCCCCGCATCATGTATTGATCATCCCGAATCACCTGGTGGCCACCACCAATGACGTGAGCGAGGCGGATGAACCGGCGTTGGGCCGTATGGTGACCGTGGCGGCCAAGCTGGCCAAGGAAGCGGGGATCGATCAGGACGGCTACCGCCTGATCATGAACTGCAACCAGCATGGCGGGCAGGAGGTGTACCACATCCATATGCACCTGCTCGGTGGCAAGCCCCTGGGACCGATGCTGAGCGTCTGATTGAAAGTCTGCCATGCCAAGGCGGAGCTGGGTTGGTAAGAAACGGCATGCTTATGCCAGTCAGTTAGCTGACTGGCATTTTTCTTTTTGGGCGATGCCTTCATGTTCTGGAAAGTGGAGCGTGGCTGGTACCGCCGGTGAAGTCTGCTGGCAGTTGTTGTCACGGGAAGCGGAATATCAGGACGGGTCGGTCTATCGCCAGGCACAGGCGTGCGAGCAGAGATGAACGGGATCATGACACGCTGGCATTGCGTCGGGCAGGTTCTCTCAACTTGTGGCTCTCGACCTTGCGTGAGGCGCAGGCCTATACCGAGGCACACAGTGGTTATATGGCGGCCGTTGGTTAACATCCTGCAGTTGCTTTCTCCTCGTTGCGTCGTTGAACCGCCAGATCCCCGGTGTTGTGTACCGGGGATCTGGGGCGGACCCGTGAACCGCTCAGGATGTTTATTGGGCGACCGTGAAGTTGAGCCGGACGCTTTCGGTGACGTTACCGTCCCCCAGGCTGCGCCGGATCTCAACGTCCATCTGATGGGGCCCGATGGTCAGTTGGGAAAAATTGAAGGGCAGGGCACTGCGGGCGCTGTCTTTGCCGGTGCCGCCCAGATCCCAGGGGGCCCGGCTCTCCCTTTGGATCTGTTGGCCGTCGATGAAGAAGATGACCCGGTTGATCTCGGGCTCAGGTGCTACGAATACGAAACCGTCACCGGATAGACTCAGCCCCGTCAGCGGTAACGGGTCGCTGCGATCGGGCTGTGAGCTGTACCAGATAGGCGTGGCTACCCCCTCTTCCTGCAAGAGCAGATTGACGCTGAGTCGGCTTTCCCCTTCCGCCGTGGTGGCCAGCACATCCCCCTGATAGGTGCCTGGTGCCAAGCCGTCGGCATCCACCTCTAGGTTGAGCTGGACCGGCGTTTGCGCACTGGTAGGACTCACATTGAGCCAGGTTGCCTCACTTTCCAGCGTAACGGTGACACTGTCGCTGGTGGTGATGGTGGTGCTGAGGCTGGTGTGGGTCTGCGGAAGGATCAACTGGGCTTGTAGCGACGAGGGAGAGAACTGGGGAATGTTGTTGTCTGTTTCGTTGTCGACGGTGACGGTGGCCGTGAGTTGCTCGCTGCTGCCATCACTGCGCAGCAGTCGCGCGCCGATCTCATGGGTGCCTTCGCTTAAGGTCGTTGTGTCATAGGGCTTTGCGGAATCGTCGCTGTTGGTGCCGGCAAAGTCCCAAGGTGCGCGGTTCTCCTGCTGAACCGGGTTGCCGTCGAGACTGAACGTCACCTGAGTGAGCTCGGCAGTGCTGCTGCCCGGCTCGACGAAGAGATAAACCGTGCCCCTGAGGGTGGCGCCCTGCAGGGAGGATGGGGCGGTGCGATCCGCCTGCATCGAGAGCCGGAGTGCATCGTCACTGGCCGCCTCATGGACAGCGAGCGTGATTGGCACCGAGCGCTGTAATTCACTGCCAGCTTGGATCAGCAGTTCAGCGTGATAGCTGCCACTGGCGAGACCGGCAGTGTTCACCTGAACCTGAGCCTGCAACGGCGCTTCCCCGGCGTTGGGAGACACGGTAAGCCAGGGCTGGGAGGGGGTTAATGTCAGGGCGTCGCGGCTTTCGCTGAGTGAAATTGACAGGGACTGTGTCGCCACTTCCTCTGCCAGGAGGGAAAAGTTCAGGCTGACGGGATCGGGGATGATGGATGGGCCGCAACTGCCTTTGAGAAAAAAGTGATCGATCCCTATTGGCGTTGAATCGCTGGAGATAGCCAGTACTTCCACCAGTATCTCATCGCGAGCGATAAAGCTGAGGTTGGCGATATGGTGGGCATCATTATTTCGACTGGCACTCCAGGGAGGAGGCGGGGTGTTGCGCCATGGGGAGAATCCGCCGTTTCGGTTGCTCAGTTTTCCCCCTGGGCTGACTTTCATGTATATGGTCCCCTCCGTCGGACCGTAGCAGTCGAGTCGCAGGCTGCCTGGGGTGTTGGTGCCGGGAACATCGCGCAATGGGTATGTGCGCTCATAGGATTGGTCGTGGGCGGTCAATACCAGGCGGATCCCATGCTGTTCAAACAGGGGGCCAACCTGCTGGCGTATGGAGAGCGCGGATTCGTGATTTTCTCCGTCGGAGAAGGGGGCCGCATGAAAGTAGGGGAGCACCCAGTCGTAGCTTTCTGAGCGAATGCTATCGAGGTGATCACTGAGCCAGGCCAGTGCGCTGGCGGGCATGGCTTCGTCCTCGTTAAAGGCGTAGACGGCAATAAAGTGAACCCTGCCCACATCGAACGCATACATCCGGCCATCATCATAGCCTTGAGGGAGGGCAAAGCGTGCGGCCCAGGGCGCAAAGCCCTCACCCAATTGGATCTCATGATTGCCCCAGGCGGGCATCATGGGGATGGTGGCCAAGGGGGCCATCTGGTTAAACCAGGCGTCAATGCTGCGCTCTAAGGTGCCGTAACGGGTATCGGTATTGAAATAGGCGTAATCACCACCCAGCAGGAGGAGATCGGGGGCGATCTGGGAGAGGGCATCGATCGCCGCCTGGGTTCCGGTCGCCAGACCGTCCAGTCGGCCGATCAAACCTGTGTCGGCGAGGAAGGCGGCCTGCCAGTATTGATCGGGCATCGGTCCGGTTTTCGCTGTGTAGATCCGACTGACGGTTTGGCTTGAGGTTTGCAGACGAAACTCGACGATTTCTCCCAGGGGCAGGGGTCCTGTGGTGGCCTGATGATACTGACCGTCGCTATTGCTGTGACGCACCTGGCCTAACGCGAGTTGCCATAAGGTGTCGCCGATGAGGCGATACTCCATACGAGAGTTCGTGGAGGGATCGGCGGTAAACCAGACTGCGGTTATGCGGTCCGGGCCCTGAGCCCAGCTCAGATGGAGTTGGGGAGCGTCGCCGGCCTCGCTCGTTCCGATCTGCAGCTGGACCGGCAGGGTGAGTGAAGGGTAGCCATTGGCACTGAGGGTGATCTCGCCGCCGTAGATCCCCTGGCCGAGGCCGGTGCCGTCCCAGGTAATGATTGGGCTCCATGGGGTGATCCCGCTTGGCTCGTTGACCCTGAGCCAGTCGATATTTTCACTAAGCTGGACGATAACCGCTTCACCGTCACTGGTGCTGATGGAAAGGGGCTGCTCTTGGCTCTCGTCGGAAAGCAGAAACTGGAACAGAGGAATGGGGGAGACCAGCAGACCCGCTTGAAGGTTTTGCACCGTGACGGCCGCCGTCAGGATCTGCTGGCTGTCGTCGTTAAATCGGATCTGTGCCTGGATCTGGTGAGGGCCGTCGGTGAGCGTGTGGGTGTCAAAGGGCAAGGCGCTGCGCTGGCTGTCCCCGGCGGTACCGGCGAGATCCCAGGGGGCCCGGTTCTCTTCCTGAACCTGATCGCCATCGATAAAGAACAGCACCTGCTCTATGTTGAGGGGGTCGGCGACAAAGATATAGCCTTGATCCTTCAGCACCGCCTGTTCCAGCGGCAACGAAGCGCTGCGATCTGGGTTGGTGGAGAACCTGAGTTCGACCGCTAAGATCCCGGTCGAACAGAGGAGAGCAGAGGCAAATAACAGAAAGCGGAACATCGCTTTGTCTCCTCCGACACAGCAAACTGCTGATAATGGTAAGGCGTCGGTGGTAAGAAAATCTCTTACAAGGTAGTTCTCAACAATGAGTTTGCAAGTCGGCAACTAAGGTGGGTTTGACCTCGTCGCGTTGGCCAGAAGATCTGCTCAGAGAAAGCGTCTAGCGATAACCGTCATTTAGCAGACGTGAGTGCTCGGATCATTCAGCTGGATCATGTAGGACAGTTGGTTTGTAAGCGGGAGCAGCGCCTTGTGGATTTCAGGGTAAAGGCCAGAAAAGGTCCCCCTGTACGCCGACGGTGTGATGTCATTCATTTGGCTTCATCCGCCCATCATAGCCATAGCAGCTTAGATCCATTGTTTGATATGGGGTGGAGACGTAATGGGAGCGTGGGCAGATAACATTCAGAGAACGGTTTGGATTGAGCTGATAGCAGAAGTACTTGCAAGACTTTGAGTTGAAACAGATCCATGCCTATATCCCATAATGTGGAAAACATCATTAGTTTTAAACAGGTTGTCGAACCCCGTGTTTTTTCGATAGCCGGATGCCGGTTTCAAAGGCTTGACAGGAGAGAAATGCTCGGCTTAACTTAATTAACTGATTGTTTTTGTTGCTGTCTATTTAATACATGAGATGAACGGACAATGTTATTGTATGGTGTCGGCTTGTCTTTGTCATAATGTTGGATTGGCATTTTGATTGGTTGTCTTTCGCGAGCAAATATTTTTTCCGGGTGTCGGTAAAAGTGTTTATTTAAGCCGGGATAAGGTGTTTCCTGGATATTTAATAGGCATTGCGGTAGGGTTTTTGTTGTTTTCTTGGTCTGGCCTAAGGAGGAGCGTTGAATACCTATAAGTTTTTCGGTGCGTCTGTGATTTTACCTCTTGGCATGATGGCACTAAGTTCGTGTGGTGGTGAGCATGATAACAAGTCATTAGACGATGAACTGCATCAACGTATCACCGAGTTGAAACTAACGGGATCACCGGAAAATAGAGAGCAGTCACGAGGTGTTACAGTCGACATTCGTGATCCCAGAGCTCAGCTCGGTATGCTTCTATTCTTCTCCAAAACATTAGGCGGGGATCAGGACGTTGCCTGCGCAAGCTGCCATCACCCGAGTCTTGGCGGAGGCGACGCGATGTCGCTGTCGATTGGTACTGAGTCGGTAGAACCTGATCTATTAGGTCCGGGAAGAAAACAGAGAGTGAGTGGCCATAACTATGATGGCGGACCTACGGTACCAAGAAATGCCCCGACGACGTTCAATGTCGCGTTTTGGCAAAGGGTCATGTTTCATGATGGGAGAGTGGAGCGTCTAACGAATTCGAACGAACCCGTTTTGATCAGGACGCCAGATTCCCCCTTGGGCCAAGCCGATCCCGGTGCCGGGGAAGATCTGCCCGAAGCGCAGGCCAGGTTTCCTGTCACTTCTGCCGAGGAGATGAAAGGATTTAATCACTTGCAGGGGCTGGACAATCATGAGGTAAGAGTTCAGTTGGCGGCAAGGCTGAACAGCAAGCCCGTCTGGCGTGCGTATTTTACCCAGGCTTTTCCTGAGCAGTTCGTCGATCCTAATGCCAGCATTACCTATGAGCTGGTTGCGCAGGCGATCAGTTTCTATGAGCGGTCTCAGGTGTTAACTAAGAGTTCCTGGAGAAGGTATATTGAGGGTGATGATAATGCTTTGTCTGTTTCTGCCAAAAAAGGTGCGCTGATATTTTTTAACTCAACAGAAGATGGAGGTGCGGCCTGTAATACTTGCCATAAGGGTGACTTTTTTACCGATGAGTCCTTTCATAATATTGCGATGATCCAGATTGGGCGTGGTAAAGGCGATGGTAACTCAACGACCAACGATTTTGGCCGCTACAGGGAAACCCATGAAGAAAAGGATAAATTTGCATTTAGAACCCCAAGTTTACTGAATGTCGATGTGACTGGCCCTTGGGGACATGCGGGGGCATATCAAAACCTTAAAGATGTGATAGTGCACCATTTGGACCCTGGTTATTCTTTAGAGAATTATGACCCTGGCATTTTGACTGAAGGCCAGCAATACAGTGACTTTTACGCCAACACGAAAGAAGCATTACAGCACTTGGAGTTGTTGGAATACGGGGGGTTACCCAGACCAAGTGAAGTTTCTCACCTTTTTACGCAAGAGAGTGTGGAGCAGTTAGAGGCATTTTTGCATTCACTGAGCGATCCCTGTGTAAAAAACCGAGCATGTCTTTCGAAATGGATCCCTGGTCCGACACTAACTGATCCCGACGGTAATCTACTTTTCGGAATTGATGAAAATGGTGATTATCTTTGACGATATCGTTTTTTCCTTGTCGAACATTTAAAGTGTTACAGGCGAAGGGATCACCGGGAGTGGACGCTTTATGCGAGTAAAGCATGCGTTAAGGTTAAGAGTATCGGGCACACTCGGTGGGAGCACGGCACTGTGACTGGACCTTTTACCATTCGTCGTTGCAGGCACCGGCCGTATTGAGTGCCACTCATATGGCACCGGGTTCCAAAGGATGTGCTGTCTAATCGCTCTGCGGACTCGGCTCTTGTCCCTGTTCACTGTCGCCACACGGTCAGGCAGGGGTCTGGATCTGTGGCAGCAATTGTTGCCTCCGAGAGTCCGGGTGAATATCTGAGTGCCTCACGCTAAAGGGAAAACCCTGCTTTTGTCTCCGGCGCATGACAGATACGCCGGTGAGGGGATAGGCTAAAGTGTGCTAAGAGGCTGTTACAGTTACCTTTGGGTATTCACCGGCCATGGTGCGGAGCGTGATGGCGGCGTAGAGCGGCAATATGGATAACGGGAGGCAAGGTGCAGCCAAACAATCGAGCGTTCTTTCCATTAACGGATTTTGCCCAGCGCTTTGTCGAGCAGTTGGCCCAGTGTCGGGCGCTGGGAGTAAAGACTCTGGAAGCCAGCGAGCATCATGTGTTGTTGATGTTGCCCTACCACTCCCAGATCGTCGGCTACCCGGAAACCGGCGTGATCCATGGCGGTGTGATCACCACCTTAATGGATACCGCTTGCGGTGCGGCGGTGGTGTGCGCAATAAAGCAAAAGAGTGGTGAGATTGAGCTCAGTCCCACCCTGGATCTGCGGGTGGATTATATGAAACCGGCCCAGCCAAACCTGCCAGTATACGGATTTTCAGAATGTTATAAGCTCACTTCGGCGGTGGCCTTTGTTCGAGCCATCGCCTACCAAGAATCCACGGACCAACCCCTGGCCCAGGCTGTGGGTTCCTTTATGCGGATAGGGTCCGATCTGATGACGGACGCGTTCCGTCAGGCCCTGGAGGGAGAGTCATGACCCTGTCCAACCAGATCCATGAGGCGGCGGCCCGTAATGATTACGGTGCGCTGCTGGCTCTGGTGCCCTACGCCCAGTTTATCGGCATGGAGTGCGAGCGTTTTGGTGACGAACTGGTGTTTCGTTTGCCGCCCAAAGAGAGCAATCTGGGTAACCCTATGCTGCCCGCGTTGCACGGAGGCGTGATCGCCGGATTTATGGAGATGGCGGCCATTGTTCAGTTAATGGTGATGATGCAAACGACTCAGGTGCCAAAGATCGTCGATTTCTCTATCGACTATTTGCGGGCGGGATATGCTCGGGAGGCCTATTGTGAGTGTAAGCTCACGCGTCAGGGGCGACGGGTCGCCAATGTCAGTATCAGCGCCTGGCAGACGAACCGAAAGCAGCCCATCGCGACGGCGAGGGCGCATTTTTTGATCGACTAGTGCCCTGGGAAGTGCAGGGCAGGATGGGACCATGAGACTAGTGTTACTAAGCGTTGCGTTGTTGCTGGCCGGTTGCAGCTCAATTACTGCCGGGGTGGCGGCCCGCTCCGATCAACCGACACTGAGGATAGATTCGAGTGCGGTGGCGCGGGAGGTCAGCATAGAGCGGGTGCAAAAACGCCGGGTTGGCGACTTTTTGCAGGGATCCGCGCTGTTGATCTCCCGGGTCAGTACGGATCGGTATCTGCAGTACAAGTTCACTTTCTACGACAGTGATGGGGTGGTGGTTGAGCCAGGCAGTACCAGTTGGCGACCGCTCAACCTGCATGGCGGAGAGCGTCGACCGGTGCAGGCCACGGCCAGCAGTCCCTACGCGGTGGAGTTTGAGATCTATGTGCGCCGGGCAACGGATGAGTGACCCCTTAGCGCGGCTTACAGTGTGAGAAACAAGCGGCCCGGATTGTGATCCGGGTCGCGCTCTTTTTGTGGCAAGGGCGTACAATTTTGCGCCATTGACGTCACCATTACGTCACATGTCCTTCGCCTTGTCTATGTGCTGGACCCCGTTGGGTTGAGCCAGGGCGTGTGCGCTGTGGTGACTTGAGTTGGCCAAGTTGGAGCACAACGCCCATGAAAGAGCTGATCCTTGAGATCCTACCTGCCCTGTTTTCAGCGCCGGTGGTTGCAACCCTGATTGCGGCCCTGCTGGTGTTGTGTCTGGTTTTTGGGGCATTGATCGTTCACGACGGTGCCCGCACCGGCGCCGGATCCAAGGTGGTACGGAAATAACGGTTCGCTAAGGCATTGCGATCTCCCCAGACGGGCCCTTCGAATGAATGGCCCGTTTTTTCTCTTCAGAGTCACGAAACTTGCTATTTGCATTAAGAATCTTGCTATAGTGACGGCCGCCACGGGGTGCAGGACATTAAACTATCTTGCTGAGATCCTTTAGGAAACCCGTAGAACCTGATCCGGATAGTGCCGGCGTAGGAATGGCTGGCAACAGGCCCCCAATGCCCAACAGTCCGATCGCATCCTGCTGACTTAGGAAGAGAACAGTGCGTCGTACTTTGCTTTCCCTGGCCGTCTTGGCCAGTTTCTCGGCCATGGCCGAAGAACCCATCGAAACCCTCACCGTCACCGCCGATCTGCGCGGCACTTCGCTGGAGCGTCTGCCGGCTTCCGCCACCATCCTCTCCGTCGATGAACTGCAGGACGAAGGCGCCGAGCATCTTGAACAGGCCCTGGGCCGCATCGCCAACCTCAACTGGTCCGGCGGCAGCTCTCGTCCCCGCTACTTTCAGATCCGGGGCGTGGGTGAGCAGGAGGAGTACCAAGGGGCACCCAATAGCTCCGTCGGCTTTATTGTCGATAACATCGACCTGTCCGGGATCGGCATGGCGGCCAGCCTCTACGATATCCAGCAGCTGGAAGTGCTGCGCGGCCCCCAGGGCACCCGTTTCGGCGCCAATGCCCTGGCGGGACTGATCTATGTGAAGAGTCAGGATCCTACCGAGCAGTTTGAGGCGGGCACCGAGTTAACCTTTGGCGAAGACAATCAGCAGACCTACGCCGGTTATGTCTCAGGCGCTGCCGACCCGCACGGCGAGCTGCTCTACCGTCTGGCGCTGCAGCACCACAGCCAGGATGGGTTCCGCCACAACGAATACCTGGACCGAGACGACACCAACAAGCGGGATGAGCTGACGTTTCGGGGCAAGTGGCGCTGGCAACCGGCGGACAACTTTGTGGCGGACTTGACCTTCCTACACGCCGATCTGGACAACGGCTACGACGTCTGGACTTTGGACAACAACGGTTTTACCACCAGCACCGACGAGCCCGGCGTCGACAGCCAGCGCACCAATGGTGCGTCGCTGGATCTGAACTGGGGGATCAGTGATGCGGTCACCCTGCAGTCCATCACCAGCTGGAGCAACACCCATGCCCGGCACGCCTATGATGGGGACTGGTCCAACAATGAGTACTGGGAGGGCCTAAATTGTGGTTCAGACGAAGAACCCGAGCCTTGTGAGTACTTTGCGACATGGGACAAACGGGCCAAGCGTGACACGGTGAGCCAGGAGGTGCGCTTTGCTTCTGATGAGGCGGGCCGCGTGTTCGGTGGCACCACGGATTGGCTGGTGGGGCTCTATGTCAGCAAGTTGTGGGAGGACAATGTCCTTGCGAGTGACTACAACGACATTCCCGATTACGAGATCCGCCTCAACAGTGAATACTATGCAAAAAATCTGGCGCTGTTTGGCCAGCTCGACAGCCGGCTGGGCGACTGGGATCTCTCTGCCGGCGTGCGCCTCGAGCGCCGTGAGGCGGATTACCAGGATGACAGCGGGGAGGCGTTCTCCCCCGATGAGAACATGTGGGGGGGTCATCTGTCGGCGGCCTATCGTCTGACCGATGAGCACAACGCCTACCTGCGCCTGGCCCGGGGTTACAAGGCGGGGGGCTTCAATATGGGGCTGCCTGATCTTTTAGCAAAACAT
This sequence comes from Ferrimonas sp. YIN67, assembly GCF_057219095.1. Classification (NCBI taxonomy): domain Bacteria; kingdom Pseudomonadati; phylum Pseudomonadota; class Gammaproteobacteria; order Alteromonadales; family Ferrimonadaceae; genus Ferrimonas; species Ferrimonas sp. YIN67. The sequence continues at coordinate 140,439 of NZ_JBXVVJ010000008.1, forward strand.
GTCTCTTATGATATGGAGACCTTGTATAATTACGAGCTGGGCCTCAGAAGCCGCTGGCTTGGCGGAGCCTTGCGCTCGGACCTGGCGCTGTTCTACATGGATCGGCAAGACCAACAGGTCGAGGCGTCCCTGAAAGATCCTGATAATGATTCAAATTTCATCTTGTACACCAATAATGCCGGAGCCAGCGAGAGTTACGGCCTGGAGTGGGCGCTCAACTGGCAGCTGCACCGCGATCTCGAGCTCTACTCCAGCCTGGGGCTGCTCAAGGCCCGCTACAAGGATTACCGCTTCACCGAAGCCGATACCAGCGAGACGGATCTGTCCGGCCGGGAGCTGGCCCATGCGCCCAACTTCCAGTATGCCCTGGGTGCCACCTACCGCAACGCCCGAGGTTTCTTTGCCAATGTGAACGTCAACGGCAAGGATGCGTTCTACTATTCGGACAGCCACGATTCCCGCTCCGAGGCGTATGCCCTGGTGAATGCCAAGCTGGGCTATGAAGCCCGGCAGTGGTCGCTTTATCTGTGGGGGCGCAACCTGACCGATGAGCAATACGGCACACGGGGCTTCTTCTTCGAAAACGAGCCTGATCAGGGTTGGGTGGCGAAACAGTACATCCGCTACGGTGATCCCCGTCAGCTCGGGATCACCTTCCAATACCATTATTTTTAAGGAATTTTCGATGCAACTGTCAGTAGAGATCAGCCTGTACCCGCTGCAGGACAACTACCTCGAGATCATCAAGTGGTTTATCGGCCGGCTGGACAGCTACCCGGATATTCAGCGTTTGACCAATGGCATGAGCACCCAGCTTGGTGGGGATTATGATGCCGTGATGGCCCTGCTGGCCACTGAGATGAAGGCGGCCCATCGAAAGTGGGGTAAGGGCGTGTTCGTGTGCAAATTCATTCCGGGCGGGGTGAACCTTGACCACAGTGAGTGAGTTCTGGACGGGGCTGTGGGCCGATGCCCACGCCCTGACCCACTGGGAAGCGGTGGCGGTGGCGCTGGCGGTGGCCTACCTGCTGTTGGCCATGCGCCAAAGCCTGTGGTGCTGGGCCTGTGCCGCGGTGAGCACCACCATCTTTACCGCGCTGTTCTGGCATGTGGCCCTGCTGATGGAGTCGGTGCTGAACCTCTTCTATCTGGCGATGGCCGGTTACGGCTTGTGGCAGTGGCGCTACGGCGGTGGTCAGGGGGAGGGGGTGCCCCTGGTTCGCTGGTCGTTGCAGCGGCATGTTCGCGTGATCCTGACGACGACGGCGATCGCCCTGATCCTGGGATATCTGATGGACACCTACACTCGGGCCGATCTCGCCTATCTGGATGCCATGACCACCTGCTTTGCGGTGATCACCACCTATATGGTGGTGCAGAAGGTGGTGGAGAACTGGCTCTACTGGATGGTGATCAACAGCGTCTCCATCTACCTCTACCTGAGTAAGGGCCTGGCCCTGAGCTCTGGCCTTTACGTCGTCTACCTGGGCCTGGCCCTGCTTGGCCTGCGCCAGTGGCAGCAGGCATACCGGACGCAACAGGGGGAGGCGCCGGCCTTTGCCTGAACGGTTGCTTGAATCGGACCGGCTCGGGGGGATCCTGACACAGGCGGGGTTCCCGCAAGGCGATTGGTGCTATACCCAGCTAGCGGGGGCCACTGCCAACCGCCTGATTCGGGCTCGTCTCGGTGGGGAGGATCTGGTGATCCGCCTCCATGGCCAGTCCAATGGCTTTGCGGTCAGTCGTCAGGCTGAACGACTCGCCTGGCAGCGGGCCGCTGCTGCCGGACTGGCGCCCCCCCTGCGCTACTGGGCCGAGGATCACGCCTGGTGTATCAGTGATCATGTGGGCGAGGAGTGCTCCGAACCGTCGTCCCCGGCGCTGTTGGCTTTGCTGCTGGCCCTCCACCGCCTGCCGCTCGAGGGGGAGTCCCTGGAGCTGGGACCACGGATCCGCCATTATCTGGAGGATCTGGAGGGTGAGCAGCTGGCACGCCAGGGGATCGGTGCACAGGAACTTCAAGCCTACTGTCGACTCATACCTGTATGGGAAGCACAGTTGAGCGCCAGCGCACTGAAACCTGGGTTTTGCCATGGTGATCTGCACAGTGGCAACCTGCGTAAGGGATCGGACGGAGCCTTGTTGGCACTGGACTTCGAATATGCCACCCTGGGCCACCCCTTGATCGATCTGGCTCAGGCCAGTGACTCCCTGCCGAACGAGTCGCGCCTTCCCCTGTGGCGAGACTACCTGGCCGCCCGGGGAGTCGTTCCCTGTGATGTGGAGCGACTGGCACTGCGAGCGGCAGGCTTGCTGTTGGCACTGCTGTCGCTTAGTTGGTCGCTGCGCATGATTTCTCAAGGCGCCGATGTGGCATATTGGCGCCAGCAGGCGCTTTCGAACCTGCGTGGTCATGTGCATTTGGGGCCGATGAGCCAGGAATAGGAGAAAGCGTGAGACACTGGGTGTGGGTGCTTGGTCTACTGTGGTTGACGGCGTGTTCGACACGCTTCGTCTATCACTGGCTGGACTGGATCATTCCCTGGCAGCTGGATGATTACGTGACCCTGACCGATGCCCAGGAGCGGGAACTGGATGGGGTGATAGAACGTGCGCTGGCATGGCATCGGCGCAATGAGTTACCCCGTTACATCGAACACCTCGAACTGCTCAGTGATGAGGTGAACCAGCCCATGACGGCGCAGCAGATCCAGTTTCACCTCGCCCGCAGTGGGGAACACTGGGATCGCCTGTTCAGCCACCTGATCCCAGAGCTGGTCCCACTGATCCAGTCTTTGTCCGATCCCCAGGTGGCCGAGCTGCTGCAAAATGTGGCCAAGGAGGAGCAGGCACTGCGTGATGAGTATGCTGATCAGACGTTTAAAGAGCAGATCCGCGCCGCCAACAAGCGGATGGAAAAGTCGATCCGCAAGCGCATAGGGCGTTTGACCAAGCAGCAAAAAGCCTTGATTTATGACTACAATCACAGCAGACACCGCACCCTGGAGTTATGGCTGGCGTATCGTCAGCAGTGGTACGAGCAACTGTCAGAGGCTCTGCATGGGCGCCAGGATGGCGGCCAGTTGGCGGCATCGCTTCGGCTCTTGCTGGTGGAGCCCGAGGCGTTGAGGAGTCAGGAGTACTTGTTGCTGATCGAGGACAATCGACAGCGCTTCGCCCAGGGGATGGCGGGGATCCAGCAAAGTCTCAGTGGCCGCCAATTGAAAACCCTGAAAAAAGAGATGAATACTCTGCATGCTGACCTTATTCATCTCGCCAGGCGTTAACCGGCAGGGTATCAAATAGGTCGAAAGGATCTTCGTCACTGTCCGGTCTGTGCTTATTACTCGTAGAAAAGGGATCCATGATGCAGCCACTGACCCAACTCTGGCAGCGATTATTTGCTGCCACGACACCGCTGGAGGGCCTGGCCCCGCTGGCCATTCGCCTTTACCTCGCCCCTGTCTTTATGCAAGCAGGCTGGAATAAGCTGTCCCACTTTGGCGACACCGTGGCCTGGTTTGGCAATCCCGACTGGGGTTTGGGACTGCCGTTCCCCACCTTGATGGCGGGTTTGGCGTCTGTGACGGAATTGGTTGGCGGCGCCCTGTTGATCATCGGGTTGTTTACCCGCCTGGTAAGCCTTCCCCTCATGGTCACCATGTTGGTGGCGGCGTTTGCCGTCCATTGGCAAAATGGTTGGTTGGCGATCGCCGATACGGGCTCCTGGCTGGCCAATGAACAGGTGCTGGCGTCGGCGGAGAAACTGGAGCGCGGTCGCGCCCTGCTGGCAGAACACGGCAACTATGAGTGGCTTACCAGCTCCGGTAACTTCGTGATCCTGAATAACGGCATCGAGTTTGCTGCGACCTACTTCATCATGCTGCTCGCCCTGTTTTTCCTCGGGGGCGGCCGCTACACCAGCTTGGACCACCTCCTTACCCGGGCTAACGATTAGATCCAGTATGATGGCCGAACTTGGCTAGTGCCGGGCCGGTCCCGGCGCTATGCTGGCGGACATGGATAGCTCTTTCCCCCTCTTGTCACGACCGCACCCACTGGATCCTGGCCAATGCCGGAATGCTCGGCTGAGCAGGGATCCCCGTTTTGACGGCCGTTTCTATACTGGTGTCTGGACGACGGGGATCTATTGTCGGCCCGTATGCCCGGTGAAGCCCCCGCTGGAGAAAAACGTCAGCTACTTTGCCAGTGCGGCGCTGGCCGAAGCCCAGGGGCTGCGCCCCTGTCTGCGCTGTCGACCAGAGCTGGCGCCGCCGAGCCATGATCTGCGGGCCCATCTGCCGCGCTTGCACCGAGCCATCGCCCTGCTTCACAGCGGGCAGGTGGGCTCGGTCGCGGCTCTCGCCAGATCGTGCTGCATCAGTGAACGTCAACTGCGGCGCCTGTTTCAGCAACATCTGGGCGTGTCCCCCCTCCAGATGCTGGCGACCCAGAGGTTGTTGCAAGCGAAGCAGTTGTTGACCGATTCAACCTTGCCGGTCACGGATGTGGCGTTTGCCAGTGGCTTTCACAGTGTGCGTCGTTTCAATGATGCCTTCCTCGCGGCCTATCGCATGGCCCCGGGGCAGTTTCGTCGAAGCCAGCTTGGTGATTCGCACCCTTTGGTGCAACTGCGTTTGCCGTATCGACCCCCTTTGGATCTGCCCGCCTTGATGGCGTTTTTCGCACAGCGAGCCGTGGCGGGGATCGAATCGGTCGAGCAGGGGGTGTATCATCGCCAGCTCGATCCACAGCAGGGATTTCGCGTGCGTCAGGGCGACGGGGATCATCTATTGCTGGAACCCTATGGTTTGCCTCCCCAGGCCTGGCCGGATCTGCAGGTTCGGGTTCGCCGCATGTGGGATCTGGAGGCGCAGCCCGATGGCATTGGATCTTTCCTGGCAGCGGATAAGGTGCTGGCGCCGCTCGCCAGGCGATGGCCAGGTTTGCGTATGCCGAGTTATTTCAATGGCTGGGAAGCGCTATTACGGGCCATTGTCGGCCAGCAGATCACGGTGTCCGGTGCCATGACGCTGCTTGGGCGGCTGGTGGCGCGTCATGGGGCAATGGGGGGCTTCGGTTTGCCATCACCGCATGCCCTGTTGGCCATGGATCTGGATGGGATCGGCATGCCTGGTAGCCGAGTGCGAACCCTCAAGGCGGTCGCCGAGTTCGCCCAGCAATGGAAGACCGATGGACAAGGCGTTCAGGCGCTGGAGCGGTGGCCGGATCCCGAACTTACGGTTCAGGCATTGGGGGCGATCAAAGGGGTTGGCCCTTGGACCCTGGATTATTGGCGGCTGCGCAGTGGCCTGGACCCGGACAGCTTTCCTGCCAATGATGCGGTGTTGCTGAAACAGGCTCGCCAGTTAGGCCTGGCCCAGGATGCGAAGACACTGGCAAGACAGGCGGAACAGTGGGCTCCCTGGCGCGGCTATGGGGCCACGCTGTTGTGGCAGTCAGCGACACACTCAACTTATTCCAAGACAGGATCATGACAACATGATGTTATATCGAATGATCGTTTCCCCATTCGGCCAGGTGCTGATCGCTGGCGATGGGGCGGGATTACGCCATATAGGTTTTCAAGAGGGCCTCCAGCCCGTGGGGATTGCCCCCCAGTGGCGTCGGGATGACACGGCCTTTGCCGATGTGGTGAGCCAGTTAAACGAGTACTTTCGTGGTGAACGTCGGGCGTTTTCCCTCACACTCGCTCCCCAGGGGACCGAGTTTCAACGTACTGTGTGGTCTGCCTTGCAGCAGATCCCCTATGGCAAGACCGCCAGTTATGGTGAGATCGCGACCGTCATTGGCAGGCCCAAGGCGGTCCGTGCATTGGGGGCCGCCAATGGCCGTAACCCCTTGCCCGTGGTGATCCCCTGTCACCGAGTGATAGGCGCCGATGGCAGCCTGACGGGCTTTGCCGGAGGCTTGACGCTCAAGCGAGCACTCCTGGCTCTGGAGCAGGGGGAAACGGCTTTGTTGAAGGAGTCTCGTTGATCTTGTTGATTGGCTGTTGCACACTTGCTGAAAAATAAGGAGTTCGCATTGATGGAACCGATCGAATTTTTGTTGTCTCGTCACTCCAATCCCCGCCTGAACGAACCCGGCCCAACACAGCAACAGTTAGAGCAGATCTTCGCAGCCGGATACCGTGCCCCGGATCATGCTGGACTGAAACCGTTTGAATTTGTTGTCGCTCAGGGGGAGGGACTCAATCGCCTGGGGGAGATCTTCTTCCAGGCCGCTGTCGCCGACGGTGCCCAGGGAGAGGCCCTGGCCCGGGCCCGCTTGCTACCCACTCGGGCACCCATGGTGATCACCGTGATTGCCAAGGTGACTCAGCACCCGAAAGTTCCGGCCATAGAACAGCACCTGTCGGCAGGATGTGCCCTGATGTTGATGCAGCAGATGGCGCAGGCGCAGGGACTGGGGGGGATCTGGCGTACCGGCAGCTATGCACGTCATCCACGGGTGCGGGAGATGCTCGGTGTCGAAGGGGAAGATGAGATCGTTGGCTTCCTCTACCTGGGAACGCCAAACAAAGCCACCTCACCGAGTCGCTCTGCCGTGCCCGAACGGATGATCCGTCAGCTGTGATGCCAAGGGGCAACAAGGTAACGCCAAGTCTGCCGATGCAGCTTGGCGTTTTTTCATCACGGGATCCCGACAGGTGGCGCTCTTCGCGCTACGCTCATAGATGAGCATGCAGAACGGGTAAATAGGGGTAAAGCAGTGGAAAAACAGCAGGAAAAATCGAAATTGCCGAATCGCTGGTTGCATCGCTCAGGGTGGATCCTGGCGGTATTCGTGCTTTATCTGCTGCTCACCGGCTGGGGCTTGCCCCGGCTGCTACAGGCCCAGTTGCCCAAGTGGGTCGCACAGAACCTGGCAGGTACCTTGACCATAGGTGAAACTCGCTTTCATCCCTTGCGCTGGCGCCTTGAGATGGCGGCGATCACCCTGACGGATCTGGGTGGGGAAAAGGTTGCCAGCCTGGACCGCCTGAGAGTGGATCTGGATCCCTGGCTGTCGCTTTTTACCTTTAAAGGACAGGTTCGCGAATTGGCCCTACACGGCCCTGCCGTACACTATCGTGAATATGAGCAAGGGGAGACGAACCTGTCCCGCCTGTTGGCCCCGATGCAGACCACGGCAGCGACGCCAGCGTCGGACCAAGGCGGGCTCCCCGGCCTGAAGTTTGCTGAGATCGAGCTGGTGAGTGGCCAAGTTGGCTATCATCCCCTGGATGATCCTTCGTTACTCTTTGCCGATCTGACGCTAACGGCTCAGGATCTCCATATTGATGGGAAAGGGAATCAGCTGGCCGTAGCCTTGACGGGTCCCGGCGGTGGTCGATTGCAATTGGCCCTGGCAGCCACCTTCTCGCCTTTGAACTTGTTGGCCGATCTCAGCCTTGATAATGCCGATCTGCTTCACTACTGGCCATTAGTGGAGAACGGCTTCCGCTTTTATCCCGACAGCGCAAAGCTGGATCTCAATGCCCAATTACAATTGAGCCAACCGCAGGCTGAGCCGCTGCAACTGCTGATCAAGCAGGGCCGGTTGAGTGTGCGGGAGCTGAGCCTGAGCCAGGAGCAAACGCCTTTCCTGCAGCTTGAGCAGATCGGTGTCGAGTCGGTGCAGCTGGATCTGTCGGCACGCACGGTGGATATCGCCGAGGTTCGACTCGGACCGGGCTGGGCGACAGTAACGCAGACTGCCAGTGGGGTGGATTGGGTTGAGATCTTCGCTCCCGTTGAACGGGACGTAGGGGCCAGTCCGTCGGAACCGGTCCAACAGGCCACGGAAACGGTGAGTCCACCGGAGTCTCCAGGGTGGCAGGTCATGCTGGATGAGATGATGCTCGATGAGTTCAGGGTGGCGTTTCGGGATCCTGCGCGGGAGGCCCACTGGCAGCTGCTCCTGAGCCAGTTGGCGTTAGGGCCACTGGGCACAGATCTGACCCAGCCCGTGTTGGTGGATCTCGATGGGCAGATCAACCAGGGCGGCACCCTTCGCCTGGATGGAGAGATCACGCCTGTGCCCCTGACAGCGGCCCTGGATCTGCAGCTGGAGACGTTTGACCTGGCGGACACGCGGCCCTACTGGCAGGATTCGGCTCACTTGACCCTGCCAAGCGGCACCCTGAGCAGTCAGGGAAGGTTGACGATCGCCTCGCTGGAGCCGCTGGATATGAATTTCGATGGGCAACTGGAAGTGGCCGATCTGATCACCCAGGATTCAGCGGGAAACAGGGATTTTATAAAATGGTCACGGCTGGTGGCTGCCCCCCTGAGCTTTGCCACCCAGCCCATGGCCTTGACCATCGAAGAGGTGTCACTGGAGCAGCCCTATGCCCGAGTGATCATCAATGAGGATGGCAGCACCAACCTGAAGCAGATCCTGGGCCCAGATGATCCGAGTGGATCCTTGAGTCCCTCCGCCACCCAGGAAGCCATTGCTCAACCTGCCCCGGCTTCCGCCGAGCCTTCACTGTCGATGGCGATCGACCGTATCCTTTTCAGCGATGGGGCGGCCTTCTTTGCCGATAATACCCTGACGCCCAAGTTTGCTACCGGGATAGAGAAGCTGTCCGGCAGTATTGAGGGGTTAAACTCGGACCCGGCGGCAAGGGCTAAGGTGGCGATCACCGGCCAGGTCGACCGTTATGCCCCGGTCAGTCTTCAGGGTGAACTGCAGCCACTGGCTGCCGACAAGTATCTGGATCTGGCCCTGCGCTTCGACAACCTTGAGTTGACCCGCTTGAACTCCTATTCCGGGACCTATGCGGGTTATTTCATCGATCAGGGGCAGCTGGATCTGGCGCTGAACTATCGGCTCGATGGTACGACCCTCAAGGGGAGCAACCGTGTGGTGGTGGACAAGTTGAAGCTGGGTAAGCGCAGCGGCTCGGATAAGGCGACGGATCTGCCTGTGGCGCTGGCAGTGGCCCTGATGCAGGATGGTGATGGAGTGATCGATCTTGGCCTGGAGGTGCAGGGGGATGTCGAGGATCCGGAATTTGCCATTGGTCCCTTGGTGTTAAAGGCCTTGACCAATGCCATTACCAAGCTGGTAACGGCCCCATTTAATCTCCTTGGCAAACTACTGGGGGGGGATCCCCCCGATAATGAGGTTGCATTTGAACCCGGCAGCGCGCAGATCCCTCTGTCTGAGCGCGCCGCGCTGGAGCGTTTGGTTCAGGCCTTGGAGCAGCGGCCGAAACTGACTCTATCGGTATCGGCTAGTGTTGAGTCGTCCAGTGATCGTTTGGCCCTGGCCGTCCCCAGGCTCAATGCCAGGCTCGGCTTGGCCGAAGACATGGATCCCGCGGACCTGTCGGCCCAAGAGGGTGCGGCGCTGAGTCAGGCCTATGATAAGGACTATGGCCAGGGCGCGGCACAGACCCTGTTGGCGGCTGCACCATCGCCTCAGGCGGGATATCAGCAGCTCCATCAATTGTTGCTGGCCAATGAGAACGTATCCACTGAGGAGCTGGGCTTACTGGCGTCTCAGCGAGCCGATGCGGTCAAGAGGATGCTCAGCGAAGAGCTGGGGCTGTCGGCCGAGCGTATCTTCTTACGGGAAAGCCGGGTGGAACTGGAATACTCGGGGGCTAAAGCGGTACTGGAGCTCAGCGCCGGCCTGTGATGGGTTTGTGATCCCGGATCGAGCCTTGGATCTGAGCCGGCCAAGTCGGGGCAACGACATACTCAGGCCAGCCATCCAGTGATGGCTGGCGAACTGCCTGTCTGACCGCCTCAGGTTTTATAGGCGCCGACTTGCCGTTTTAGCTCGGTAAAGTCTTGCTCCATATGATGAAGTGTTTCGTCGGTGGTGCGAATATGATTGAGGGTTTGATCCGATAGCTGGGCGACGGTGAGCACACTCTGATTGATCTCGTTGGCCACCACGGTTTGCTGCTCCGAGGCGGTCGCGGTCTGGGCGATAAGTTGGTTGAGTCGGTCGACCGCCGTGAAGAGCTCGTCAAACTGGGCATGGTTATTTTCCACTTCCTGAGTCGCATGACAGGTCAGATCATGGCTGCCTTGCATCGCCGTGTGGGCCAACTCTGAGCCGGAGATCAGGGTGGCAAGCAGGGTGTGGATCTCATTGGTGGCACCTTGGGTTCGTCCGGCCAGCGAACGGACCTCATCGGCGACGACGGCAAAGCCCCGGCCCTGTTCACCCGCCCGGGCCGCTTCAATCGCTGCATTGAGTGCCAAGAGGTTGGTTTGCTCTGCGATCCCTTCGATGGTGCTGAGGATCCCCCGGATCTTTTCTGTGCTGTCGGTCAGCGCCTGAACGCGCTCGAAGCTGTTTTGGATCTCACTCTCCATCTGTGTCATGACCTGTTGGATTTGACCCAGTCTCTGCTTACTCTCTTGGCAGTGTTGGCCCACCTGCTCCGTTTCGCTGGCCGCCGACTGCATTCCTGCTGCGATGGATTCGCTGGTTTGGCTCATTTGGGTCATGGCAGTGGCGATCTGATCCGTCATATTGTGCTGCTCGTCCGCGCTGTGACGGGCGGCATCGGCGGCGGCAGCGATGCTCTGCAGTTGACTCAGGTTGTTCTCTATGCGGCCTTGGGTCTGGTTAAAGACCCTGGCCATATCGTCAAGATGATCATCCATGGAGCGGACGATTTGGTTGAGCTCATTCTGGCTATGCCGGGTATTGGCCAGCTGGCTGCGGGCGGTGAGATCTTTTTCAATCGCCACTCGGTGGAGAGTCTTCTGGATCCCGGTAACGCGGGCAGCAAGGAAGCGATCCAGTCGCCAGGTCAGGGCGCCCAACGCCATCAGCATCAAGGTGAACAGGCCGACGTTAAGCCAGAGGTGACGGGAGGCGCGATGGTACTCCTGCTGACTCAAGGCGAGGTTGTCCTGCTTGAGCTCATCGGCCAGGGTTTTCAGATCCGTGATCCGCTTCGTCGCCAGGCTAAACCAGTTATTCGGGCCTGTGACCGCTTCCAGTTTCTGACGATTGACAAATTCCGTGCTGATCCGAGCGATCTCTTGCCAGTGTGAGGCTTGCTCCAAGGCTGTAAGTTGTGTCTGCCAATGGGGTGAGGTCAACTGCTGAAACTGCTCCAAGTGGGCTTGACTGCTACTGAGGTAAGCGGTGATCTCACTGTGCTGACGCTGGGTGGCACGACCGGCGGCAAACACCCCATTGAGTTTACCCCGGACCTGTCCTGCCTGCTCTTTGACGCTCAGGAGTAACCAATGGATCTGGGCCTGTTGGCGCAGCGTCGGCTCATCCAGGGCCAAGATCAGCTGCGCGATTCCGGTCAGGGCCAGCTGGTTTAGCCGGGAGTAATAGGCAAAAGGTTGTGCGCCGGGCTCAAGCGCGTCGACCCTCTTGCGCAGAGCGTCCCTGTGCGCCAGCTGGCCTCGAATCGGTGCCAGGATCCGGCTGACGATTTCGGGCCCGAGGGCGGGATATTCCGTCGGTGTGATGGCAGTGAGCGCGTCGCCCGCGCGATCCGCCTGCTGGCGTTGCGCCAGTACTTTATCGAGCCGTTCGGGGCTCGGGGCGGCCAGGTAACCGGCGGTCAAGCCCCTTTCGACGGCGTGCTGATGAGCCAGTTCGTCGAGTAAAGTGGCCAGCTCTATCGCTTCCTGGCCCATCTGCCCCTGAGTGACCCGATCCGACAGGTGACCGATCCACAACCCAAGGCTGATCATGGCGAAGAGCAGGGGAAGCAGGATAAGTAAGCGAACAGAGAGGGAGATCTTGAGCTTATTCAGCATATTCATGGCGAGATAACATCCACTGTCAAAAATACCAAAACCCGTCACTGGGCCTTTTGAGCATAGAGTAATGACGGATGAGAAGCAGGCGATTAGTCAAAGTTAGGTAAAGGTCTCAGCTGCCCGTTTTGCTCGATGTTTCTATCTATTAGCATGCACCAGCATACGTGATCTAAAGGTTATTTTTCTACGCGCGTATGTGAACGTGAGGGGATTTTGACTCGCCCGGACCTATACCCAGGTATAGCTCGATGTCGTGTGAACTCCCGGTGTGAGGGACGCCAACAGATCCGCTGTGCAGTGTGAAGAGGACACGGAAGCAAGATGCATAAACGTATAACCAATCAGCCGACAAGGCTTTGCGCCGGTCTAATGTTGATCGGGGCCAGTTGTGCCACGAGCGCTTGGGCACAAGATGGCCTAGCCGATGAAGTCGTTAGCCTGAATCGGATCGATCTGGCCCAGCAGAAACACAGTAGCGAGGTGCGCTCGGATGAACGCCAGCGTCCATATCGAGTACCACTGCAACGTGATGATGGCATACGTGTGGGCGACCTGAACGAGGCTGAACTCGATACGTCGGGCATTGCGACGCTCAGAGCGAAGATCGGCGGCGGAGAGTATGGTCAGATCAACAGCCTGCTTATCCACCACAAGGGCCAGTTACTGGTGGAGGAGTACTGGGGCAGCGGTGAGATTGACACGCCCCACTACCTCTTTTCCATTACGAAAAATATCATGTCCAATGCCATAGGCAAGGCGATTGAGCAGGGCAAGATCGCCAGCGTCGATGACCGGATCCTGGATTATTTTCCCGCCCTGAAAAATAAACCCTTGGCAGAGGGCGTGGCGCAGATCCGCATTCGGGATCTGCTCACCATGCGTTCTGGCCTGCGCTTTGACGGGGCCAAAGACGGCATCAAGCTCACCCTGGATAACCATGTTGAGCAATACCTGACGTTGACAGAGCCGGTGACGCCAGGGAGGGCCTTCAAATATCAGGGGGCGGATGTGGACATCTTGAATCACATCCTGTTTGAGACGACGGGCCAGACGTTGGCGCAGTATGCCCAGCAGCATCTGCTTTCTCCCCTCGGGATCACGAATTTGCATTGGGAAGAGTCCGCATGTGGCCTGACCAAGGCCAGCTCCGGTCTGTATCTGACCTCCCGTGACATGTTGAAGCTTGGATTAACCACCCAGGGGGGCGGGCAGTGGAATGGCACGCGGATCCTGAGTCAGGCATGGATGGAGGAAGCGACCTCGGCCAAGACGCCCAACGGCAAATATGGCTACTTCTGGTGGACGGAGGATTTCAAGGTCGAGGGTAAGCCGGTGGAGACTATTTCCGGTCGCGGGGCCCGTGGCCAATTCATCTACATGATGCCCGAGCTTGAACTGGTGGTAGTGGTGACCAGCAGCAATTCGGGGCCAGATCGTCGCCGCCCCTTTGAGTTTACGCCGCAATATATTCTGCCGGCCTTTATGTCAGAATGAAAAAGCGCAGCCTCAAGGCTGCGCTTTTTTACCTGGGCTTACTGAGCCTGGGCTGGCTTGCGGTTGCCCGATGGACGACGGCGCCGGTTGCCTGCGGGCTTGTTGCCGCTGTTGCTGGCATTGGCGCCACCAGCTGAGTTGCCGCCCCGGCCACGACGTCCTCGGGGGGAGCGCTCGCTGTCGCGGTGCTGGCTGTCACTGCCGTGATCCCGAACGCCCCGCTGGCCATCCTGATGCTCCGCCTTGGGCTTCTTTGGTTTCTTTGGCTTTTTCGGGGCTCGGATCGGTTTGGACTCCGGCAGGGGGTGAACCATCTCGTAGCCATCCATCAAGACACGCTCCAGGTGGCGCTGGATCAACTGCTCGATCTTCACCAGCAGTTCATGCTCGTCGGCACACACCAGAGAGATCGCCTTGCCGGATGCGCCAGCACGGCCGGTACGGCCGATGCGGTGAACATAATCCTCAGCCACTTGCGGCAGCTCGTAGTTGACCACCTGGGGCAGTTGGTCAATATCCAGACCTCGGGCGGCGATGTCGGTGGCCACCAGGACGCGAATGCTGCCGTCTTTGAAGTTAGCCAGTGCCTTGGTACGGGCCCCCTGGCTTTTGTTGCCGTGGATGGCGGCGGCGCTGATCCCGCCTTCGTCCAGGTAACGGGTTAGCTTATTGGCACCGTGTTTGGTCTTGGTAAACACCAGCACCTGCTGCCAGTCGTTGTCGATAATGAGATCGGTCAGCAGCTTGGGCTTTTTCTTCTTATCGACCGGGTGCAGCCACTGCTCAACGGTTTTAGCGGTGGAGTTTTTCGGCGTGACCGAGATCTCGACCGGGTTGTGCACCAGCCCCTTGGCCAGGGCACGGATCTCGTCGGAGAAGGTGGCAGAGAACAGCAGGTTCTGACGTTGCTTGGGCAGGAAAGCCAAGATCTTCTTGATGTCGCGAATAAAGCCCATATCCAGCATGCGGTCGGCTTCATCCAGGATCAGCACTTCCAGGCTGTCGAAACGGATGGCGTTTTGCTGGTAGAGATCCAGCAGACGACCCGGGGTAGCCACCAGAACATCTACGCCACCGCGCAGCTTTTGCATTTGTGGGTTGATTTTAACCCCCCCAAACACCACAGCACTGCGCATAGGCAGGTTCTTACCATAGATCTCTACGCTCTCACCGACCTGAGCAGCCAGCTCTCGGGTGGGGGTCAGCACCAGGGCTCGGGCCTGATTATTGCGGGCACGCTGTCCCTTGGACAGACGCTCCAGCAATGGCAGGGTGAAACCTGCGGTCTTGCCGGTTCCGGTCTGGGCGGCAGCCATCACATCCTTACCCTCCAACACGGCGGGGATCGCCTGGGCTTGAATAGGGGATGGGGTGTCATAGCCTTTGTCAGCAACGGCAGACAGGATGGGCGCAGACAAGCCCAGCTCGGAAAAATGCATAGTCGATCTCAATATCAAAATGGCGACAGGCCGCCAGGGGGCAGGCAGCGTACCCGATAGGCAACGGCAGTGCAATCACTTGGCGGCCAAGGAGTGGCTGTACAATTATGCAAAGGATGGACTCAGATCTATGTTTCTGCATGAGTAAGTCAGTTAGCATAGAGGCTCACTCGCGGTTTTGCCGCCATTGTGAGTCGAATATCAAGGAGTGTCTTTATGACGATATCGCCCCCTCTTACTCAGTTTGTTGATGAGTTTCCCCTGGGACTGGATCACAGGATCCCCGCGCTGGGTCTGGGTACATGGAAATCCACGCCTGGTGAAGTGTATGAGGCGGTTCGTGAGGCGATCC
Source organism: Ferrimonas sp. YIN67 (assembly GCF_057219095.1). Lineage (NCBI taxonomy): Bacteria > Pseudomonadati > Pseudomonadota > Gammaproteobacteria > Alteromonadales > Ferrimonadaceae > Ferrimonas > Ferrimonas sp. YIN67. The sequence continues at coordinate 155,486 of NZ_JBXVVJ010000008.1, forward strand.
GCCTGGGTTATCGGCACATTGATTGCGCCTTTGCCTATGACAATGAAGCGGAGATCGGTGACGCGCTGGATGATGCCATGGCCGATGGAGAGGTGACCCGGGAAGCGCTCTTTATCACCTCCAAACTGTGGAACAGCTACCACCATCCCGAGTTTGTCGAGCCGGTGTTACGCCAGACCCTGGAGGCCCTGAAGCTGGACCAACTGGATCTTTACCTGATGCACTGGCCGGTAGCCTTCAAACCTGGTGTGGGGTTTGCCAGCTCACCTGAACAGTATGTTTCTCTTGAGGAGGTGCCGCTGATCGAGACTTGGCGTGCGATGGAGGCCTGTGTGGATAAGGGGCTGATCCGCAGCATCGGAGTCTCCAATTTCAGCGAGAGCAAGCTCGAGGCGCTACTGAGTCAGGCGCGGATCCCGCCGGTGAACAATCAGGTGGAGTTGCACCCTTATCTGCAACAGGCCTCTTTGGTTCGTTATTGCCATCGAAACGGGATCTCTGTGACGGCTTATGCCCCGTTGGGATCCGGGGACCGCCCGGAATTTCTGCGTAACGATGATGATCCCAGGCTGCTGTGCCATCCACAGATCGTGGCCATTGCCGATAAGCATGATGCGACGCCGGCTCAGATCTTGCTGGCCTGGAACCTGGCACGTCAGGTGGCGGTGATCCCGAAATCCGTCAGCCCTCAGCGTCTGGCACAGAACCTGGCGGCTGCCAAGTTAACCCTGGATCGGGATGATATGGCGGCCATCGCGGCGATGGACAAACATTATCGCTATTTCAGTGCAGAGTTTTGGACCGGTGAGGGCAGTCCCTATACCCAGGCGGCCCTCTGGGATGAGTAGATCCCCTATGCTTGGGTGAGCCCTCCGGGTTGATCGTATTGATCGAGGGGGGCACTGCACTGTGCGTCGGGGCTCTCCTTAGCACGATTCTCAACAGGCAGAGGTTGATATGGCTGATGCGACGCTATTGACCTTCGTACAGGCCGCATTGCGAGGCGGGGCCTCCAGAGAGGAGACGGAGCGTGTCCTGCTGGAGGCGGGTTGGTCGAAAGAGCAAGTGGCGGCCGCCCTGGCGGCCTATGCACCGATCGAATTTTCAATACCTGTGCCGCGGCCCAGAGCCCAACTCTTGGCCCGTGATGCGTTCTTGTACCTTGTGATGTTCGGCATGCTCTATCTCAGCGTGTGGAATTTGGGCAAGCTGCTGTTCCAGTTTATCCATATGGCCTTTCCCGATCCTGTGGCAGTCCGCTACGGAGATCCAATTGCGCGAAATATTCGCGGGTCCGTGTCTGCACTGGTGGTGGCATTTCCTCTCTTTCTCTATGTCGCCATCCGCATTGCCCGGCAGCTGCAAACCGATGCTTCTCGACGGCTTTCCTCTGTGCGCAAGTGGCTGACCTATCTCACCCTGACCCTCGCAGTCTGCGTGATTGTCGGCGATCTGATCGGCCTGCTGAACGGATGGCTGTCGGGCGATCTGACGGTCCGTTTTGTGCTCAAATCCCTTGTGGTCGGTGGACTTGCCGGCGCCATCTTCGGCTACTACTTCTGGCTGATGCGCAGTGATGAAGCGGCGCTTAATCGATGAATCGGCAATACGCGGTGGCTGATGGGCGTGTCGTCCGTGGAGTACCGGCTGTTTAGGGGATGTCCGATAGGAGCGCGGATCGGAACGTCCTGCCCAAACGGGTTGAGCTGCGCTGGCGAGGAGTGTTGACCCTGAGTCGGGGGGCGCGCCCTGTCAGGCATTGGACTGAGTAACACCGAGCGGTAATGTTTGCATTGCAGTTATTTCGAAGGGAGCAACAACGCCAAGGCTGACTTAACAGTTAACCCTGGCAGAGCTCCATTTGTGAGTGTTAGGAAAAACCTGGAACATTCTGTTTGATATAGTTAAAAATAACGCTGACGGCATCATCCTGATCGACGTCCAGGGTGACGCTGCCGTTATTTTCATCGGTGATCTGCCATGCCGCCACCGCTTTTTTACCCCCAGGTAAACTGGCCCTTTCATTTAACTGGTTGGTGGGAGCCATGCTAAAGGCCAAGACGGAGATGTTCGCCAAGTACAAACTCTCATTGGCATTGTCGACGGTATAAGTGACGTTGTTCAGTTTCTGTTCCGGGTGGCCATAGATATCTCCCATCCAGGCGACGATCCTGTTTGCTCCCCGTCGCCACTTGATCAGGCCGCTATCGGCACTGAGCTGAGTCAGGGCATAGACTTGGGATTCGGCCGCGTCGCCTCCGCCGAAGACGGTTAAATTTTGCAGGGCGGCAGTTAACTGGGTTTTGTCTGCGGTGATCCCTTGAAGGATCCCATACTCGTCGTAGCTGTTCTCGACATCGATATCACGATAATAGCCGAGTCCAATCTGGAGATCACACTTGGCACATTGAGCGGTTTGCTCATAGGTTTGCACAATATTATTTTTTACATTCGCAATGCAATTGCTCATGCTGCCGGTCGCATCGACCAGAAAAAAAATATCGACTTTTGGTTTTCCGTCCATGGAAATAATTCCTTGTTGAGTTTGGTATGAGAGTGAGGACGCCAACCTGAGTCAGGATTTTCTCAGTCGGCAAATAAAGGTAGGAAGCAAGGTGTCCTTTTGCAAGGAGGGCTTTTGCTGGCGTCAGTCATCAGGTGTTGTTTACAGAGCTGTCCTAAAGGGATCATCGCGAGAATAAAAAGGCCACCCGCTTGGGTGGCCTCTTCAGAGCATCACTGGCTTCAGGGCAGGATGATGTGCGGCACAAAGCGGGAGAGATCTTGGGTGATGCGACTGTGATCTTCGCGCACCGACATGCCTGCGGCGTGGTCGCCGACGATCCAGGAGCCGATCAGGGCGTGGTCGTCGCCAAACTTGGGTAACTGGGTGTAACCCTGATAGATCACCCCCTCTTCGCCGTACTCGCCGCCGGAGCTTTCCACCACCTTGCCATTTTCGATGATCTCGATATTGGCCCCTTCCCGGGAGTAGATGGGCTTCTTCACCAGCTTGGACTCGGTGCAGGTGTCTAGAAAGTCCGGGAAGTAGGCGGGCAGCAGGTTGGGGTGGCCCTTGTGGTTGTGCCAGAGTACCGGGAGGATCGCCTTGTTGGAGAGGATCGACTTCCAGGCCGGCTCCAGCCAGCGAACATTGGCCTTTTGCACATACTGGGCAAACTCTTCGCGCAGCATAAACTCCCAGGGGTAGAGCTTGAAGCAGGCGCGAATGTCGTTGCCGCTGGCGTCGACGAACTGGTCCATCTTGCCCAGGCCCATCTGCTCGATGGCGGTGTAGTGGGTCGTCAGGCCAGCCTCGGCGGCGCAATCTTCCAGGTACTGCACCGTGCCCCGATCCTCGACGCTCTCTTCGCAGGACGCAAAGTGCAGGGGCACGGGTGGCCACTGCTGCTTAAGCTCGGCGAAGCGGTTGATCAGGGCTTCCTGGATGGCGTTGAATTGATCCGAGCCCGGTTGCAGGGTGCCATCCTTGAGGCGATCCTCCAGCCAGAGCCACTGGAAGAAGGCGGACTCGTACAGGGAGGTGGGGGTGTCGGCGTTGTATTCCAGAAACTTGGCTGGTCCTTTACCGTCGTAGGCCAGATCCATCCGGCCATAGAGGCTGGGCTCCTTCAGGCGCCAGGAGGAGGCGACGAGATCCCAGTGCTCCTCCGGGATGGCGAAACGGCGCAACAGGTTCTCATTGTTGACCACTTCCTCCACTACATCGAGGCACATCTGGTGCAACTCTTCGGTGGGGGCCTCAATGTCGTTTTCGATCTGATCCAGGGTAAAGGCGTAGTAGCGGCTTTCGTCCCAGTAGGGCTCGCCGTACAGGGTATGGAAGTTAAAGCCGTACTCTTCCGCCTGGGCCTTCCAGTGTGCTCGGGGGGTGATCAAATGACGCTGCATTTAGCCCCCGAAGCTGCGGCTGGTGGAACGTGAGCCGGTGGCGGATCGGCTGGCACTGGCCTTTTGTGCCGCCATGGTGCCAAAGCCGCCGGTACGGGTGACTCGAGTCGGCGCCGAGGGCTTTTGGAAGGCGGATGGACTGGTACGCACGGTACGATCGCCCCGGTTACCCACCACATCTCCCTTGCCGGTGACCAGTTTATCCTTGATGGGGGAGTTGGGCGCGGAGGAGCTGTAAACTGGTGCCTGGCGCGGTGCTCGGCCCCCCATCAGGTTGCCCATCATGTAGCCCATCATCATCGGCATGAACCAGCCTCCTCCGGCTGAGGACTGGGCTTGGTTCGGCTCCTGGCCCGGCTGCGAGGTACCAGCGATCGGGTTTTCCGGAGCGGCCTCACAGTTGCCAACCCCGAAGTCGGCTTCACACTGGGCCAGCCCGTCGAAGCGCGGCGCGGTGGCCAGGTGATCCATTTGGGCGGAGCCAAACACCTGATCACACAGGGCGGGCTGGTCCGGGTAGACCGCCTTGCACTCCGCGGCATTGCGGTAGATCTGGGCCTCCTCCTGCTTGGGGGCCGGGGCGCAGCCACTGAGGATCAGGGAGACGGACAGCGCCACCGTGGTGGCGGTGGGGACCGCTTTGCGGAAGCGGGCGCGGCGAACGTTACTGCTGCGTTTCATGGGGGCTCCTAGTAGGTCATGCAGGCGGCGTTGAACAGGCCGACACTGATGTTGATGCTGGCCAAGACCACGGCACCGGCGATCTGATTGTTCTTGATCTTGTCGACAATGGTGGGCAACACCACAAAGCGCACCAGGGTGAAGGTGAGCAGCTGGGCAGCCATGGCGACACCGGCCCAGATCAGAAAGTCGACGTAGGCAACGGAGTTGCTGGCGGCGGCCGACAGGGCCAGGGTGAAGCCCAGCAGGGCACCGCCGATGCTGATGGCCGCCGCGCTGTTGCCGTCTTTTTTAACCAGCTGCCACTCATCGAACGGGGTCAGCAGGGCATAGAGGTACTTGAATAGCACCATCAGGCCCAGGCCTGTGCCGAAGTAGGTCAGAAACGCGAACAGGCCTTCGAAAGACTCGGTCATGGTATTCCCTTATTGGCTGCGCTCATCAGAGCGGATCATCGAGGTAAACAGCAGTTATCGCCGATAGCGCTGAAAATGACAAGGCAGCTCGAACTAAATCGCGGAAATTTCAAACTTTATTAACCTTGTCGCTGCGCCGTTGCAAACCTGGTGAGGCTGCAGCTTGGCCGGCGTTGGCTTTGGCAACCGTGAGGCGGGGGATGAGACTGGGTCATCGCCGGCGCACAGATGGTGTGAGCCTGGGCTGGTAGTACGAGGATATGGATGCAATGGGGAAACAACAAAGGGGCTGCTAGCCCCCTGGAGTGGTCGTCAGGAAGCCTATGCGGCTTTGGACTTCTCTTCGCTGGCCGGCACGGCTTTGGCCTTGTTTTTTTCCAGATCTGCAATGATCTGACGGATGCGCTTGTTGCTGCTCTTACGATTGGCCATAAAGGGCTCCTTTCCTTGTAAATCCGAAAGTTATCTTAGGCACAGCCCGGCTTAAACGGCAAGGTAAAGTTCGTCCTTGGGGGCTTGTCACCCTCTGTACTGCCCCTCGGCGCCAGCCTGGTCGGGTGTCGAGGGGACCAGGGTGTCTTCGATCAGCCGTTGCAGCCGTTGGAGGCGTTGAGGTTGAGCCTGATGGCGGCGTTGTACCCGATAGATGGTTTCCTCGACCGGGTGGGGCAGGCGATGGACGGTCAGGGTGTCCTGTTTGGCAAAGGCCGCGACGGCATGGGCCGGTAGGATGGTGAACCCCAGTCCCCGGCTGACCGGCTCCAGGATCATGCCGATGTTATTGCAAAAGCCTCTCAGGGGGAGTTGGTCGAGCTGTTCAAATTGGGTGAAGTTGGCCCCCAGCAACAGGCGGGCATGGTGAGCACCATCCGGGTGGCCGATGTAGCCCATCCGCATCAGTTGCTGCCAATCTATTTCGGTCGAGGTGTTGGGGGTGATCAGTTGCAGGGCCTCGGAGGCGATGGCCACGCTGTGCAGCTCAGGGAGTTCCGATGGACGGGTCATGAGTGCCAGATCGAGTTGTCGCTGGGCCAGATCCCGCTCGATGGCGTCGTTGGGGGCGATACGGTAATCGATCACCAGATCCGGATGGCGGCATTGGCGCTCCAGCAGTAAGGGGTAGATCTTGAGTCCCAGGCTGCCGGGACTGGCCAGCCGGCACAGCCCAGAGTGGGGATCGTCCTGTGACAGCTCCCGCTCCAGTTGACTGAGTCGGGACAGGGTGTCCCCGGCCTGTTGATACACCAGCTGTCCCGCTTCGGTGAGGTGGAACTTCTTGCCTTCGCGCAGCAGCAGGGGCTGGCCATAGTGTGCTTCCAGTTTGCGGATCTGTTGGCTGACCCCGGGTTGAGTCATCGCCAGTTTCTCTGCCGTACGGGTAAAGTGGCCCGTTTCCACCAGGGTGCAGAAGGTGCGCAGCCAATGCAGATTAACCATAACCACTCATTATCAAGGTGTAGTTAAACGATAACCAAGGGTCCGGAGTATGGGGCGTTGATCTCGGTCTGGCAAGTTCGTTTAGGGAGAGGCATCAGATCAGGCAGGGATCGGGTCTGTGCTTGCGCTCATGTTGTCGCTGTGGCGAGGCATCGATCGCCGAGAAGATATGCTGCCAATCGATTTGGGCCTGCCAGCGCAGGGCGATCTGACCATCTTTGCCGATCAGCACCCCACCGGGCAAAGCGGGATCCAGCCCATAGTGTTGCAGCAGTGTCTCGAATTGGTTGAAGGGGAGCCGTTGCTTTGGATGGACGACGCCATCGGCGTTGAGCACCAGAAGCTGGATCTGACGGCTTTTCAGCTGACACTCCAACAAGGTGCTCTGCAGTATGAAGTGCGCGAGGGCCTCATCCATCTGGGGTTGGTAGTAGAGCACACTGTGATGGCTGTGCGTGTGAGCAAGCCAGGGGTAGGCCAACACCCTGGTTAACACCAGCAGGAGACTCAGCAGGAGCAGGAGGGTTTTCATGGGGAGATCTTAGGTCAGGGTTACACTTAAGCCCAGTCACCGGGCTCGGTTCTGGCGCAGGAGGAGAGCGATGCGATCAGCGGTTGGGGGGATGGCAGCACTGGGTTTGGCGTGTCGAATCGTGTTGTGGCTTGGCTTTTTCACGACGATGGGTGTCAGGGCGCAGAGCACCTGGCTCTCACCCTATGGCCAGGATCACCCCCTGGTGGGGCAGATCATCGATACCCGTACTGGTCGTATGCTGTCACCCGAAGAGCTGTGGCAGGAGGTTGCCAAGGAGCGATTCGTGTTGATTGGGGAGAAGCACGACAACCCGGATCATCACCGCATCGAGACCGACGCGATCGAGGCGCTGGCCGAAAGCCATCCGGTGTTGGTGATGGAGATGCTTCCCGGGGATCATGAGGTGATGGGCACGTTGGAACGGTCGGTGGCTGAACTGGATGATGAGACGCTGCGCAATTGGGTCGGTTGGCCCAGACGCGGCTGGTCCTGGGACGATTACCAGGAGCAGGTTCGTCGGGCACTGGCTTTGTCGATGCGTCTGGTGGCGGGCAACCTGACCACGACGCAGCTGGCCGGGGCGATGGCCGAGGGGGAGAGCGCTTTTGCGGACGCGCCCTGGTACGCCTCCTATCGACAGGTAGAGCCCAGGGTGCGCGGCGCCTGGGGAGAGCTGATGTACCAGCAGCATTGCGGTCAGCTGCCCAGAACACGGATGGCGCGCATGGTGCAGATCCAGGTGGCCAGGGATGCGAGCATGGCGCACGCCCTGGCCAGCCAGGCGGCCGATGGGGGGCTGCTGCTGGCCGGCGGGTTCCACGTCGCCTTGGAGGGGGTGCCGGCTCATCTGAAGGCTTCGGGGGCAAGCAGCCTCAGCATTGCCCTGCTGGAGGTCGAGGAACCACGCATCCGCTGGCAGGCGTATCTGCCGGAGGGGGCTGATGCCTACCGCTATCTCTGGTTTACGCCCCGCAGTCGTGAAGGCAGCTATTGCGAGGCGATCAGCGTGCGCCATAACGGTTGAAGATCTGCAGAGCCTGAAGGCTGGGACCGGCGTTGCGCACGCCCAGCAGATCGGCCAGACACAGCAGGGCCACCGAGCCCGGGCGCAGTTGCTTCGAACGTTGACCGCGCCAGTGGCGCCAGATCATATCTCGGCGCTGGCGCCGACTGCGGCGGCCGGCAAACTGCCACTGGGGCAGGGCGGGTGCCGGCAAGGGGCAGGGGAGGTGGCCCGGATAGGTTTGCCAGGGGGTCAGCAGGGTATCCGGATAGCAGAGCTCGAGCCAGTCCATGTAGAGCCGGTGGCCGTTTACCGCTTCGGCCGGGGCTGCCAGGATCGCATCCTGCAGCGCGGCGGAGTAAAAGGGCAGATGAAACTCCAGGCGATAATCGGCGAACTGTTCAAACGGCCCGGCCAGGTGGCGATGCTGATCCTGTTCCCACAGAAACAGCTGAAATGCCCGTGCCAGGGGGCGGTCCTGGTGGCGCAGCAACTCATTGAGCAGATCCTGTTTGAGATCGTCCTGCAGTTGCTGCCCATTATGCAGCAGACGTGCCGGTAGATAGGCCTGTTGCTGCTCGATATAGGCATCGATCACGGCTTCTGGATCGCCGGTGGTGATCGCCCGCTGCACCCCGAGATCGACGTAGACCCCCCCGGCGCAGACGCTGCCGCCATTGCCGGACCAGACAATCCGTCGTCGTCCCCGGTCGGCCTCTGACAGGTTGTGGCCCAGGCGCTGCTCGACCGTGATCCCCTGGGTATCGGTAACGGGAATGCGGATCAGATCCAGGCCCACCTTGTCGGCCCACCCCTGGGCACACAGGCTGTCCTGGCTGTCTGGGCGAGAGAAGTTCAGGGCTCGGATCTTCTGTTTACGACGCAGCAGCGCAGCCGAAATGACTCGGGAGTCCAGGCCGCCGGACAGGGTGGTGAGGCTCTCACTGTCGCTCCCAAGGCTGAGATCAACCGCCTGGCTAAAGGCGCTGTCGAGCCGTTCGACCAGAGTCTGCTGAGGGGCGGGGGCTTGCTCTTTGGGCCAGTGCAGATAGCGATGACGGCGGATCCCGCTGGCACTCAACTGCAGCGCCTCGCCGGGTCGGGCGCAGCGGATCTCCCGGTAGGGGGTCCGCTCTCCCAGGGCGAACCCCAGAGTGGCCAGGGCGCTGAGACCCACGGGATCTGTGGTGAGTGAGACAGGGAGAGCGCTCAGGCTGTGCTGCTGGCTGGCAAAGGCGATCAGACCGGGTTGCTCAAGCCAGTAGAGGGGTTTGAGGGCGAGGCGATCATGGTAGATCCCCAAGGTGCCCGCCTGCTTGTCATAGTGCAGCAGGGTAAAAGCGCCCTGGGCCTGCTGCAACAGCGTGCCGGGGGCCTTCTCATGGCACAGGCGGGCCAGATCCTGCTGGTAGTGGCCACTGAGCAGGGGGTGGCCCAACAGGGTTGCAATATGCGTGGCGGATTGCAGGGAGCACTCGGGGGATAACGCTTCGCTTGGGGCGATGGCTAGCCAGCAAGAGCGGAGGCTGAAGATCTTGGGATTCGGCACGCTTAGGCTTTCTAACAGTTTGTTTTTATGAACGTTATATTCCGGATCTTGTACTCTGTTACCTATCAAACCCACAACCTGGCTCATGCGTGCCTCCCGAAAACCCTGCTGGATCACTCTGTATAGTGGGCGGGACTGCAGTATCGATGCCAACATCGGGCATTGAGCACAAACCGCTCCTGCACTGTGTTTATATACAGTTCTTGTTGCCTCCTTTCTACGGCTTGATTACCCTGTGGCCATCGTTTCTCGTTTTCGAAAGCCATGGATCGTCTCTATATTGCCGAAAAACCCAGCCTGGGCCGGGCCATTGCGGCCGTGCTGCCCAAACCCCATATCAAGCATGAAGGCTATATCGAGCTGGGAAACGGCGACTGCGTCACCTGGTGCGTGGGTCACCTGCTTGAGCAGGTGGAGCCGGAGGCTTACGATCCCAGGTACAAGCAGTGGCGGATGGAAGATCTGCCTTTACGGGTGGCACAGTGGCAGCTCAAGGCCCGCCGTGGCATGGGCAAGCAGCTGGCGGTGATCCGCAAGTTGCTCAAGCAGGCCAAGACGCTGGTGCATGCCGGGGATCCGGATCGTGAGGGACAGCTGCTGGTGGATGAGGTGATCGATCACTTGGGCGTCAGCTCGGCACGCAGGGCGGGGATCAAGCGTCTGTTGATCGCCGATCTCAACCCGGCGGCGGTGCAGCGATCCCTCTCTCAGCTGAGGGAGAACAGCGAATTTATGCCCCTGTCCGTCTCGGCCCTGGCCCGCAGCCGGGCCGATTGGCTCTATGGCATGAATCTCTCCCGTGCTTTTACTCTGCTGGGGCGCAAGGCCGGCTACCAGGGGGTGTTGTCCGTTGGACGGGTACAGACGCCGGTATTGGGCCTGGTGGTTCGGCGAGACCAGGAGATTGAGGGCTTTGTGCCCAAACCCTATTACCGGCTCGATGCCTTGATCGCCCACCCCGAGGGGATCATCCGGGCGCGCTGGCAGCCCAGCGAGGCTTGTGCCCAGTGGCTGGATGAGTCCGGTCGCCTGCTGTCCCGAAAGCTGGCGGAGCACGTGGCCGGGCGGATCCAAGGCCAGGATGCCCGAGTGACCGAAGCGGAGTTTAAAGAGAAGCCCCAATCGGCGCCTCTGCCTTACTCCCTCTCCAGCCTGCAGATCGACGCCGCCAAACGGTTTGGATTGTCGGCCAAGGAGGTGTTGGCCTGTGCCCAGAAACTCTATGAGGGGCATAAGCTGATCACCTATCCCAGATCCGACTGCCGCTACCTGCCCAAGGATCACTGGAAAGAAGCTGACGCTGTGTGTCGGGCGATCCGGTCGAACCATGGCGAGCTGGCTAGTGCCGTGGAGGGCGCGGATCTGAGCCTGAAATCCCGCTGCTGGAACGATGCCAAGGTAGGAGCGCACCACGCCATCATCCCCACCCCCAAGGCCTCGGGAGGACGTTCACTGTCTGCCAATGAAGCCAAGGTGTATGGCCTGATCGCCCGCCAGTATCTGATGCAGTTTTACCCCCCCGCCCGTTTTGCCGAAGCCCGGCTGGAGTTTGAGATCGCCGGGGGCCACTTCCTGGCCAAGGGGCGTCAATTGGTGGCACCAGGCTGGCGCACCTTGCTGGGGGGCAAAGCGCTCCGTGGTGAGGACACCCAGGAGGAGCAAAGCCTGCCGCGCCTGAGTCAAGGGGAGGTGCTGCACTGTGAGCGGGGGGAGATCCTCGATAAGCTCACCGAGCCGCCCAAGGTGTTTACCGAGGCCAGCCTGCTGCAGGCGATGACAGGGATCGCCCGCTTCGTTCAGGATCCGGCATTGAAAGGTATTCTGCGGGAGACCGACGGCCTGGGCACCGAGGCGACCCGGGCCGGGATCCTGGAGCTGTTGTTCAAGCGTGGCTTTTTGAGCCGTCAGGGTAAGCAGATCCGGGCGACGGAGGCGGGTAAGGGGCTGATCCTGGCGCTGCCGGAGCCGGCGACCTATCCGGATATGACCGCGCGTTGGGAGAGCCAACTGCAGGATATGGCCGAGAAAAAGGTCGGCTACCGCCCCTTTATGGCAGCGCTGGATCAACAGATAGAGCAGATGGTGGTGCAGGCGCGCACGGCTCCACCGCCCGTTGCCCTGGCGAATCTGCCCTCACCCAAGCGCCGCTTTCGGCGCAAGTCGGGGGCTAGCCAGAGCAGCAACAGCAAGCGCAAATAAAGGCTGCCGCTTGATGCAGGTGACTGGTAATCTGGGGATAAAATCGAAAGGAAGGTGTTTATGAGTCGACATGTCTCCACCTCGTCTCTGGCTCGAAAGGCCAATATTGCCGCCAAGCCGATGTTTGAGCGGCTGGCTAAGGCCGGACTGGTGCTACGCAGCGGCGGACAGTGGCTGTTGACGCCCCTGGGCCGGGAAAGCGGGGGAGAGTACGCCCATAGCGATAAGTTTGGGCGCTACATCGTTTGGCCCGAAGGGCTGCAGCTGGCCGATCCCAAGGGGCTGCAGACGCCAAGCCAGCTGGCCAAGGCACTCTCCCTGACCGCCGCCGAGTTGTGTGGCCTGTTGCAGCAGTTGGGCTGGCTCTCCCCCCTTGGCGCGGGCTGGCGGGTGACCGCCGCCGGGCAGGCGGTGGGCGGCATGGCAAACCTGGCCTTTGCCAGTGGCCTGCCGGACAGTCTCTGGCCGGCTTCGCTGGAGCGTCACCCGGCGCTGCGCGCCGTGCTGGCCCAGTATCGCGGCGATGACGCCGACAGCCGCTCGACCCACAATTCGGTGGCGGCCTTTAAGCAGCGGTTCGACGCCAAGTACCGGGCCATGAGTGGTCATTACCTCTGTACCCTGCCTCAGCTCCAGCTGGCCAACAGCCTGTTTCTCGCCGCCGTCCCTTTTGCCTGCCAGGTCCCCCTGGCCCGGGAGCTGGTGGCGGATTTTTACTTGCCTAAGTGGGATCTGTTTGTCGAGATAGGGGAAGAGCAGCCCGATGAAGCCTTGGTCGAGCGATTGGCCTGGTATCAGGCACAGGAGCGTTTTTATCTGGTGCTCAGCCCGGAGCAGGCAGCGGGCAGGGCGAGTGTTTCCCGGGCGCTGGGTGCGCTGGGGTTGTCATTGGCTTAGCAGGGAAACTTACCTTAGGGAGAGGAACGGTATGTCAGTACAGGAACCCATTAACTACATTGAATTCCAGGTCCGGGATCTGGCGGCCAGCAAGGCGTTTTTCAGCCGGGTATTTGGCTGGCAGTTTACCGACTATGGACCGGATTACAGCGCCTTCAGTCATGCCGGAGTGGCCGGTGGCCTCTATGCCAGCGGCCAGGTGGCGCAATCCGAACAGGGGGCGCCTCTGGTGGTGTTGTTCAGCAGGGATCTGGAGGCTGCGCAGCAGCGTGTTCTGGCCCACGGTGGGCAGATCATCAAGCCGATCTTCGCCTTTCCCGGTGGACGTCGCTTCCAGTTTGTTGAGCCCGGGGGCAATGAGTTGGCGGTTTGGGCAGAAACGCATTGATGCAGGCGCGCTGAGTTGAAGGGAAACCCCCAAGCCCGAAGGGCTTGGGGGTTTTTGGGTTTTACTGAGGCTGAATAAAGAAGTTGATGGTGTCCAGCTCACTGTTGGGGTGGTTGCTGCTGTCATCCCCGCGGATGGAGACCCAGATCTGCTCATTGACGCCCGCCGGGATGGTCAGGGTGACGAGATCGCCATTGGCACTCAGGGACCCGACGGACTGCGCCGGAACACTTTTGCGCAGCAGATATTTAATGGTATCGCCTTCGACATCACTGAAAACGTCGGTCAGATCGACGGTCACCGAGGTCGTGCCCGGGGCCACGACAATCGCATCCACAAACTTCTCCCGCACCGGCATCATGTTGACCGCCTCTTTTGCCAGGGGCATCACGGCGTAGTCAGGATCGTCGATAAGGGTTTCGGCCCCGGCTGGGATGGCGCCGCCGTTATACCATTGGTTGCCGGCGATGACGGTACCATCCTCCATGGTGTGCTCGCCGATCTGCGCCATTTCGGCGTTGGTTTTGTCGAGCCAGAGAGGCGGGATCACGGCCAGCACTCGGGGATCGGTGATCTCTGAGCTCTTATAGGCGACATAATCCGGTGCCTGCTGCTCGGTCATGTAGGCGCCAAGCAGAGGCTCGGAGCGCCCCACCAGGCTGCCGGGGAACTGGACGACGGACTCGGGCCATTCGGTGATCCACTTGAGCATGGCAAAGCTGTGGATCTCGGCGTGTCCGAACAGGTTTTGTTGGGCGAAGGGCAGGCTGTTTTGGAAGTTCACTGTGCCCATTACCTTCATCTCCGAGTAGCGGTCGACCCGCTTACCGAAGGCCAGGTTCCTCAGGTTATCCAGGGTGCCGTTAAACAGCAGGTTGCTGTCATATTTGCCGGGCAGGATCACGCCAATATCAAACCCTTCGACATGGGGATCCATATAGCGGTGGCGACTGATGTTGTCCGTGGTCTCCATGGAATGCAACCCGTTACCGGCGGGGTTGTTGCGATCGCCGATGAGGACAGGGTTGTTCATGATGATGCGGTCGGCATACCAGAAGGTGACGCCGTTAAAGACGGACCAGGCGGTGAAGTTATCGACCCGCTCCCAGTTCTTGTCTTTGGCGGTGTTGAAGTAGAGCCGCATGCCGGTTTGGGCACCGTAGGCGGTGTTGTTGCGATTGAGACGCTCTGGCGCCTTGGCTTCGATCACCTTGCCGGGCTCGAACTGTTCGGGGCGGCTGAGCAGGCTGACGTCCAGGCCGACATCATCGAGATCTTCGAGTCCCTGCCCCTGCATGCCGAAACAATCCGCCGCACAACCGCTGGCGACATTGTCCTCCACTTCGACCAGGTTGGAGACCAGCCAGAAGCCATGACCGTTGCGCCCCTCGTCCGAGGTTGTGGGGATATTGCGGGATTTTCCCGGATAGGTCTTGTAGCCATGATCCAGGTGGGAAACGGTGCGGATGGAGACGTTGTCGACATAGCGGCCGATCTCGTTACCAAACTCAGATACAAAGGCGGCACCCTTAACGTCGTAGGCGGTATTGCTGAGGAAATCCACCGAGGAGGAGTGGTTAACGAACCCCCAGCCTGGGGAGTGATCTACCACACTGCCGGCGACGAGGGCGCGTTCACCGGCAGCCCCCGCTTCATGGAAGTGCAGAGGATACCGAGCGATGGGGTTGACGCCAATGTGGGTGATAGTACCGAACTCGTCCACCAGGGTATCGTTGCCGCCAAACAGCTTGTTGGTCCGGCCCAGGTTACCCAGGTAGAGATTGTGGATAGAGGCGTTGGTGTTCATCAGCATGACATGGCCGCGGGCGTAAAACTCCTCGGGCGCCTGGCTGTTCTTCAAGCCACCTTCACCCAGATCGTAATGCTTCACCATCAGATCTTCATTACCTTCTGCCGTCACGATCTCCACGTTACGACGCAGGTTGGTGACGTGGATCTTAAGCTCAAGGCCCGGCACTGTGTGCTCTGCGGCAAGGTGGTCCAGGCTCAGTGGGCTATCCAGAGTCACCCGGCTGTTGGCGCTGTCGAGGGCGGCAATGGTCCGACGCTCATCGCCCAGTCCATCGAGTTGCGTGCCCGCGATCACCAGGGTGTCACCGATCTGCCAGTCCAGGGGCAGGCTGTCCAGTGAGAGCGTATTGTCGCCTGCGTAGGCTCCGGCGCTGGTGGCATAAGGGGTGACATCCGTACCGTGGATGGTGACGGTGCCCATGGAGATAAGGCCCAGGCCGATCTTGTAGGGGTCGTAATCCGGATGAGTCTCATCATCGGTGACGAAGGGGGCGAGATCGTTAAATACCAGTCGGGCACTGGCATCGGCGGCGATGGGCTTGTCGGGTTTGCCTATTCGTAGCTCTCCCCCCATGTCGACGTACAGGGTATCGACCTTGAGTTCTGTCGTCCGGGTTACGCCGTAATTGAGCAGGCCTTGTACTCGGATGCTTTGGATCGCCTCGGGGTAGACTTCACCCAAGTGGACTGTGTGGCCGGCGTTGATCAGCACACGGGCATTGTCGTCTGGGATACGGCCACCCTCCCAGGTTGTGGCCTTATGCCACCAGCCGCTTTGAACCGTCTTGTGGGTCACATCTTCAAGTTGGACCAGGCGCGTAACCTTAGCCATATCATGGGGCATGGCTTGAGCAACGAGGGGGGAGAATACCAAGGAAGTCAGTAACAACGTCCGTGTGAGAGCAAATGTTGTCTGTATCATAGGGAACTCTACTCTTTAGTGATTTGTAATTTTGGTAGTTGTTTTTTTGCGCCAACATGCCGTTTTCACCATTGTCAAGAGGAGATTGCCCCTGTTGTTTGGCAGACTGCTCACTTGGTTGTTGCGCAAGTGTTAAATCTACGTTAGGGTCCTGATTCTTGCTCGTAAGGTTTTGTTTTCTTTTGTCAGTTTTGTCAACCTGTGCGGGGGCGTAGATGTTGGGGCGGAGCCATAAGGCGAGAGGAGCGACACAGGGCGAGCGTTATCCTTGAATCGGTAGCGGCAGGAAGGGGGGAGGATGAGCCCGTGTCGAGTACAGGGCGGGTCGTGGGTCAACGCCAAGCAGGGGCGCTCCGCTACACACAGAGATGCGTTTGTGTGGGCTGGTGACCTTGTACACTTCCCTGGCTGAGGCCACCAGCAATCGACAGGTTCAGTCCGACATAACGGTCTGAGCAGTAAAGCGCTCGGTGGGGTGCACCAGCTCATCCTGGCTGGCGATCAGAGCCAGTTCGCGTGATTGCTGCTCGTGCGTGCGTTTGAACAGTGCATACATGGCTGCGGCGACATGCTCCAATGCTGCCTTGATCTCGCCGGTTTGCAGGTACTTGGCGAGGAAGAGAGCCGTGGTGGCATCGCCGGATCCATTCATCGGGGTAGGGAAGAGCAGCAGGGGCGTGGCGATCAGCCAGGCTTCATCCGGGCTGACGGCGAGCATCTCGATCATGCCTGGCTCGGCATCCGGTCGACGCAGGCTGGTGATCAGGATGAGCTTTGGCCCCAGTTCAAGCAGTTTGCGACTGGCGGACAGTGCCGAGGCCAGATCGGTGACCGGCTCACCGGTCAGGAACTCCAATTCAAAATGGTTGGGGGTCAGGATATCGGCATGGGCAATCACAGAGTCGCGAAAATGCTCAGGCACGCCGGGTCGGACGAAGATCCCGCGGTCGACATCGCCAATGACGGGGTCGCAGCAATAGAGTGCACTTGGGTTTGCCGCTTTGACTTTGGTCACCGCGCTGAGGATCACATTGGCCACCTCGGGGGCGCCCATGTAACCGGAAAGGACGGCGTGACAGCTGTTGAGGACCCCCCGGTCCTCGATCCCACAGACGACATCATTGACGGTTTCCGGAGAAAAGACTGGCCCCCGCCAGCTGCCATGGCCCGTGTGGTTGGAAAACATGACGGTATGAACCGGCCAGACGTTGCAGCCCATGCGCTGCAGTGGAAAGACCGCCGAGGCATTACCGGCATGGCCATAGGCGACATGGGACTGGATGGAGAGAATGTTCATAGTTAGAAATGGTTAATACGACTCAGGTCAGCAAGGATACGGCATGGTGCAAAGGGAGTCACCGGGTGAAGTTGCATCAGTCGGGTGGCCGATGGTTATCAAGCCGTGGCCTCTTCTGCTACATTGCTCAGCAAAGTTAATCTCGTAACGGATCAGTACCTTGAAAATCATTATCGCGATCTTGATCATTGCCGCTTCCCTCTGGTTGTTTCAACGCAACGCCGCCAGCAAAAAGGCCGCGCTGTTGAATATTGAGAGGGGCGAAGCCTTTTTAGTTCAAAATGGCCAAAAAGAGGGGGTTCACACCACCGAGTCCGGGCTCCAGTATGAAGTGCTGCAGGAGGGAGAAGGCCAGGTGTACCCAAGACCGACCGATCAGGTCACGGTGCATTATCATGGCACCCTGATTGACGGAACCCTGTTTGACAGTTCGGTAGAACGCGGCGTGCCCGCAGTGTTCGGCCTGAATCAGGTGATCTCGGGCTGGACCGAGGGGGTTGGACTCATGGTGGTCGGTCAGAAAAACCGCTTCTATATTCCCGCTCGTCTGGCGTATGGCAATCGCGCCGTTGGGTCTATCCCGCCGGGCTCTGTGTTGATCTTTGACGTTGAGCTGCTGGATATCGCGCAGTAACAGATCGTGTCAATCTCCGGGACAAGTTTCCGTCCCGGAGCTCTCCCTCCCAGCTGATTGCCCCCCTGCCCATCCCCCCATAAAGTTGGCATGAAGCTCAATTTCCTGACTAAACTGTATCCCCGAATCGGTCATGCATTGATCGGTAAGGACTGTCGAGTCGAGGGACGATATGCGTGCCGTGTCTGTCAAAAGGGTGAGCAACAAGCTCGGCCGCTGGGTTGATTTCACTCTCCGCAATTGGCGTTTCAATGTTGAGGACGGGCCCACCATTCAGGTCCTCACCGATGACCACTCCCAGTTTAATTTTGCCTTTTTCCAATGGCTTGCACAGCGGTATCCCGGTGTCTATCGACAGGTTCGATTTACTCGTGCCGGCTCTCGCTCGGCAAATCGGTTGGCGCAGGACGCTGTGCTCCTGCCCTGGATGCGCGATCCGATCCGGGAGAGGGACCTGGATCTCTATCGACGGGTACGAAAGGTAGAGCGGCAATATGAACCCTCCGGCACAGTGATTAATCGGGCCGATGCCCTAAGCAATGCTCAGAAGAATGTGGCCTTGCAGGCGGCACGTCTCTTAGGGATCCGTTGTGCCCAGATCCGCCTGTGTGGACCAGACACCAGTTTTCAAAGCCTGAAGGCGGAGCTGGGGTTGCCTTTTATTGTGCGAGATAACGCCACCCATGCCCGGCCCATGCTTCTGGTGACCTGCGCCGAGGAGTATCGGAAGATCGATCTGCAGGGTTACCGACAGGCGGCAGCCTGCGAATATATCGATACTCAGGATGCCGACGGACTCTTTCGTAAATACCGCTATGTCTTGGTTGGCGATCACGGGGTGCCACACCACCTGATCGTGGCACGGCACTGGTGCATTCACAGCAAGCAGCGTCTTGAGAGTCCGGAATTTGAACGGGAGGAAGCCAGATACCTGGAGCAGGGGGTCTATCCGTGCCACGAGATCCTCAATCGGCTACGTAAGAAACTGCAGCTGGATTTTGTCGCCTTTGATTACAGCCTGGATCACGATGGCAAGCTGGTACTCTGGGAGCCCAACCCCTTTCCCATGGTTTGGCATGCCCGATTGCAGAGCAACCCCAGATTCCTCCTCCAGCGTCGTCAGGCCGAGACGATCTTTACCCTATTGCTCGAGCTGATTTTAACCCGGGGCAACCTAACCCTGGATCCTGATTGCGGCGAGTTGATGCCCCTTTCACTGCCGTCTGATGAAGAACTGGTGGGGCGCCCCTAGCATTCGCCGTGCCGGGAACTTTTACCTCACTCCTCTTCACGTTTGCTGTCCGCAAGCAAATCGTTGATATAGCCCTTGGGTGGCGGGGTCCAGGCACGGGCATAGCTGGAATGGTTGTCGTCCCTGTCCTTATCCAAGATGGTACTTGCTTGCTGAACTTTAGCGAGGAAACTCGCCCGGTAATTGGCATTGGTACGCCAGTCATTATCTTCCAACCAATGTTCATAGAGCGAGCCTATGGTGCTCTCTTCATGCCGTCGAAAGGCGCGGATCTTCTGCTCTGCGGCAAACGGGTGGACACCGAGTGCCACTAAGGATTGGTTTGCGATCTTGAGGGAACCTTCGAAGGTTTCTCGAGTGATGTAGTCGGCACCAGCCTGCTTGAGTTTGTAATAATGCCCCCGATCCCAGGCACGGGCGAGTACCTTGAGGTGGGGATGATGCCTTTTGCAATGGATGACCAGTTCCAGTGCCTTTTCCTGATCGTCTATCGCCACGATCATCAGTTTTGCCTGGTCTATTCCTGCACTGTGCAGCAGATCTGGCCGGGAGGCGTCTCCGTAGAAGGCTTTCAATCCGACCGCGCGCATTGCCTCGATCTGAGTCGGAGAGAGATCCAGGATCACCGGCTCGACCTTGCAGGCGGTGAGGGCACGACTGATCACCTGACCAAAGCGGCCCATCCCTGCCACCAAAACGGTACTGGCGTGGTCGATGTCGTCGGCTTGGCGGTTTTCATCTTGGCTGAATCGCGGCAGGATCACCCTGTCGTAGAGAATGAAGAGTCCAGGCGTCAGTAACATGGACAAGGCAACGACCAGAGACAACAGCGGCATCATCTCCGGTGGGATCACGGCTTGCTGGGCGCTGAAGGAGAGTAGGACGAAGCCAAACTCCCCCGCCTGTGCAAGGGACAGGCTGAACAGCCAGCGATCGGCCAGGCGCACCTTGAAGATAAAACTCAGGAGCAGTAACACCAGGCACTTGATGGCCATGACGCCTAGGGTCAGAGCCATCACCAATAAAAAGTCTGCGAACAGGACATCGAAACGGATCCCGGCACCGACCGTGATAAAGAACAGGCCCAGCAGCAAGCCTTTGAACGGCTCAATGTCCGATTCCAGCTCGTGACGGAATTCACTGGTTGCCAGCACGACACCGGCCAGGAAGGTGCCCAGTGCTGGCGAGAGGCCCACCAGTGACATCAGGACGGCAATGCCGATCACCAGCATCAAGGCGGCGGCGGTGAAGATCTCCCTGAGCCGGGCGTTGGCGATCATGCGAAACAGCGGACGGGTCAGGTAATGTCCTCCCAGCACCACGGTGGCGATGGCGGCCGCCACGGCCAACGCCTGGCCCCAGCCTGGTAAATGGGCGACCAGGCTCAATTCATCATGACCGTCAGAGGTTGGCGTGCCAACCTGCAGCAGCTCCGGGAGGGCAAGGAGGGGGATCAGGGCAAGCATGGGGATCACTGCGATATCCTGGAACAGCAATACGCTAAATCCGGCTCGACCCCCCTCGGTTTTCCCCAGGCCCTTTTCATTGAAAGTTTGCAACACGATAGCGGTGGAGGAGAGGGCAAAGATCAAACCGATGGCGACGGCCAGGCGCCAGTCCAGGCCAAACTGAAAGGCCAGGGCGGCGATCAGGCTGGCGGTCAGGCCCACTTGAAGCCCGCCAAGGCCGATGAGTTTGCCTCGCATCTGCCACAACATCTTGGGCTCCAGTTCCAACCCGACCAGAAACAGCATCATGACCACGCCGAACTCGGCAAAATGCTGCAGGGTTTCGGTTTCCGAGCCCACCAGGCCCAGTGCCGGTCCAATCACGACACCGGCGATCAGGTAGCCTAACACCGAGCCCAGGCCAAAACGGTTGGCGAGGGGGACAGCGACGACCGCGGCGACCAAATAGATAAAGGTGTAGAGCAGGATCTCGGTCATGCCGATTCCCCTTTGGGCATCCAGTCATTGAGTTGTTGCAGTTGACTGAGGTGATCGATCTCTACCTTGTGGTAGCGCAGGTACTCGAGCAGGGTGATGGTGTCATGGATATGGGGTGTGAGCGCATTGGAGGTTTCAGGGTTACGGGCGTCGTGCAACAGCAGTGGTGGCAGGTAGCGTAACTTGCACAGTCGGGCCGTCATCTCGATGGGGCGAAGCAGTTCGTTGACCGAGTATCGATTGAGCCCGTCGGGCTGGTAGGCCTGCTTGGGGCCTCCGGTGCTGATGATGCAGAAGAACAGTTTTCCCTTCAACGCGTTGCCTTGCGAGCCATAGGCAAAACCGTATTCAAGCACCAGATCCTGCCACTCTTTTAGAATGGCGGGCGTGGAGTACCAATAGAAGGGGTGGAGGAAGATGATGACGTCATGCTCGATCAGGCGTTGCTGCTCCCGCTCGATGTCGATCTCCAGGGTAGGGTATTCGGCATAGAGATCAATCAGCGTATGACCGGGCAAGGCACCTAAGGCCTCGGCCAGGGGACGGTTGATCTCCGAGCGATGTTGGCTTGGATGAGCCAGCAGGATGAGGATGCGTCGTGGTGGCGTGTCAGGGAGCATAGGACCAAGCTGTCGTAGAGAACATACAGATGTTCAACAGCTTAGTACATATCCCGAGATCGGGTGAGGATCAGTGTTGACACTCGCAGCGGCGGCAAAGGCGATAGTTTTTCAGGTGGGCAAGCACCATAAAGCCGGTGCCGACCAGGGTCACCAGGGTTTCCGCTTGGTGGCCAGCCATATCGTGCAGCCAGAAGGCGGCAAAGATCAGCAGAGCCAGCCCGGTCACACCATAGCCGACAACGGAGAGATTATGGTGTTTACGGCAGCCCAGGAAGAAGGCCAGGGCAGACAGGGGGATCACCACAAAGAGCATCATCTCGTGGAAGTGAGCTTCTTCTAAAAGAAGGCTGGGAACCGCCATCCCCAGCAGCAGCATCACAGGAACCGACAGGCAGTGAATCATGCAAAGTACTGAAACACCAATAGAAAGTGAATCGAGGCGCTTCTGGGTTCGGCTGCTGGTCATCAAGCAAACTTCCGTCTTGAACTGAATGGGCTGTGAGTTATATCACAGGCCCAGAACCCACTCAAGCTCAAATGCAGATGGGAATCGTTTTTATTTACCCTGACCTGACTGGGCCAGCAGCAGGGCTTGGCAGGGCTCTCGATAGCGGCTCATCAGCGGGCCGAGTTGATCCGGCTGCGCCAGGCTGTCGAGCTGTGTCTGACGATTATGCTCAATCTGCACACTCAGGTCCGGGCTGCCCAGCAGTTGCTGGGCCAGTTGTTGACTGGCCAAGGCCGATGCAGCGAGCCGTTTGGCCACGGGAAGCATACGCTGGATCCCCATGCGCTCTATGGTCTGTGCACTGAGTTGGTAGTAGGCGGCGCACTCGATGGCCAGGGTGGCGGCGGGATCCGTTGAACCGTTGGATCGATTTGAACCGCTGAAGTGATGCATGGCCAGAGCGCTGGCCCCCAGACCCAAAAGGATCAGAAGTAGGCTGAGAATATTGATTTTATTCATGGCACGCCTCCATGTGCGAATGAGATTGGCTCCAACCTAGGGGACATGGCGGCGGTTTGCAATGCCTTCTGGTTGGGCAGATCGGCTTGGGGCTTCCTACACTCCTTCGATGACGGTCGATGGGAGAGAGCGGGTGGCGATATTCAGTCGGGGGGTGTTTGCCGTGTTACTGCTTGGGCTATTGAGTGCACAGGCAGTGGGGGCAACACTGGCGGAGATGGAGGCGCTCCTTGGCAAGACGGAGCAGCAGGTCATTCGCTGGGAGCAAGAGTGGCTCAAGAGCGATTCACAGATGCATCGGCAGTTGTTGCAACAGCAGATCGCCGATGCCAGTGGCATGCTGAGTGAAAAACTGGGTCAATTCGTGGTGGCGGCCCGCACCAGCGGTGCTCTGGCGCGAACCGACGAGGCGGTGACTCTCCTGTACCGGCATAATCGCTATTTGCAGGGGCGTCTGGAGGGGGCCAGGGATGCGGCCACCCGTGTATATGGAGAATATGAAAGCGCTGGGGAGGAGGATTCCCTGATGCGCTGGCTGTCGCTCAACGACCTCTTTCGATACGTCAACTGGTTGATGCAGCAACGCAGCGACAACCTGATCTTTCAGTCCCAGTTTCATGTCGAGACAGGTGTTTTGCAACGGGAGTTGGTGGGGGAGTTGATACGGTATGCGGATTACCTGTCGCTGGTGTTGCGATCAAGCGGCCATCAGCTTGGCCAGATGCGCAAGGAACTCAACCGGCTGCCTGCGGAGGGGCGAGCTGAGCTGCTTGGCCGGATCCAGTCCCATGAGCGACTTCGGCGTACCGGCACCGACAGCCTGCGCGAAATCGTGGTGTTACTGGAGCAGCAGGGCCAGGATCCCGGCCAATATAACGAGTTGATCTTCAAGACCACCGGTGATCTGGTGGAGGCGATCAGCAGCTGGTCTGCAACGAAAACCGTGTTGATGGGGCTGCTGGACGATCTGCGCAGTTGGAGCCGGCAGAATCTGGGCGGGATCCTCTCACGGGTGATGATCTTTGCCCTGGTGCTGTTGGGGGCAATGCTCTTGGCCCGTTTCAGTCGCCGCCTGGTGGCCAAGGCGGTGGAGCATGAACGCAGTACCCTCAGTACCCTGGTTAAAGAGTTTCTGATCGCGATGACCGGGCGTCTGGTTTTGCTGGTCGGGGTGTTATGGGCACTGGCCCAAGTCGGGCTGGATCTGGCTCCCTTGCTGGCGGGCCTTGGGGTCGCGGGGATCGTGATTGGATTTGCCCTGCAGGATACCTTGTCGAATTTTGCCTCTGGCGTGATGATCCTGATTTACCGTCCTTTTGATGTGGGTGATTATGTCGAAG
Source organism: Ferrimonas sp. YIN67 (assembly GCF_057219095.1). NCBI lineage: Bacteria > Pseudomonadati > Pseudomonadota > Gammaproteobacteria > Alteromonadales > Ferrimonadaceae > Ferrimonas > Ferrimonas sp. YIN67. Next base: position 179,296 of record NZ_JBXVVJ010000008.1, read on the forward strand.
CCGGGGGCGTCGCGGGTAAGGTCAATAATATGAGCCTGGTGAATACCACCATCAAAACCTTCGATAATCAGGTTTTTGTGGTGCCCAATGCCAAGATCTGGGGGGACACCATTAAAAACATCACTGCCGAGCGGGTCCGGCGGGTGGATATGGAGTTCGGCATCGCCTATGAAGATGATCCGGTTCAGGCTGAAGCGGTGCTGGAGGCGATAATCCAATCACATCCCAAGATCCTCCACAGCCCGGAGCATGTCATTAAACTCCACCGGCTGGGCGCGTCTTCGGTCGATTTCATCGTCCGGCCCTGGGTAAAAACCGAGGACTATTGGGAGGTCTACTGGGACATCACCCGCACCGTGAAGCTGCGTTTTGACGAGGAAGGGATCTCCATTCCCTACCCCCAGCATCAGGTGCATCTGAGTCGTAAGGATGTTGCTGCAGAGTGATTGTCATCGGAAAGTGACGACACCATTGGTCTCTCCCCCACTGTTGGGCACCCCTGTGCTTGGCATCGTTGCGCCAAGCCAGGATCGCTTCTTTGCTGTCCAAGTCGGGATCTGCTGTTCGCCTTCACTGACGGGCAAACTCACGACATCCCAGCGGCATTGAGTGCCCTGTCCCGTAGCTCCTGTAATGGCGATGTAGCCCTTATCCAGTGAGTGGATCTTTGCTTTGAAGAGTACAACATACCCTCAGGGTACCAGTTTGTTGATCCCTGGGAGACGAGCCAATGTCGCTGTCAGTGCCCAGGAGAGGAGTAGCACTAGGAGTGTCACGGCAGGGATCGCCAATGCCGGATGACCCAGTATCAGGGGATCCTGCTTGATCGCAGTGCGCACAGGGATCAACAGGATGGGATGGAGCAGGTAGATCCCCAGGCTACAGGTCGAGAGGGAAATGACCGCAGGACGCAGGCGCTGACTGATCGCCTCGCCATATTGCTGGGCGAGGAGAAAGATCATTGCCCCAATCAATACGGTATTGAGGGTTTTATAGCTCATAAATAATGAGCTGTAGCCCTGCTTCTGTTCGGCGGCCAGGTAGCTACCCAGGACATTGAGCAATAAGGCGCTAAGCCCCATCACGACCCAGTATTTGAGCTGCGGTCGGTTGTCGTGATGCATGAGATACCAACCCAGTATCAGGTAACCGGAATAGAGCAGCAGATCCTGACGAAGCGGGGTGGGTACCTTGAGCAGATGCATCAGGGTCAGGGTGAGCCAAGCCGTGAGCAGGATCTTTATCTGTTCTTGGGTCATGGCTTTGAGCAGCGGAGCGAGCAGGGGGATCACCAGATAGAGTGGGATGAAGTCGTAGAAAAACCAGAGGTGATACCACACAGGTTGGTGCGGGGCCTCGACGAAGGCGGTCCAGCCTGCGGAGCTGCCCTCGAGCATTGCGGTGATGGCCACATAGATCAGGCTCCAGCCGACGAAAGGAACCACCACCTTGCCAACACGCCGTTTGAGATACTGTTGGGCATTCAGGGGGCGATTGCTCGATAGCAGGAGGGCACCGCTGATCATGATAAAGACGGGCACGGCCCAGCGGCTGGCGGCGTTGATCCCGACGGCTGAGAACCAGGCGTCATAGGGGATCTGGCCGTAAAGCTGACGGAAAGGCCCCAGTACGTGGATAGCAATCACCGCAATGGCGGCAATGCAGCGCAAGAGGTGGAGAAAGAAGATCTCTTGGCTCGGGCTAGTCATGCGGATCCCTGATCTTTTTGAATGCAGACAGGCTAAAGCTAAGCGAAAAAAAACGCGACACAAGGTCGCGTTAAACTTTCGTATGCAGGGAATGAGACGAAGACACGATCACTTCGCTCAAGGGTATGAACTCACGACCGGATAAAAGTTCCCCGCTTCGATGAAAAACTGCGCGTCGGCCAGGGGGCTGAATTCCAAAAACGACCGCCTCAAGGCGGCCAAGGAGAGGTGATTAAGGCAAAATTCATGGGGTGATTGGCATAACAATCTGGACTCCAGGAACAGGCTCGAGTTCATCGGCAAGCGGTAATAAATCGTTGATCACACCTTGAGTCCATGAAGCTGCGCGGACAGCACCTTGGCGGTGCTGCTAACAGTGCCGGTCGCCTGCACGGAGTGGCGTGCTGCCTCCTCCAAATCATGAGACTGATCGCGGATCTGCATCAGATCCCCGGCGATCTCATTGGCCACCTGGCTTTGTTGTTCGGCGGCGGTAGCGATCTGGCTACTCATGGCAAAAACCTTATCCGTGTGGACGACGATCTGCATAAGGTCGTTGCCGGTGCGACTGACGTTGTCACGGCCAGACTCGGCCAGGGCGACAGTGCTTGCCATAACATTCTCTAACGCTTGGGTACCGCACTGCAGTTCCTCGATCATTTGTTGGATCTCAACGGTGGCCGCTTGGGTACGCCCGGCCAGCTGACGGACCTCGTCGGCCACCACGGCGAAGCCTCGACCCTGTTCGCCCGCCCGGGCCGCCTCGATGGCGGCATTGAGTGCAAGCAGGTTTGTCTGCTCTGAGATGGCATTGATGGTGGTGATCACCGCATCGATCCGCTCGGCGTTGGCATTGACCTGGGTAACAGCGCTGGAGGCATTGTGGACGTCGGACACCAGCTGCTCAATGTGGCCAATGGTTTCCTGAATGTGGCTGTGACCCTGCTCGGCCTCCCCTCTGGCTTGTTGAGTTTCATTGGAGGTTTGTTCGGCGTGGCTGGCGACCTCTCTGACAGTGGCGGTCATCTCCTCCATGGCCGAAGCCAGTCTGTCCAGGTGCTGGCGCTGGCTGACCGACAGCTTACCGCTGTTGCTGGCTTCTTGCTCCAGCTGTATGGCTGCCTGGTCCATCTCCGTCGACACATGGCGCAACTGAGTCACTACCCTCTGACGCGTGTCGATCAGCTCGTCGATCTGCTTGGCCAGAGCTCGAAAGTCATCTCGCCCCGGAAGAAAATCCATGCGCACCGTCAGGTCATTGGCGGATGCTTGAGCCATGACCGACTGCATATAGGCCATGGTCCCGGTAATGAAACCACAGATTTTATAGGCCAGGAACAGGGTAATGATCAGCGTCAGCACGATGGCGCTTACGAGTCCACCATGGTCCGCCAATACCTCTGCCAGGCTGATGTTGGGACGGTGTGTCACCACCATCAGAGTATCGCCGACGCGGGCGCTGGCATACAGCTGCCCGTCGCGCTCTAGCACTCGGTGGGTATCGGCGATCTGTACCAGTGCCTGATCCTGAAGAGGCTGGAGACTGACACCGACCAATTGATGCTCGATCAATTGTCCTTGTTCCGGAGAGAGATTAGGGCTGAGGAGCTCTACGGCTCGGGCCAACTGACGGGCGCTGCTGAGCGCTTCCTGGCGGGCAGCTTCTTGTTCTTCTTTGACATTGCCGGTGAAAAACAGGGCGCTAAATAAGAGAAGCATCATCAGGGGCCCCAGGGAGATCAGCTGCAGCTTTTCCTGGATGGAGAGTTTAATAAAGAGCTTATCCCAGATGCTGGGTTGGACTTCGGTCATGGGATCATCAGTGTCGGTGATGGAAAGGGATAGCCTGGCTGTCGACCTTGAGCTTGTGAACTTGAGTCAATTTGCGTTGGCAGAGCGAACAATTTGACGTCATTCACAAAATTTGGGCGGTGCGACCGCCGAAGGCAGAGCCCAAGCGCAGTAATTATCAACTTGCCGGTTGATAATTCATCAGATGCCGGGCTTGTGTGCAGGCTTGAGGACAACTGTAGGACAGAACAGGGTTTTTATGCCGGTCACAATGCAGTAGAATTTGTACCCTTTGTCACCTTAGTTACCCTTAGTCGGATCGGTACCGAGAAAAAACAGATGCAGCAATTAGCAGATATCGTTGCTCAGGCGCTGGCGGCCATCGAAGCCACCAGCGACCTGAAAGCACTGGATGAGATCCGGGTCAATTACCTGGGCAAGAAGGGCGAGATCACCGCCCTGATGAAATCCTTAGGTAAGTTGTCCGCGGAGGAACGTCCCGCCGCCGGCCAGAAGATCAATGCCGGCAAACAGCAGGTTCAGCAAGCCCTGAATACCCGTATTGAGTCCTTGCAAACCGAGGCGTTGAACGCCAAGTTGGCCGCCGAGTCGATCGATGTGACTCTGCCAGGCCGCAAGCTGGCCACAGGGGGCATGCACCCGGTGAGCCGCACCATTGAACGCATCGAAGCGTTCTTTGCCGATCTGGGCTTTTCCGTTGCCAGTGGTCCCGAGATCGAAGACGGTTTCCATAATTTTGATGCGCTCAACATTCCCGCGCACCATCCGGCCCGTACTGATCATGATACCTTCTTCTTCAACCCGGACCTGATGCTGCGGACTCACACCAGTGGTGTGCAGATCCGTACCATGGAGAAACAGCAACCGCCGATCCGCATCATCTGCCCGGGTCGTGTTTATCGTAACGATTACGATCAGACCCACACCCCGATGTTCCATCAGGTGGAAGGTCTGCTGGTTGCCGAAAAAGTCTCTTTTACCGAACTCAAAGGGGTTCTGTACGACTTCCTGCGCAACTTCTTCGAGGAAGATCTTGAGGTACGTTTCCGTCCTTCCTACTTCCCCTTTACCGAGCCTTCCGCCGAAGTGGATGTGCGCCGTAAGGGCGACAAATGGCTGGAAGTACTGGGCTGTGGCATGGTGCACCCAAAGGTGCTGGAGTCCGTGGGCATCGATCCGGAGAAGTACACCGGTTTTGCCTTCGGCATGGGCGTTGAGCGCCTGACCATGTTGCGCTACGGCGTCAACGATCTGCGCGCGTTCTTCGAGAACGATTTGCGCTTCTTGAAGCAGTTCCAGTAAGAGGAAAGAAGCAAAATGAAATTCAGTGAATCCTGGCTGCGCGAGTGGGTTAACCCCGCGATCAGCACCGAGGAACTGTCCGAGCAGATCTCCATGGCTGGCCTGGAAGTGGACGGCGTTGAACCGGTTGCCGCCGAGTTCTCCGGCGTTGTCGTGGGTGAAGTGGTCGAGTGTGGCCAACATCCGGATGCCGACAAGCTGCAGGTCACCAAGGTCAATGTTGGTGCAGACGAGCTGCTGGACATCGTCTGTGGCGCCAAAAACTGTCGCCTGGGCCTGAAGGTGGCCTGCGCCACCGTAGGCGCTGAGTTGCCCGGTGGTTTCAAAATCAAGAAAGCCAAGCTGCGCGGTGTTCCTTCCCACGGCATGCTCTGCTCCTTCTCCGAGCTGGGCATTGACGTCGAGTCCGATGGCATTCTGGAGTTGCCTGCGGATGCGCCCATTGGCACCGATATCCGCGAATACCTGCAGCTGGACGACAAACAGATCGAGATCGATCTGACGCCAAACCGGGCCGATTGCCTGGGTCTGAACGGCGTTGCTCGTGAAGTGGGTGTCCTGAACAGCTGTGACGTGACCGAGCCGGTTGTGGCCGAAGTGGCTGCGACCATCGAAGACACTTTGGACATTCGCGTTGACGCGCCAGAGCACTGTCCACGTTTCCTGGGCCGCGTGATCAAAGGGATCAACGTGAAGGCGGACACCCCGCTGTGGATGCAGGAAAAGCTGCGTCGTGGTGGCATTCGCTCTATTGATCCTGTGGTTGATATTACCAATTTCGTGCTGCTCGAATACGGTCAGCCGATGCACGCCTTTGATCTGACGAAATTGAACGGCAACCTGCAGGTGCGTCTGGCGCAAGCCGGCGACAAGCTGACGCTGCTGGACGGTAACGAGATCGAACCGCGTGAAGACACCCTGCTGATCGCCAATGATCAGGGTCCACTGGCATTGGCCGGGATCTTTGGTGGTGAGCGCAGCGGCGTAACCACTGAAACCACCGATATCCTGTTTGAGTGTGCCTTCTTCAATCCGCTGTCCATCATCGGCAAGGCGCGTTCCTACGGTCTGCACACCGATGCGTCTCACCGCTTCGAGCGTGGCGTCGACAGCCAGCTGCAAGCCAAGGTGATGGCGCGTGCAACGGCACTGCTGCTGGAGATCTGCGGCGGCGAAGCCGGTCCCGTGGTGGAAGTGAAGTCCGACGAGCATCTGCCAAAGGCTGCGACCATCACCCTGCGTCGTGAGAAGCTGGACAACCTGTTGGGCCACCACATCGACGATGCCACCGTAGCTAATATCCTGGTACGCCTGGGCTGTGAGGTGACCGAGGTGGCAGGAGGCTGGCAAGCTAAGGCCCCTAGCTGGCGCTTCGATATGGCCATCGAACAGGATCTGATCGAGGAAGTGGCCCGCATCTACGGCTACAACAACATCCCGAACCTGGCCCCTGTGGCCAAGTTGGAGATGACGGATCATGGCGAAGCGAAACTGCCGGTAAAACGGGTGCGCAGTCTGCTGGTCGATCGCGGTTTCCAGGAAGCGATCACTTACAGCTTTGTCGATCCTAAGGTGCAGGCCCGCTTGCACCCTGGGGTTGAACCCAAGGTACTGCCAAACCCCATCTCTTCCGAGATGTCCGCCATGCGCCTCTCTTTGTGGACCGGTCTGCTGGGGGCAGTGGCCTACAACCAAGCGCGTCAGCAAGGGCGCATTCGCTTGTTTGAAACCGGCCTGCGCTTCCTGCCGGATGCGGCGGCCGAAAATGGTCTGCGTCAGGAGCCAATGCTGGCTGCGGTGATTGCCGGTACTCAGAGTGATGAGCACTGGGATATGGCGGCGAATACCGTGGACTTCTTCGATCTCAAAGGGGATCTGGAAGCCGTACTGGCCTTGACCAATACGCCACATGACTTTAGCTTCCGCGCGGCGTCCCATCCGGCTCTGCACCCGGGTCAATGTGCCGAGATCCTCAAAGGGGATAGCGTTGTCGGCTTGATCGGTGCTATCCACCCGCAGCATGAAAAGAAACTGGGTCTGAACGGTCGTACCGTCGTGTTTGAGATCGAACAGGCGGCCATCGATGAGCGTCGTTTGCCCAAGGCTCAGCCGGTTTCTAAGTTCCCTGCTAACCGCCGTGATATTGCCTTGGTGGTTAAAGAGGAGGTTGGTGCCGGAGATGTTGAAAAAATGATAAGAAAAGTTGGCGGAAATCAGTTGGTTGCCGTAAACTTGTTCGATGTATACTGCGGAAAGGGTGTCGAGGAAGGGCATAAGAGCCTGGCAATCGCCCTGACATTGCAGGATGTGGACCGTACTCTTGAAGAAAAAGAGATCGCGCAAGCGGTGGATAGCATCCTGGTTTCGCTGCAATCAGAATTCAACGCACAGTTGAGGGACTGAACATTATGGCGCTGACCAAAGCCGATATGGCAGAAAAACTTGTTGAAACACTCGGACTGCATAAGCGGGACGCTAAGGAAACGGTTGAGATCTTCTTCGAAGAGGTTCGATTGGCTCTGGAAAGTGGCGAGCAGGTCAAACTGTCGGGTTTTGGGAACTTCGAGCTCAGGGAAAAGAACGAGCGTCCCGGTAGGAATCCGAAGACGGGCGAAGATATCCCAATTACCGCACGACGTGTAGTGACCTTCCGTCCGGGTCAGAAACTCAAGACCCGGATTGAAGAGTCTGAGCATTTGAGCCAAGAGTAGCGCCAAATGTTGAATAAAACACCGCCCCTTGGGGCGGTGTTTTTTTTTGTCCTCATGACGCATTAAGGCTCACCTAAAGGTCAGTATCTTAGCGTGGCTTATGGGCGGCCAGCGGCACTGAGATCTGGACGATGTTGGAAGAGATGATATTCACTATGGTGGAAATGCTCCCCCCATCGTTGCAGCAGGTCCTGGGCGCGTTTCTTCGACTCGAGCTGGTTGATCAGAGCCTGGAAGAAGGTCGGTTGGGGGCTTTCCATGGCGGCGAGGTCCCGGTAGGGGACGATCAACACTAGGGTTTGTGGGCCGGCGATGGGCCAAGACCAGAGCCAATGATAAGGCCAGTCCATTTTTTTCGCATGTGTGCTCAAGGAGGCAAGGTCTTCCCGCAGCGCCGCACCGTGTCCGGCCTTGACCCCGTAGCGGCTGACCCCGAAATAGCGGTAACCCTGAAGATCTTCGGGCCACTGGCTGGCGCCGGGTTCAATGAGGCTGAGGTTATGGCGAAACTTGGCAATCAGGGGGCTAACATGCTGTTGCCAATGGTCGCCAGCTCCGCTGCCCCGTGCCCAGTCTTTAAAGCCATCCAGTTCAGCCCAGCTAAAGCAGCAACTGCGCAGCACATAGGTGTCCATCTCATCACCGAGGATCTGAACATAGACTTGCCAGCGGCGTGGCTCCTCTTGGCTCACGCGGTAAGCCAAGTGGGCGGTTAGCGCCTGTTCAAACTCGATTTGCTGGCCGGGTTTAGGGGTGATAAACCAAGTATCGGCCAGGATATCAGCCGCGTCGGCGGGAGCAACCGCCAGCAGTGTCAACAGCAAGAGTAAGCTGGAACGCAGACGCATCCATGGCGTTGGGCGGGATCGCATAGGGCCTCCAGACGGCATGAAGTTTCGTCTGTAAGCTTGGCAGAGATCTCGGGTCTTGCTTAATAAGGGGCAACAGGCAGGACTGTCAGAGCGCAGATACAACAAAGCCGCCCGAAGGGCGGCTTTGTTGTTATATCTGGAGGCGCGTCCCGGAGTCGAACCGAGGTCCACGGATTTGCAATCCGCTGCATAGCCACTCTGCCAACGCGCCATTGCTTTATTGGGGCGTCCCCCGAAAGCGAGGCTGATTAGACCAGAATCCACGGGACCATGCAATAGGGCAAGGGTTCGTTCGGCCAATAGTTGGACAAACTGATGTTTGTTAGAGCGATAAGGATGATTTGTGAGCATCAGATAGCCAGTCTGAGACCGCTTCATCACTTTCTCTCTCGGTCGGTGCCGCTGTTCGGCTTTCAATTGGTTCCACGACGGCTTCCTGAGAGCATGCCCGCAGGAGCATCATGCTCCTCGGGCAGATCAGGGCTCAGTAAACGTCCTTGTGGAAACGCTGTTGCGCCGTCAGTTGCGCCAGCTGCTCCTGGCCCAGCATTTGTCGCAGGTTCTCTTCCACCCCGGTCGCCATCCCTTTGGCATCGCCACATAGGTAGAGGTGGGCGCCACGATCCAGAAAATCGGCAAGGCGTTCGACGCGCTCGGCCAGACGATCTTGCACGTAGATCTTTGACTTCTGGGTCCGAGAGCAAGCCAGATCCAAGTGGCTGAGGGTGCCCTCCTGCAGCCAGGCTTCGATCTCCTGACGGTAGAGCCAGTCCAGGTTCGGATCTCGGCAACCATACAGCAGCCAAGTGTGGCCAATCTCTTGTTGCTCAGCCTGCTTGGCCCTGAGCTCAAGGAAGCCACGATAGGGTGCGATACCACTGCCGGAGCCTATCAGGATCACCGGCAGGCTCGGATCCTCAGGCAGGCGAAAGCCAGGGTGGGGTTTGTGACGGACACGTAAGGTTTCCCCCTCGGCCAAACGCTGTCCCAGATAACCTGAGGCAACCCCAGCGCCGGGATCGGCCTCGGCGGCGGCAATAGTCAGGGCGATACGATCCTTGTGGCAGGTTGGGCTGGAGGCGACCGAGTAGGTACGGGGCTGGATGGGCGTGAGCAGATCCAGTACGTGATCTGGGCAGGGAAGACGTTTTCCCCGTGACCGTCCCAGCCAGCTCTTGATGGGGAGGCGGGCGGCGGCAAGAAGGCTGATGGGATCGAGATGTTGCTGGGGGCCTGCATGGTGCTCGGCCCAGGCCTGCAATTGCGTATTTGCCCGTCTTAACTCGGCCGATTTCAGGGCCTCGCACAGTCGGACTCGGCGCTGTTGCCAGTTGACCCATCGGTTCCCATCCCAGCCGGTTTGTGCTAAAGCTTGCTGCACCAGTTCGTCCGGGGTTTGCGGCCAGATCTCCACCCAATCGCCCGCCTGGCATTCCATGGCTTGATGATCCCAGCCCAGCTCACAGTGCCATGCTGCTTTTAGTGCGTTGGGGCCGGTTAGGGTCGTGCGGTTAAGCAGAGGGACTTCGATGGCTTTGGGCCGGGAGGTTTGATGCAACGTCTGTCCCAGCTCTTCGGCCAGTTGCTCCATGCTCTTTTGAGTCAGTTGCGATAGGGCGTGAAGCATCCAATCGTTTGCCACCGGCTCGAAGTCGACATCGGCATCCACCCTGGGGAGCAGGGGGGTAGCTCCCTGTTGACCCATCCAGGCGTCCCAATCGCGGCCGGCGGCGCAGAACTGGGCGTAGTTGCTGTCACCCAGTGCCAGCACACTGTAATGAAGGTGAGCCAGATCTGGCGGAGTCTGTTTGATCTTCTCGATATTTGCTGCGGCGACGAGGGGATACTCCCCCTCGCCGGTGGTGCTGACGATGCACAAGAGTTGCTTGAGTGAATGAAGATGCTGGACGGTCAGCTTGTCCAGAGTGAAGAACTGAAAGGATAAACCGAGCTCGCCACACAGACTCATCAGCTTGTCGGCCAGGGCACGGCCATTACCTGTCTCACTGCCCACCACAAGGGCGAGGGTCGCGTTGTGATCCGTCGCCGAAGCGCTTGTGTCGATCCGGTCAATCTGCTCCATCATGAAGTCGGATTTATTGGCACCGCACTCGGGACAGCGCCAGGTATCCGGGATCGCGTCCCAGGGAGTGCCTGGTGCGATCCCTTCATCGGGCGCGCCAAGCGCTTCATCATAGATCCAGCCGCAAAGCTGGCACTGCCAACGATTCATACGACGGCCTCCAAAACGTGTTCATGGGCTGACGGCACGGGCGTTTCCTGTTGTGTTGGCACCGGGGGCGAAAAGGCGATGGGCAGGCGGACCAGGCTTCGTGATGTAATGCTGGCGTCGTATTGGGTGTCAGCCACTATCTCAAATCGACCGGTCCGGGCCAGCAATTGCTCGAGCACGACTTTGATCTCCATGCGGGCCACTTCCCGGCCGATGCAGGCGTGGGGCCCATGACCAAAGGTGAGATGAGCCTGGGCATTGGCTCGATGCAGGCGAAATTCATCGGGGTTATCCCAAAAGCGTTCGTCCCGATTTCCCGATGCCCACATCAACAGCACCTGAGAGCCCTTAGGGATCAGGGTGTCATGCAGGGTAACGTCCCGGGTGGTGATACGGAAATGTCCCTGGAAGGCCGATTCGGTTCGAAAGACCTCCTCGATAAAGGGCGGGATCAGGCTGGGATCGTCCCGCAGCCGTTGCTGCAGTTCGGGTTTTTCCGCCAGGATCTTGATGGCATTGCCCATGGTGCTGGCCGACGAATCGGAGCCGGCGATCAAGAGTTGGACCAGGATAGAGATGGCATTTTGCTCTGTCATATCTGAGTGGGGATCGGCGGCGGCTTTGACCAGCATGCCGGTAAAGTCATTGCGGGGCTGGGCCTGGGCCTGGCGCCAGTGCTTCCAGAGCCAGCGCATAAACTGTGCACTGCCGATCCCGCTGTTGACGAGTTCAACGGGCGTCGCCGTGCCACTGATACTGCGGTTTCCTCCGATGGACCACTCCTTGACCTTGGGAAAGTCCTCCTCAGGAAACCCGAGCAGTCTTATGATCAGGGTCATGGGAAGCTTCCAGGCGAACTCGTTCACGAACTCCATGTTGCCTCGCGCCAGTGCCGGGGACAGCAATTCATTACAGAGTTCCGCCACTTCCGCTTCCAGTGAGCGGACGAAATTGACGTTCAATCCCTGCATGGCTGTGCGACGCTGGGCGGTGTGTACGGGGGGATCCTGCAGGGCTAACACGTCAACGGGAACCACGCCTATTGCGCCCAAGGCTTCGACCTGTTTGGCCTTTCCGCCAGAGCGGCTGCCAGCCAACCATGCCATGAGTTGAGAGGAAAAGGTGGCCTGATCCCGGCTGGCGCTGACGATGTCGTCATAGCGTGAGATCAGGAAGTAGCCGGTTTGTGCCTGGCGGTAGACCGGGTAGTGATCTCTGAGCATACGGTAGTAAGGGTAGGGATCGGCAAAGTTGCCCTGGGACAGGGGGCGAAACTCTTCGGGTGTTTTGGGATCCAGGGTTGGCAGGGGCTCGGGCTTTGGCGGCTTGGGTTTGCGTCGCAGCGCCGAGATACACTGAAATGTCAGCAGCAATTCAACCGCGGTCATCAGTCCGTGAATGCCCCACAGGGGGGTCCCAGCAGCGATCCCAATCAGTCGTCCCAGGGTTGAGCCCAGGGCGACGCAGATCATCACCAGATAGGCTGGCTTGCGACCGCCTTCCTGCCCGGCAAGGTACGCCAGGACCACGCCTAACGTCATCAGCATGGTGCCGTAATAGGCGCGAATATCGGTCAGGGCAATGTCGTTGAGCCGTTCAAAGCCAAAAATGCTCGCCATGGGGCCAGGCCAGATCAGGAAGGCTGTGCCGCAGAGAAAGACTGCTGAGGCGAAGATCAGAATCAACCTGTCCTGAGGTTTCAGGCTCATTTTCCAGGCGATTAGCGTAAGCATGCCTTGATACGCATAAGAGATCCCCAGGCGTTTAGCGTGAAATTTCCAGTCCATTTAGCACTCCACAATTTCAACTCGGTAATTTGTCCGTATTGGGTATATGGTGTATACCTGTGATTCCACCGTAGGAAAAAACGCGCATGATGACAACTCCCAAAGGGGTTAATTTGTTGCCAAAGTTAATCTTTTTATTTATATCAAAAGGTTATGCCAAGTTATTTTGCCAAGAATGAAAGGACCTCCCTATGAGTAAGCCCGAAGGGCGTGAGAGTTTGTCACGTCAACGGATCATCGAAGCGGGCCTGGAGATGGCAGCACAGGGGCCGGTCAATGGTGTGAGTATGCATAAACTGGCGGCCCGGCTGTCAGTGACCCCCATGGCCATCTACAAGCACTTTGCCAATAAAGCCGAGCTTCAGGCCCACCTGCTGGATGGCTTTATCGCCGGGTCCGTGGTGATCCCGGATCCCGCGCTGCCCTGGCAAGCCTATCTCGAGGCGCTTGGACGCAACATGTACCGAGCCCTGATCACCCAGCCGGGCTGGGCCGAACTGTTTGGCCAGGTCCGCCTGCTGCCCGGCTTGTTAACTGTGATGGAGGCCTGTGTCGTCAAACTGACGGGTGCAGGGTTTGCTCCCGAACGCGCTTTGCCTGTGTTCTACGGAGTGACCCAGTGTGTGCTGGGTGCCGCCTCTCAATATCGTCATACCCAGTTAAAGTCCGCCCTCTCTGATAAACCCATAGGGAGTTTGACCGAGTACCCCAAGCTCGCGTCCCTGTTGCCCGGCGTCGGGCAGAGCGTCTATCGGGATCCTTTGGCCTGTTGTCTGTTGCCCTACATTCGGGGGCTGACACCTTGATGGAGCCCCGCCAAGTGGGTTGATTTCCCTGCTCCTGCTGAGTGATCCAAGGGCGTGTGTTCAATCAAAGCGGCCAGTTCGATATCTCTGACAAGCGGCTGTCGCTGGCGCTCGATGCGTTGGGGGGAGCCATCTCTTGTCGGGGGATCAAGCCTGCTTGGGGCGGGTTGGCGCTCACTGCCGTTGATCCAGCCTGTTCCCTAAACTCCCTTCATGGTTACCTGGCTGGGGGGAGCTCCCGTCGGCCCCGCTCGTCCGGTTCGGGCCTTGAATCTCTATGGGCCTCTTGGCTTTTTGCGGTTCCTGAGTGTCGTGCTCGTGACGAGCTGCCAGCACAAAAGGGGACGTTTTTTCAGCTGGCTGTACCTTCGAATTGTCCGTCGTTGAAACCGGATAATGTTCTTCAGGCTTATCTGGATTTTAATTAGGCTGCTGATATATAGACGTTTATCTATGGGGCAGCAAGGGCTGTGACGCTCAGTTGCATCGAGTGGAGGGCGGCGAAGTTGGCCTGCTGAGGGGAGAGGATGGTTGCAAAGAGGGGGGAAACTCAGTGAACAAACGCGAAGCCGAGGCTTCGCGTTTGTGTCTGTGTTCTCCGGTTTCAAGGGGTCGCTCTGTACCTTATAACTGCTTGCGTCGTTTGCCGCTTCGCCAAGTCAGGTGAAACCATGATGTCGAGAAGGTTATCGGTACTCTTTGAGCACCGCCCGTCCCAAGGTCAATCGTTGCATCTCTTCGGAGCCCCCCGAGACCCGGTCGACTCGAAGATCGCGCCAAAAACGGCTGATCCTGTGCTCGCCTGTGATGGCCGAGCCCCCCAGTACCTGCATCGCCTCGTCGACGACTTCGAAGGCTGCCTTGGTGCAAAACAGTTTGCACATGGCGGCATCACCTGAGGTCATCAGGCCGTTATCGGCTTTCCATGCCGTTTGATAGAGCATGTTTTTCATGTTGTTCAGATTGATCACCATCTGAGCGAATTTGTCCTGGATCAGCTGGGTACGGGCAATGGGTTGGCCAAACTGAACCCTTTGATTGGCGTGTCGGGCGGCATCCTCGAAGGCACAGTAGGCGCTGCCGTAATTGGTGCAGGCGATCAGGAAACGCTCCAGATCGAACTCCTCCTTGACCCGTTCAAAGCCATTGCCTTCGGTGCCGAAGAGATCTTTCTCTTCGAGTTCCAGATCGGTAAAGGTGATCTCACAGCAGCTGTCCATTTTCAGGCCCAGTTTGGGCAGCTCACGGATTGAGATCCCGGGCTTGGACATATCGACAAAGAACTCGGAGAAGACGGGAGTCTGGGAGCTGGCATCCCGGGCCATCACCACCAGGTAGGGGCAACCCGAGGCACTGGTGATGTAACACTTGGTGCCGTTGAGATAGATCTTACCGTTTTCTCTTCGGTAGGTACTCTTTAGGCTGCGAACGTCCGAGCCAGCGCCGGGCTCAGTAATGGCGGAGTTCCACATCTGCTTACCGCTGCCCCTCAGTGCCAGGATCTTATTGATCTGCTCTTCGCTGCCTTGACGCAATACCGTGTTAAAACCCGCCATCTGGTAGAGTACATAGGTGGGTGCGCCCAGTCGGCCCAACTCTTCCCATATCACCGTCAGGGTGAGCATCCCGGCATCGAAACCGTCATACTCTTCGGGCAGGAGCAGGCTGTCGATCCCCATTTGGGCCAGCTCTTTGACGAAGCGCTCGGGGTAGGTGCAGTTATTATCGCACTCGGAGAAGTATGACTCCCAGTCCTCCCGCTCCATCAGGTTACGAACCCCTCCTACAAACTGTTCCTGCTCGTGGGTTAATCGATAGTTCATAAGTTACTCCATCAATCTAGCTTTTGGGTTCCATCATCACGGATTTCAGTACGAGAGTTGTGAGGAAGAGCAGCGAGTGTTAACCCATGAGAGTATGGGGATCTGCGACCTTGTTGCCTGGAATTGTCACCAAAAAGGGCGTTCAGTCCCTGGCCCGGATCGCCAAGTCCGGTAGAAACGCCGGAGTTGAGGCACTGTGCTGGGAGGAGCCATGGGGCTGCGCTCACACTCGGCAGTGCTGGCCTGTTTTCCCTGTTGCTCATGGATTAACGCTGGCTTCCATCTGACCCCAGAGTTTAACACCCACAGAGAGGCAAAAGGCTGAAAAACTTCATTTTGTATCGCGCGGATCCCCGTTTGCTCCGATAGGAGGACGATCAGGGAGCGCCAAGGGGAGGCGAGGTGCGGTTCGAGGCGGGAGGTCGAACAAAAAAGACCATAAGGTACGCGTCGTTATGGTCTTTTTTGTTGCGGGAGGTTAGCCGTACTCTGCCGAGCTGGTTTCGCCCAGAGCCAGGTTGCGGGTTTCCGGGGCCATGGAGATGGAGATCGCGAAGCCCACCAGAGAGATCGCAGCCCCTGCCAGCATGGTTACTGATACGCCATAATTGGTCATGAAAATAGGCAGGGCATAGGTCGAGAGGATGGTGCCGATTCGGCTAAATGCCATGACGGCGCCCACCGCCGAGGCACGGATCTCGGTGGGAAAGAGTTCATTGGGATAGAGCCACTGCAGGATCCCTGGGCCTCCTGAGAAAAAGGCATAGAGACCAAAGGCGGCGATGACGAGGCTGATGCTGGGATCGGGGACCATGCCCAGCACGGCCAGGGCGGCGGTCATAATGGCAAAACTGCCGATTAACAGGGGCCGTCGGCCGATGGAGTTGAGCCAATACATGGCAGGTACACAGCCTGCGATAAAGAAACCACTGATGATGATGTTGCCCAACGCCGCATCTTTACCCTGATGAAGCCCAAGTAAGCCGATAATTTGGGGCCCAAAGGTATAGATGGCGAACATGGGAATGATCTGGCAACTCCAGATGGTGCCGGTGAAAAAGATCATTCGCAGGTTGCGCCTGCTGAACAGATCCCGGTATCGGGTCTGTTTGGGTTGCTCAAGCTCCAGGGTGATCTCTTTGCCAAAATAGGTCTCCATCACCTCCTGGCACTCCTTCTTGCGGCCCTTTTGCATCAGCCAGCGGGGGGATTCGGGCAGATGAAAGCGGCCCAAAAGGATGATCAGGCAGGGGATCACACCACTGCCCAACATCCAGCGCCAGCCATCCTCCAGGTCATACAGGAGGTAGCCTACTGCGTTGGCACAGGTGGCACCGACGTACCACATCAGTGCAATAAAGCCCATGGTAAAGGCCCGGTGGCGTGTGGGGGAAAACTCGGCGACCATGGAGGTGGCGATGGGGTAATCTGCCCCGATCACCACACCTATCAGGAAGCGCATGACCACCAATTCCATCGGTGAAGAGACAAACATGGTGCTGACCGAGAGCAGGCCGATGGCGATAATATCAATGAGAAACATCAGCTTACGCCCGAACAGGTCGGCAATGTAGCCAAACAGGGCGGTGCCGACGAAGAGGCCGACCAGGGTTGATGCCCCGACCAGTCCGATCCAGTTGGCATCGAGCTCCATCTGGGGGATCAGTTGCTCCAGTGCGATGCCAATGATGACCAGAATATAGCCATCCAAAAAAGGGCCCCCGCTGCCCCAAAGCATGATCTTCTTATGCAGAGGAGAAAACTCCATGTCGTCGAAACTTTTCTCTTTTTTCATTTTATTACCCTAATATCGACCCGGAAAGGCTGGAAAATTCAGGTGTTCCGGGCGCGGCTTTCACTCGCCTTGCGATTTAAGTTGGTGCGCCGTTGAAGTTGCAGCGGCGTTTGGTGGCGTAAGAAAGTCGCAAAGCTTATCTGATGTCGCGAAATGTAAATGTGCGTCAGCTAGCAATTAACTCGCCCGTAACATCTGTGGTGATTGAAATTCAAGGCGGTTGGACCTGTTTGTCGTCGGTTGGCGGTGACATTGCATCGCCTTTGCTCAGTACGGCAGATTGGCCAGCTTGCTTGTTCAGCGGTCTCCAGGCCTAAACAAGAAGCGAGAGGCAACTTTCGTTGCCTCTCGCTAAGCCGCTATCCGTAGCGATATTCGATGCCAAAGGTCCCTCTGGGATACTCCCACTTTTCCAGGATGGTATCGCCGCACAGGAACTTACAGGTACCGCACTCCAGGCATCCGGCAGAGTCGAACTTGACGCTGCCATCCTCCATCAGTTTGTAGAGTCCGGCGGGACAGGCATTGACCAGCTTTTTCACCTCGGCCAGGTCCGCATTCTCTTTCAGCACAATGTGTGGGTGTCCCTCGTCCACATGGAACTTGTTGACCCCCAGCTTCACATCCACGTTTACTGTGTTGGTCATAGTGCGGTCACTCCTTTTAGTCCATCCTTCAGCAGGTTGAGATAACCCACCTCCTTGCAGTGCTTCATCAGCGTCTTGCGGATCGGTTGGGCGGGGGTGCCGTCAACGGTGAACATCTCCTGCATCAGATCCGCCACCATCTTGGGGTACTGGTTGAAGATGCGCGGGTTCTCCATAAAGGCCGGCAGCTTCTGGTACAGCTTCAGATCCTTCATGACGAAGCTCTCCTCCAGCAGGCGCTGATAACCGGCCAGGCCGGTGGCGGAGAAATCGTTTTGTTCACGAGCCGCCAGGATCGCTTGAGCCGCGGCCTCACCGGAGGCGATGGCCAGATCCATGCCACGAACCGTGTAGCCGACGTTGACACACAGGCCGGCAGCATCGCCGACGATGAGCACGCCGTCATCCACCAGTTTGGGCACCATGTGGATACCGGCCTCGGGCACCACATGGCCGGAGTACTCGATCATCTTGCCACCCTCAATCAGCGGCTTGACCGCCGGGTGGTTCTTAAAGTCCTCCAGCATCTGTGGCACCGTCTTGTCAGACTCACCGATGTGATGCAGGCCGCAGACCACGCCCAGGGAGACGGTGGACTTGTTGGTGTAGAGGAAACCACCACCCATCAGTCCGTTGGAGGGGGAGCCGGCGAACAGCCAGGCGGCGCCCTCATCACCACTGAGGTTGAAGCGATCGCGGATCTGCTCTTCGGAGAGTTCGATCAACTCTTTAGCACCCACCGCCATGGCGCTGGCCTGAACCTTGGGCTTGACCATGCCCAACTGCTCGCCCAGCACAGGGTTGACTCCCTCGGCAAGGATGACGGTTTTGGCCAACAGCTCGTCGCCGTCCGCTTCAACGCCGACCACCTTGCCTTCCTCAACCAGGATCTTGTCTACCCGGATCCCGGTAATGAACTGGGCTCCCGCCTCCTCGGCCTTGCCCGCCAGCCACTGGTCGAATTCGCCCCGCAGTACGGTGTAGGACTCCTCGACCGGCTGCTGGGACTGACCATTGTGGTAGTCCAGGGTGACGGCGCTCTCTTCGGTCATAAAGGAGACCTTCTCCTTGGTGATCCGACGCTCGATGGGGGCTTCCTCGGCAAAGCCGGGGATCACCCGTTCCAGGCTGTGGCCATAGAGGCGGCCGCCGGTCATGTTTTTACTGCCCGGGTAGTTACCCCGTTCAATCACCAGCACGTCGGCGCCGCCCTGAGCCAGGATATAGGCGGCAATGCTGCCGGCTAGGCCTGCTCCGACGATGATGGTGTCAAATGCTTCTTCTGACATAGTCTCGAATCTCTATCGCTGGTATGCCCGGCTCCACCCCCTCCCTGGGGCGAAGCTCATGGCGTGGGGGGATCAGCCCTGAAGTGCTTGGATCAGAGCCGGTACGACCTTGCTGGCGTCGCCGACCAGGCCGTAATCGGCGTACTGGAAGATCGGGGCGTTCTTATCCTTATTGACGGCGATGATGGTCTGGGCGCCGTTAACGCCAACCATGTGCTGGATCTGACCTGAGATACCTATGGCCAGGTAGAGCTCCGGCTTGAGGATGACACCGGATACACCGATGTAACGCTCGCGCTCCATCCACTTTTCGGTTTCCGCGATGGGGCGGCTACAGCCCATCTCGGCGCCCAGTTTGGTGGCCAGGGCTTCCGCCTGGCGCAGGTTCTCCAGAGAGACGATGCCGCTGCCGACACCCACTACGCGCCTGGCCTTGGCCAGATCGACGCTTTCGCCCTCTTTGGCGCGGCGCTCGATGCACTTGATGCCAGCCTTGGGCTCGACGAAGTTAACGGCCAGGGTCTCACCGGCGGCAGCGGCGTCTTCGCCGGCGGGCTCAAAGACGCCGCTGGCCAGGGTGACGACGGCCAAGGAGGAGGTCAGTTTCTCCTCGCCCAGGGCCAGTCCGCCATAGACCATGTGTTTGGCGACAACGGCGCCCTGTTCGGCGCGCAGTTCTGAGGCATCGTTAAACACCGCCGCTTCAAGACGGTTACCCAGTTTGGCTGCCAGGGCCTTGCCGCGGCGGGTGCCGCCCATCAGCACCAGAGAACGCTCGTTGCCTTCGGCAATCAGATGCACCAGGGTGTCGGCGTAATCCTCGATGATGCGATCGGCGGGCTTTTCACCCAGGTGGTAGACCTTGTGGGCACCCAGGGCGTGGGCTTTAGCCACCGCCTCTTGACAGCCGATCACCAGGGCGGAAACCTGCTCACCCAGTTCACGGGCGCCGGCGATCAGCTCGGGCAGGCGGGATGCGGCGTCGCTGAAGACCCATACGTTAGAAAGCTTGCTCATTGTTATTCCTCCAGAATCAGTTAACGGCTTTGCGCAGGTGGTCGGCGAACTCGGCGATCTGCTCGTCGCCATCGCCCTCGATCAGGATGCGCTTACGCTCCTGTTGCTCCGGCGCTTTCACCGACAGCAGCTCAGCCATCTTGGGCACTGGGGCCAGTTCCAGATCTGTCACGCCCAGGACGGTGCTGGGTTTCTTTGCGGCGCCAAGGATCGCCTTCATGGAGGGGATCTGTGGTTCATTGATGTCGGCGGAGACGGAGATCACCGCCGGCAGGGGGACGGCCAGCACTTCCACTTCGTCGTCCAGCTCACGCTCGACGGTGAGGATCCCCGCTTCGGCGCCGACAATCTTGCTGACACCATTGATATTGGGCAGTTGCAGTTGTTCACCCAGCAGCAGGCCAACCTGTTGTGCATAGAGATCGCCGGAACCGTCACCACAGATGATGAGATCAAACTCGCTCTTGCGGGCCGCCGCGGCCAGCACACGGGCGGTATGGTGTGGCAGTGCGCCATCGAAGCTGTCGTCTACGGCCAGGGTGAGGGCATCGGGACCGCGGGAGAGAATATCCTTCTTTGCCTTGGGGGCTTCCAGCGCCTTACCGCCCATGCTCAGTGCGGTAAGGTGGCCGTCACCCAGTTGGGCTTTCAGCTGAACGGCGGCTTCCACGGCGCTCAGGTCGAACTGGCTGATCTTCATGGATGCCTTGGCGGTATCGATGGCGCCGTCCGCCTTGACTGTGATGTCCTGTTCCTCGGGAACCAGTTTGTAACACGCAATAATTTTCATCATCTCTCCAGTTTGTTTCTGACAATGTTTCGTAATTAAAGAGGCTGTGGTGCTCGGCAAAAAAAAACGTTTCCTTCTCCCTCAGTGCGACGAATGAGGGCTGGCGAATAGTCCTGTTTTCTTATGCCTGCTGTCACCGACAAGGCCTGTCTACGGTTTTGGTTTGATAACGTCCGGTCAATTATGTGGTGGCATTTTGCCATCAGTAAAAATATTCACTTTTTCGATTTTTAATTGTTTGGCGGCATCTATTTTCAATTAATAGCGCCGAGCGTCTTGTGAGAGCAATGCTAAACCAGGTTCGAACGAAGCAAATGAGACG
This sequence comes from Ferrimonas sp. YIN67, assembly GCF_057219095.1. Lineage (NCBI taxonomy): Bacteria > Pseudomonadati > Pseudomonadota > Gammaproteobacteria > Alteromonadales > Ferrimonadaceae > Ferrimonas > Ferrimonas sp. YIN67. The sequence goes on from NZ_JBXVVJ010000008.1 coordinate 200,211, forward strand.
TACCTCACAAAATGCTCGAGTGAAGTTAATTTTCAGTGATGAAAAAATCGCCAAATTATTATCGCAGCGAGGTTGATTGTGATGCTCGTCACAAAAGAGCCTGGGTTGTTTCGTTTTTGTGAAGGGAAGTGTGACCTGAGGCGGTTTTTTCCTGAAATGCGATATGCATAATGCCTCCAACCTACAAAGGAGGTGGTCCAAATGAAAAAGAAAATTATAGCTTTACCTATCGTTCTTCTATTGGCCGGCCAGTCGGCAATGGCAGTGGAAGTTGGGGGAAATGTCAGGGTTAATTACGCCTGGAAAGACTTCAGTGAGGCGTCAAAGTCCACAGCCGGGGATTTTGACTTCAACATGTTCGCCCTCAAACTCTCGGAAGAGGTTGGGGACTATGGTGTCACCGGCGAGTATCGTTTCACGAACTCCTACGATTACCTTAAGTATGCCTATGCCTACTGGAATGCCAGCGAGAACCTCAAGTTCAAACTGGGCGTCGTTGACAAGGCATTTGGCAACAAAAACTTTGCTTCTCACAACTGGTGGTACAGCCTGAACTACTACCTGGGGTATGAAGATGACTGGGGGGTTGGGGCGAACCTGAGCTATGTCAAAGGTCCTTGGGAAACAGAGTTTTCCTTCATGCAGAAGGCCACTTATGGTGGAACCGACCACAGGGACTATGCCGGTACCATAGCATCCGGCACCATAGGGGATGTGGAGTACAACAACGAAGAGCGCAACACCTTCGATCTCCGCCAGTCTTATCGTTGGGAAGAGGGGAATTATAAACTCCTGGTGGGCGGCTCGGTCGAGTATGGACAGATCTACAATCGGAAAGAGAACGAGTCCGGCGATAACCTGGCGTTTGCCGGTCATTTCGATCTGGGCTACCAGGATTGGGGCCTGCAGTTGCAGTACCTGGATTATGACTTTGACCAATATGATGACGGCCAGGTCGACACCGCCAAGATCGGTATCGGTGCGGTCACCGGCTTCTACGAGGTTGCCAGCAAAGGCAACATTCTGACGGCCAACGTGTCCAAGAAATTCCCAATGAACTGGGGCACCATTACTCTGTATAACGATTACAGTGTGCTGCAGCCTGATGAAGCTCAGTTTGATGACTCCATTATTAACTCCACCGGTTTCTCTGTTTCCTATAACCAGTTCTTCGTTTATGTCGATTACTACCATGCCAAGAATGCACTTTGGTTAGGTGGCAGCAGTTTAGGACTGGAAGATGCCGGCAATGATTGGAACGGTCGATTTAATATCAACCTGCAATATTACTTCTGATGAATTCCCCTTGCCTTATTGAACAAAGGCTAAATTAGAAGTTTTTAATTTTCATAAAAGACAATTGTGATCTGACTGTTTGTCAATATCTGATGGGATATTGTCACTGGCTCCCTTTTGCCTGAAGAAAATATTTATACAAGTTTAAAGCCGCCACCCAGAGTTGTGGTGGCGGCGGAAATGGAGATTTTAGGATGGAAGCTGTACGAGTCAAAGACGATGTACGACCAAGCAAGGTGGGGATTGAACCAACCATATTCTTTCCTTCACTGTTGGTTGTGATCCTGCTTTCCTATTTTACCGTACGTGATCTCGATGCGGCCAACGAGGCGATCAGTGCCGTGTTTCATTACCTGACCCACTCCTGGGGCTGGGCCTTTGAATGGTACATGATCGCCCTGGCCGCCGGGTGGGCCTGGCTGGTATGGGGTCCCTATGCCAACAATCGACTGGGTCAGGAGACGCCTGAGTTCAGTACCGGAAGCTGGATCTTTTTGATGTTCGCCTCCTGTACCTCTGCGGCGGTACTCTACTGGGGCTCCCTGGAGGCCTACTACTACCTGACCTACCCACCCTTCGAGCTTGAGTCCATGTCGGTTCAGGCGAAAGAGCTGGGTGTGGCTTACAGTCTGTTCCACTGGGGTCCTCTGCCCTGGATGGGATACGGCTTCTTCACCGTTGCCCTGGGTTACTTCCTGTTCGTTAAGAAGATGGATGTGGTTCGTCCCAGTGGCACGCTGGAGCCAGTTTTGGGTAAGCATCATAAAGGTATTGCCGGTTCCATTATCGACAACATCTATGTGGTTGCCCTGATCCTTGCCATGGGTACCAGCCTGGGCCTGGCGACGCCCCTGGTGACCGAGTGCATTCAATGGCTGTTTGGTATTCCTCGCACCATCGAGGTGGATACCTTCGTGATCTCCGTCTGGATCATCTTCAACGCCATCTGTGTGGCCTTCGGTCTGACCAAGGGGATCAAGATCGCCAGTGATCTGCGCAGCTACCTGAGCATCATCATGCTGGTCTGGGTGTTCCTGATCGGTGCCACCAGCTTCACCGTGAACTACTTCACCGAGTCCGTGGGGGTGATGCTGACCTATCTGCCGCGCATGCTGTTCTACACCAGCTCAATCAGTGAAGGCAGCTGGCCCCAGGACTGGACCGTGTTCTACTGGGCCTGGTGGGTGGTCTACGGGATCCAGATGTGCATCTTCCTGGCCAAGATCTCCCGTGGCCGTACCGTGCGTCAGTTGTGTCTGACCATGGTGGGTGGCCTGACGGCTTCCACCTGGTTCCTGTGGACCATCCTGGGTTCCAACACCGTGAACCTGATGCATGAAAACATCATCAACATGGGACAGCTGATTGCCGAGCATGGGGCACCAAGGGCGATCATCGAGACCTGGGCCGCCCTGCCCATGAGCACCATCACCATGTGGGGCTTCTTCATCCTCTGTTTCCTGGCCACGGTCACCCTGATCAACGCCTGCTCCTACACCCTGGCGATGTCCACCTGTAAGGGGGTGGACGCTGACAACGAGCCGCCGGTCTGGATCCGTGTGGGTTGGTCCGTCCTGGTGGGCGTGATTGGCATCGTGCTTCTCTCTTTGGGCGGACTTAAGCCCCTGCAGACCGCCATCATCGCCGGTGGCGCGCCCCTGGTGATCATCAACATCCTGGTGATTGTGTCCTTCCTCAAGGACGCCAAGCGCAACAAGTGGGCCGACTAGTTTTCCTTTGGTGGCGGCCGGGGGCCGCCACCGATGCAGTAACAATAAAGGTATATAGATATGGATTTTAGATTGACCGATGAACAAGAGCTGTTTGTCAAAGGTGTCCGTGACTTGATGGAGCGGGAGAACTGGGAAGCCTATTTCGCAGAGTGCGATGAAAACAGTGTCTACCCTGAGCGCTTCGTTAAAGAGCTGGCTGAGATGGGGATCGACAGCCTGTTGCTGCCGGAGGAGTATGACGGCTTCGATGCCGGGCTCACCACCCTGGCGGTGATCTGGGAGGAGCTGGGACGCCTGGGCGCGCCAACCTATGTGCTGTACCAGCTGGCAGGCTTTACCACTGTATTGCGAGAAGGCACCGACGAGCAGATCGACAAGATCATGGCGTTGCGGGGCACCGGCAAGCAGATGTGGAACTCCGCCATCACCGAACCGGGTGCAGGTTCGGACGTGGGCAGTCTGACCACCAACTACCTGCGTAAGGATGGCAAGATCTACCTCAATGGCAGCAAGTGTTTCATCACTTCGGCCGCCGGTACTCCCTACCTGGTGGTGATGGCTCGGGATGCGGCGTCTGAGACCCCGGTCTTCTCCGAGTTCTTCGTGGATATGACCAAGCCCGGGATCAAGCTGAGCAAGTTGCCCAAGCTGGGTCTGAAGATGGACAGCTGCTGCGAGGTTCAGTTCATCGATGTCGAGCTGGAGGAGAAGGACTTCTTTGGCACCGAAGGCAATGGCTTTGACCGGGTCAAGGAGGAGTTCGACATGGAGCGCTTCCTGGTGGCCTGTACCAACTATGGCACCGCCTTCTGTGCCTTTGAGGATGCCGCCAAATACGCCAACCAGCGGGTTCAGTTTGGCCAAGCCATCGGCCGCACCCAGCTGATCCAGGAGAAGTTCGCTCATATGGCAATTCGCCTGAGCAATATGAAGAACATGATCTACCACGTAGCATGGAAAGCTGATAATGGCATGATGACCTCCGGTGATGCGGCCATGTGCAAGTTTTATTGCGCGAATGCCGGCTTCGAGGTAGTGGATTCCGCTATGCAGGTGCTGGGGGGCTACGCCATTGCTGGTGAGCACAGGATCAGTCGTTTCTGGCGTGATCTGCGGGTGGATCGGGTGTCCGGTGGCTCTGATGAGATGCAGATCCTGACCCTGGGTCGCGCAGTACTGAAAGAGTACCGCTAAGTAAGCAGCCCGGGGAAAAGCCTTCCCCGGGCAGCCGCCCCCCGGCGGCGCTCCAACACAGACAGATTTTGAAAAGGACGACCATCATGTCCCAAAAGCTATTCACTCCCGAGTTTGGCCCCCTGGCGGGCGTACGGGTTGTATTCTCCGGCATCGAAATTGCCGGTCCCTTCTCTGCCCAGATGATGGCGGAGTGGGGCGCCGAGGTGATCTGGATTGAGAACGTGGCCTACACCGACACCATTCGGGTGCAGCCCAACTACCCACAGCTGTCTCGTCGTAACCTGCATGCCCTCTCCCTGAACATCTTCAAGGATGAGGGGCGGGAGGCGTTCCTGAAACTGATGGAGAGCACAGACATCTTCATTGAGGCCAGCAAGGGACCGGCCTTTGCCCGTCGCGGCATCACAGATGAACTGCTGTGGGAGCGAAACCCCAAGCTGGTGATTGCTCACCTGTCCGGCTTCGGCCAGTACGGCACCGACGAGTACACCAACCTGGCGGCCTACAACACCATCGCCCAGGGATTCAGTGGCTACCTGATGCAGAACGGCGACATCGATCAGCCCGCCGCGGCTTTCCCCTATGCGGCCGACTACTTCTCCGGCCTCACCGTGACCAGCGCCGCCCTGGCAGCCTTTCACAAGGCCAAGGAGACCGGCAAGGGTGAAAGCATCGACGTGGCCATGTATGAGGTGATGCTGCGTATGGGCCAGTACTTCATGATGGACTACTTCAACGGCGGCAAGATGGCGCCCCGTCAGTACAAGGGACGCGATCCCTACTACGCCGGATGTGGCCTCTACAAGTGTGAAGACGGCTACATCGTGATGGAGATGGTCGGCGCAAACCAGATCGAGGAGCTGTTCAAGGATATCGGCCTGGCCCAGCTGCTGGGCACCGAGGCGATCCCCGAAGGCACCCAGCTGATCCACCGTATCGAATGCCCCCATGGTCAGGAGATCGAGGACGCCCTGGACCGGTACATCAATCCCCGCTCCGTGGACGAGGTGCGTGCGCGCTTTGCCGAGCTGAAGATCGCCTGCGCCAAGGTACTCAGCGCCGAGGATCTGGAGGAGAACCCCCAGTATGTGGCCCGGGAGTCCATCACCCAGTGGCAGACCCTCAAGGGTGACACCTGCAAGGGTCCCAACGTGATGCCCAAGTTCAAGAATAACCCCTGCAAGATCTGGCGTGGTATGCCGGGTCACGGCATGGACACTGCCGCCATTTTGAGCGAGATCGGCTACAGCGATGAGGCGATTGAGCAGCTGGCGGAGAAGGGACTGGCCAAGGTCTCTGACAAATAGTCTTTGGCGATCACGAGTCCGGGGTGACGGGCATGACCCCCCACTCCGGAACTTAGGGTTTTCCCATGCTCAACTTGGTTTGATGTGAAAGGTAGTAGATGGACATTATTAACGGACAGAGTTTGCGTGAAGCCTGGGACGACCTGGCGCTGCTGCATGGCGACAAAACGGCGCTGATCTTTGAGGATGTGGCGGGCCATACAAGGCAGTACAGCTATGCCCAGCTCAATGACGAGATCAACCGAACAGCCAACCTGTTCACCACCCGAGGGATCAGCAAGGGCGATCGGGTGGCACTGCATCTGAACAACAGCATCGAGTTTATCCTGTGCTGGTTTGGCCTGGCCAAGATCGGTGCGGTGATGGTGCCCATCAATACTCACCTGCTTCAGGAGGAGTGTGCCTACATCATCAACCAATGCCAGGTGAAGGCGGTGGTGACCCGGCCCGAGTTCCTGCCCATCTATCTGGAGATCCAGCAGAGTCAGCCTGCTCTGGCGGAACTGCTGATCACCGGCGGCAGTGGCAGTCTCAAGGGCACCGCCAACTTTGACCGGCTGCTGGCTCAGCAGTGCACCGAGCTGAAGAGCCAGGAGCGTGTCGGTGCCGAGGATGTGGCGGAGATCATGTTCACCTCCGGCACCACGTCCAGACCCAAGGGGGTGGTGATCACCCACTACAACCTGAGGTTTGCCGGCTACTACACCGCCTGGCAGGTGGCGCTGCGCAGTGACGACATCTACCTGACGGCGACGCCGGCCTACCACATCGACTGCCAATGCACCGCCGCCATGGCGGCCTTCTCCTCCGGCGCCACCTTTGTGCTGCTGGAGAAGTTCAGCGCCCGCGCCTTCTGGGGGCAGGTGGTGAAGTACCAGGCCACGGTCACCGAGTGCATCCCGCTGATGATGCGTACCATGATGATGCAGCCGCGCCAACCCTGGGAGCGCAACCACCGTCTGCGTGAGGTGCTGTTCTACCTGAGCATGTCTGATCAGGAGAAGGACGCCTTTATCGACCGCTTCGGCGTGCGGATCTTCACCTCCTGGGGGATGACCGAGACCATCGTCGGCATCATCGGCGATCGCCCCGGAGACAAGCGCTGCTGGCCCTCCATCGGCCGCACCGGCCTCTGTTATGAGGCTCGCATTGCCGGGCCCGAAGGCCAGACCCTGCCACCGGGGGAGATTGGCGAGATCCAGGTTCGGGGTGAGCGGGGCAAGACCTTGTTCAAGGAGTACTACCAGGCGCCGGAGATCACCGCCAAGGCGTTCGATGAGGATGGCTGGCTCAAGACCGGCGACTCGGCCTACCGGGACGAGGAGGGATTCTTCTACTTCGTGGACCGGGCCAGCAACATGATCAAACGCTGTGGTGAAAACGTCTCCTGCCTGGAGATTGAGAACATCATCTCCGAGATCCCCGACGTGGTGGAAGCCGCGGTCATCGGTGTTAAAGACTCTATTCGTGATGAAGCCATCAAGGCCTTCGTGGTGTTGAACGAGGGGGCTGAGATCCGTGAGCAGGAGATCCTCGAGCATTGCGTGAAAAACATGGCGAAATTTAAGGTTCCGTCATTCATCGAGCTTAGGAGCGCCTTGCCTAAAACCTGCACCGGCAAGGTGCAGAAACACCTTCTGTGTGAAGTGAACCAAACCGAATAGTAAATGGAAAGAGTCTGAGTGTGACTCTTAATGGAGAAAGAGTATGAGCGAATCATTGCACGTCACCCGTAACGGACACATTCTGGAGATTGTTCTGGACCGTCCCAAGGCCAACGCCATCGACGCCAAGACCAGCTTCGCCATGGGCGAGGTATTTATGATGTTCCGGGACGATCCTGAGCTGCGGGTGGCGATCATCACCGGCGCTGGAGAGCGTTTCTTCTCTGCCGGCTGGGATCTGAAAGCGGCAGCGGAAGGGGAAGCCCCGGATGCCGACTTCGGTCCGGGCGGCTTTGCCGGTCTGACCGAGCTGTTTGATCTGGATAAGCCGGTGATCGCGGCGGTGAACGGCTACGCCTTTGGCGGCGGCTTTGAACTGGCCCTGGCGGCGGACATGATCGTCTGCGCCGACAACGCCAGCTTCGCCCTGCCCGAGGCCAAGCTGGGGATCGTCCCGGACAGCGGTGGCATGCTGCGCCTGCCCAAGGTGATGCCTCAGGCCATCGTCACCGAGATGATGATGACCGGTCGCCGCATGGACGCCGAAGAGGCGCTGCGCTGGGGCGTGGTTAACCGGGTGGTGGAGAGCGGACAGCTGATGGAGAGTGCCCGTGAGCTGGCGGCGCAGATCGCCCAGAGTGCGCCTCTGGCGGTGGCCGCCCTCAAGGAGGTGTGTCGCACCACCGCAGAGATGACCGTGGAAGAGGGTTATCGCTTTACCCGCAGTGGTGTGCTGAAACACTACCCCTCTGTGCTGCATTCCGAAGATGCACTGGAGGGACCGGCCGCCTTTGCGGAGAAGCGCGAGCCCGTTTGGAAAGGCCGTTAACTCCTTACGCCAAGCCTTTCCACTTGGCTGTGTAACCTAGCAACATCCTGATATTAATGGGTGCAGAAATACCGGTCCAGTGAACCTTGAGGGTGGCTGGAGTGGGCTCGGTCGCCTTGAATTTGGTGACGGGGGATCGCACTCGAGTGTTTTGGTGGTTGGCGAGTTCTATTTCCAGTGTCAGTGCTGGACTCTCCAGAGGGTAGAACTCGCCTTTTTTGGCACTGCTTTTATTTAAGGGTCATTCTCTCCTGGCTATTTTGGGCTGGCGTTTAAATAAGGGGTGTTGGTTTTATGATTGGATTGGCAGTGGAACTGCTCTACGTAAAAAGAGGGACAGGCAATGCCCTATTATGAATTTGAAGGTATCACCCCTGTCGTGGCGGCGGGCGCATACGTTCATCCGACGGCGGTTCTGATCGGCGATGTGATTATTGGCCCCCATGTTTACATCGGGCCCAACGCCAGTTTGCGTGGGGATTATGGTCGGCTGATCGTCGAGCGAGGTGCCAATTTGCAGGATGGCTGCATCATGCACGGCTACAGCGATACGGATACCTTGGTGGAGGAAAACGGCCATATCGGCCATGGTGCCATTCTCCATGGCTGTGTGATCCGCCGCGATGCCCTGGTGGGGATGAACGCTGTCGTGATGGACGGTGCCGAGATCGGCCCGCAAAGCCTGGTGGCGGCCATGAGTTTTGTCAAAGCGGGATTCCGCGGGGCCCCCAGGCAGTTACTGGCCGGGGTCCCGGCCAGGGTAAAAAGAGAGGTCACCGAGCAGGAGCTTCACTGGAAACAGCTCAATACCCGTGAGTATCAGGATCTGGCCCGGCGCTGCCTGCTCAGCCTGAAACCGACCCAGCCTCTGTCTGAGCCGGAGCCAGGCCGCCGGCGCCTGCAGGGCAGCACCGGGGTGAAACCCAAACATGCCATGAGGGATTGAGCAGGGATCAACGATTTTTCATGTCGCCTGTCATTAACAACGTATCCGCATTTGATGCTCCCTCCCTATGAGTGACCCTGCCAGATCCTCAGCTCATGGGGAGGGGGGGCGGAGTGGCAGGCGGCATACTCATTGTCGTGTCAGCAAAGATCTTGCGACACAGGATGCAAGCGCACGTTATGTATTTCCGGTATACCGGTCCCAAGATTGTAAGGAGTAGATTATGCCACTGGATCCTAAGGTGGAGGCCTTTCTGGCCGAGGTGCGGGAATCCGGCGCCAAGCCCTATGAGTGTATGACGCCCTCTGAGGCGCGAGCGTTTGAGCTGTCCGGCGAGCCGCCGGCCCGTGCGCCGGAGGCGGTGGCCGCCGTCGAGCACCATTTTATTCCCGGGCCCACGGCCGATCTGCCGGTTCGGATCTATCGTCCCCTGGGCGTCCACACTCCGGAGCAGGGCATGCCGGCACTGATCTTCTTTCATGGCAGCGGCTGGATGGTCTCCAACATAGGGACCAATGATCCCTTCAGCCGGGCCCTGGCCAACGCCACCGGTGCTGTGGTGATCGCGGTTAACTATCAGAAAGCGCCCGAGCACAAGTACCCGATCCCCCTGGATGACTGTTTTGCTGCGACCCTGTGGGCGTTTGCCCGGGCCGACCGTTTGGGGCTGGATCCGGCGCGGATCGGCCTGTTTGGTGACAGTGCGGGGGGCAATCTGGCCGCGGCGGTGGCGCTGCGTGCTCGGGATGAAGGGTATCCCAGCCTGGCGTGCCAGGTGCTGGTGTACCCCGCCCTGCAATATGGTTGGCACTCCCCCTCGGCGCAGGCCCATGGCCAGGGGTATCTGTTGCAGCAGGAGAGCCTGGCGTATTACTGGAACCACTATGTGCGCACCGCGGAGGATGGGGCCGATCCCTACTGCGCCCCCATGGTTGCCCAGGATCACAGCAAACTGCCGCCCACCCTGATCTACTGTGCCGAGTATGATCCCCTGTGCAGTGACGGTGAACATTATGCCGAGAAGTTGCGGGCGGCGGGGGTACCGGTGGAGTACCGCCTCTATGAAGGGGTGATCCATGGCTTTATTAAGATGCTTGGGGTGTTCGATCAGGCGGACGCGTTTCTTGAAGAGGTGGGGCCGAGGGTTCGTCGTCTGCTGGAGTGAACCGACCGCCCTCACCAGGGGCGCAGGTGAGAGGAAAAGCAAAACGCGAAGCCGAGGCTTCGCGTTTTTTGATCAGAGCTCAAAGGTGTTGGTCAGAACCTTGTAGAGCTCGGTGCCGCGCTGGACACTCACCGAGGCGAAGTGCAACACAGGGATGGCATCGCAGGGGAGGGTCAGGGTTTCGCACAGCCCCTCGCTTTGCGGCTCACCCAGCTGATCAAAGTGCCACAGTCGGGCCATGGGGGTACCGGCGGGCAAAGGCTGTTCCAGCTTGGCCAGGTATTCCACCTGGCCACCTCTGGGGCTGTAGAATGCCTTGTAATCGGCCAGTTCACAGGCATGCAGGGTAACTGGCTCGATCTGGTAGGGCTGCTCGTCCCACAATGCCTCCCAGGGGGCGGACAGGTGGCTGCGCTGAAGGTAGTTGAGCACCCCCATGGCATCCCGCTTGGCGGCCTCGACATTCAGGTATTCCTGGGAGCCGAGCTCCAGGGTGAAGCCATCCACCAGTACAGGCAGCGAGCGGCCCGCTTGGGCAAAGTGCTCGCTCAGCTGCCACCAGGGGCTGAAGGTGGCCTCGTCCAGGGCACCCCCAAAATCACTGTCCATCAGGATATTGAGGGGAATATTAAAATCCCGGGCGCGCTGGCGGGCATACTTGGGCACATAGAGGTGCCGTCCGGAGACCGGGCCGGTATGCAGATCCAGCACAATATCGGCGTCAACCGCCATGCGTTGCAGCCGCAGGCAGAGGTGCGCTCCTACAGTGAGGCCCCAGGGATCTTGAAGACGCTGCTCCAGTTGTGCTGCCAGCTGTTGTCGAAACTGCTGACGGATTTGGGCCTCGTCGCTGTCGAGATGCTCACTGACAAACTGCGCGATCCCACTGCCATCGAAGTGATACTGGCGGTTCCAGTTGACGCCGGTGACGGGATCGAAGCGACCCAGGGTGAATTCGCCGTTCTTGTGGTTAATGCCGATAGGGTTGGCCAGGGGGACGAGTACCACCTTACCCTTGGGCGGGTTGGCCTTGAAGGCCTCCAGCAGGTGGTGGATCACCGCGTTACCCTGAACTTCGGCGCCATGCAGGTTGGCCTGGATATAGACGCTGGGGCCGGGCTGGCCCGCATCGACGGTGATCACCGGAATGGTGAGCCCGACGCCTGTGGGGTGCTCGGCGACTTGGATGTGGGTTTTACTGATCATGCTGATTGTCTGTTTGAAATTCAGCGCTTAGCTAACGGCTTGTGGCTATTAGCTAAGCGCTTGTCATTAAGCCAGATAGTGGCTGGCGGTCCGGGCCGGGCGCACCACTTCGAAGCGACCCTCGCTGAGGGTGATCTCGGCGGGCAGGGTATGGCACAGGAAGTAGGGCATGCTCTCGGTGAAACCGTAGGCCCCCGCCTGGCTGAAACAGAGCCAGTCCCCCCGCTCAAGGGTGCCGGGCAATTGCACATCCCCCAGGTTATCCAGGCCGGTGCACAGGGCGCCGCGGATCTGGAATGGCTGGAGATCGGCCTCTCCTCCGTTGAGGGATTGAACCGGGAAGGCCTGGCCGGTCAGGGCCGGACGCAGGGCGTGTTGACTGCCCCCTTCGATCACCGCAAAGCGGACCCCCTGGTTCACCTTGATGTCGGCCACCGGGCTGAGGTAGTAGCCGTAGGGGCCTACGGCGTAGCGCCCCAGCTCCATCCAGCACTGCCCCAGGTTGTACTGGCTCTTTAGCTGGCCGAGGGCGGCACAGACGGTTTGCCAGTCCAGCTGTTGGCTCTGGTTGATGTAGGGAATGCCCAGGCCACCGCCGAGATCGACGATGGGCTCGGCCACCTGCCAGGCGTCCAGCAACGTAGCCAGGCGTGGCATGGCGCTTTGCCAGTTGGCGATCAGCTCCTGGGCATCGAGGATATTGCCCCACTGGAAGCAGTGGACCCCGATCAGGTTCAGTTCGTCGGCCAATCTCAGCTCGCTGGGCATCCACTGCTCTGGCGTCAGACCGAAAGGGGTCGCATCACTGCCGCCGAGGACGTTGATGCTGCCATCATCGCTCTTGGGCCAGGGCAGTTGCACGCGAAAGAGTACATCGACGCGAACGCCACGGCTTTGACAGATCTCGGCCAGATCCTGTGCCTGCTGGTGGCTTTCCAGGACGAAGATCCGTACGCCCTTGGTGATGAACTCCTCCAGCATGGCCGGGGTTTTCACCGGTCCGGTATTGAGGATCCGCGACGGACAGACGCCCTGGGCCAGCACCTGGTTAAGTTCGCCGGGACTGGCCACATCAAAGCCAAAGCCCTGAGCATCCAGTGCCTGGATCACGCTGGAGAGGGGATTAGCCTTAACCGCGTACCAGAGTTTGGTAGTGCCCGGCTGGATCCCCCTTTGCAGCTCGGCCAGGTGGCTGGACAGGCCGTCGAGATCGTAGGCGTAGAAGGAACTGCCGATGGATCCGGCAGCCTGTTGCAGCACTAAGCTGTGTCCGTGTTGGATCCCGCTCATTTAGCGCAGCGCCTCTTCCAGCACGAGGGAGGCGTCGGAGCTGGCGTCACGGTACTTGATGATCACCGGACACTGGACGGTCAGGCCCATCTTTTGCCCCCACTCGCTGCTGGCCGGACGGCTTCCAGGAACCACTACGGCATTTTCCGGGATCGGCTCGCCTTTCTCCAGTTGACGCTCGTTAACCATGTCATAGACAGGAACGGAGGCGGAAAGGAAGACGCCCGGGGCCAGCACGGCACCTTTTTTCACGATCACTCCCTCCACCAGGACACAACCAGCACCGATAAAGGCGTCGTCTTCCACGATCACCGGAGCCATCCCAACAGGCTCGAGGACACCGCCGATCTGCACGGCGGCAGAGAGGTGGACGTTCTTGCCGATCTGAGCACAGGAGCCGACCAGGGCGTGGGAGTCCACCATGGTACCGGCATCGACGAAGGCACCGATGTTAATGTAGGCCGGTGGCATGATCACCACGCCCTTGGCGACGTATGCACCACGGCGCACGGCTGAGCCCCCCGGGACCTGGCGTACGCCATCCTCCGGCGTAAAGGTGCGCGGGGCCAGGTTGTGCTTGTCGACGGCGCCGGGAAAGTCCGGGTGGAAGCTCACCATCTCGCCAGCCGGGAAGACGGAGAGGATCCCCTTCTTCACATCGGTGTTGGCGTGCCAATTGCCCTGCTCATCCTGGTAGGCGGCCCGCACTGTGCCCGCTTCCAGTTGTTGCAGCAGCTGTTCCCAAGCAGGGAGGGTTTGGTTCTGAGACATGATGTAGTTCCTATCTTTCTAATTTTTATGCTCTTAATGAGCGTGAGCTTGTTTTATTGGGTCGGTGGACAGTTCAGAGGGTCGCGTCGATAAAGCGATCGTGCACCCTTTGTACCACCTGATTGGCGACGGCCTCGTCCACCAGGAAACAGAGGTTATGAGGGCTGGCGCCCTGGCAGATCATCCGTACGTTGTCCGGCGCCACCGTGGTGAAGGTGTGTTCACTGACCGCCGGGCGGCTGTGGACGTCATTGCCGATCACCGCGACTAACGCCAGGTTGCGCTCTACCTCGACACGGGCCAGCTGGCCAAGCTCGGCGAGGACGGCATCGGTCAGCAGGGCATGGCCGTTGGCGGCGCTGCCCGCTTCATCCAGGGTCAGGGCGATGCTGACCTCTGAGGTGGTCACCAGATCGACGCTGATCTCATGGCGGGCCAGGATAGCGAAGACCTCGGCCAGGAAGCCGGTGGCGTGCAGCATGTTCATGCTGTGGACGGTGACCAGGGTTTGCTGGCGACGCAGGGCGACGGCACGCACCATGGGGCGAGACTCTGTGGTGGGCCGGATCCGGGTCCCACCGAGCTTGGGCTCACGGCTGGAGCCGACAAACACCGCGATGTCGTTGGCCACTGCTGGGATCAGGGTCGCCGGATGCAGCACCTTGGCGCCGAAGGTGGCCAGTTCGGCGGCCTCGCTGAAACTGATCTCCTCGATGGCCCGGGCGGCGCTGCACAGGCGCGGATCCGTGGTGAAGATCCCGGGCACATCGGTCCAGATCTCCACCTCATCGGCGCCCAGACCGGCGGCCAGCAGGGCGGCACTGAAGTCGGAGCCGCCTCGGCCCAGGGTGGTGGTGTGGCCGTTGGTGTCTGCGCCGACAAAACCTTGGGTGACGATCACCTGCTCGCCCAGAAGCGGCGCCAGTTCGGCCTGACACAGGGTGCGGATCGCGTCCTGCTGGGGCATAGCCTTACCGTGCTGGCTATCGGTACGCATCACCTTGCGCACATCGAAGCTGCGGCTGCTGGCTTCACTGAGCTGGCGGTCGAGCACTCGGCTAAACAGCAGGGAGGAGAAGCGCTCGCCAAAGGCCAGGATCTCATCTCGCCAGCCTGCGAGATTCTGACTGCTGGGGCCCACGGTGGCCAGGGTGGCCAGCTCATCCAGCCAGGTGTCGATCTGGCGGGTGATCTCCGGCTCGGCCAGGGGCTCACAGATGGCGTGCTGAATACGGTGGATGATCTCAAGCTGCTCTGCCCGGATCGGGGAAGCGGGCTGTTGTCCAAGGATGACCAGGGCGTTGGTGACGCCGGCACTGGCGCTGACCACTACGACGCGAACCTGAGGGCGGCTGGCCACCAGCTCGGCACAACGCTGCATCGCGGCGAAATCGGCAACGCTGGTGCCACCAAATTTGGCGACGGACAGGGGCGCGACGCGATGGGGGGTTGATACTTGGGATGGCGCTTGTTGAACGGTCATACGTCTCTCTCGAACTTACAAATCCTGATTAAGTTCGGAGAGCTTGGTGTTTGCGGCTTACAGCGGCAGTGGGACTGCGGCGCGTGTGGGGTATCGCAAAGACCAGAAGCTCTCCACCTAAGGGTGACAATTGCGAGGATTCAGCCTCCACAACCGACAAATCGCAGCGCCCAAGCGACGATTTATCTCGGCGTTGATCCCCCTGATCTGTGCTCTTCGGTGTTGGGTCACCTCGTACAGACTGCCTGGTCAACGCTCCTCTTCTGGCCCCGGGCAACCATCCATCTGGACGGCTACAAATAAGGGACGCAAGCATTCAAACATGCAGGAGGAGGTGATGTCAATCACCCTGTCGGTGGTGACTGTGAGTCAGGCGGGTGAGTTTTTGACACAGCAAAAGTGGCTCTGGGATGCTTGAGAACTGTGTCACAAAGGGTGATTCTGAGCTAGATCAGCAAGGGTAGGTTGACCCGCGTCAGTGGGGACCAGGAATGGGATGATGTATTGGGTTTATGGATGGGGCGAACGGGTCCGGAATGTTAGCGACAAACAAAGAGAGCAGTGTTAGATCAATCGCCGTCAGGCATGCAGCACTGCTGGACTAACAAGGTTGGGAGGATAGGGTGGCACATTATCTTTATCGTTTATGTTTGGAGCGCCCTGAGCTGCTGGTCGATGGGCCCACCGTCCGGGAGGCGGCGATCCTGAACGCACATTTTGACTATCTCAAGGGATTGACCGAGTCAGGCCAGGTGCTGATGGCAGGGCGCACCGACTCTGCCCCCGAGGAGGTTTTTGGCATAGTTGTGCTTTGCGCCGACGATGATGCCTCGGCCCAAGGGATCATGGCGGCGGATCCCGCGGTTGCCCAGGGCCTGATGTCGGCCCGGTGCTTCCCCTTTCATCTGGCCCTATGGGGCAAGGGGGGCCTTGAATAGAGGCCTGATCGGCATGCAGGGATTTTTGTCTGGAGGATAGAGAGGGGGCCTGAACCTCGCAGGCAGTTTCTCTTTTCGATAACAGGATAAAACTGGCCCCCATACTGGGGCCAAGTTATTAGCACATTCCAAGGGTATGTCTGGGTTGGCGCTCTGTGGCCTAGAACTGGTATGAGATCGTCAGGTTGCCGGACATGGCAAAGTAGGTGCCGGACTCCCATAGGAAGTCCTCATATTCACTGGCCTGGCGCAATGTCAGGGCGAAGTCCAATGCTGCCGGGCCCCAGTTGTAGCCCAGTCCGCCGCCGAACTGAATGCCGGATACCGTCTCATTGACTCCGGAAAGGGTCCATTTATCGGAGAAGAAACCGCCGCCGCCGTAGGCCCTAAACCCCTTTCGGGCCAAGCCGGTGCCGCCATAGGCCATCAAGTCATAGCCTTTGCTCTCCAGCGCACTCAAATCGTCATTTTCCAATGAAAAGTAGGTGCCTCTGAGCTGAAAATGGTTGTTAAAGGCGTAACCCGCATTCAGGTTATATCCGGAGAAATCGTAATCGGCGGCGGAGTTGTCGTCATTGGCCAATGAGAACGCATACGCCCCTAATCCGATGCTCCAGTTTCTTTCCTGTGAAACCGTATTGGCTTCACTGGCCGGAACCTGTAATGCGAAAACTAATGCCGGTATAACAACGGCTCCCTGAATAAGTGTCTTCATTTATCATCCTAATAAACTGTGAAAGGCGAGATCCAGGCAAAAGATCAATTGGTCCTTTTGTCAGGAGTCCCTTATTGGGTTTAAAACGCCATCCTGGCGACCCGTTACCGATCTCGATGGGCAGGGCAGCGATACGCTACCTTACCATGCTATGTTAGGCAAGTCGTTGATATAAATGCTCAAAGAACTCTTGGGATGGACAGTAAAGGTTTGAGATCTTTGCGATACAAACACCTGGGAAAGGGGACTCTACAGTCATTGGCAGGAGGGGGCCGGGAGCTGAAGATGTGAAAGGCTCAGCGGTCACCAGCACTGCCTCTGAAACCTATGGGTCAGGCTGAACCGGGAGGATAATAATGGCGATAAGCAAACAGATATTAGATGAAGAGTGTTGATTTACTGTGTCGTAGTCGGCAACGTGTTTGCTTGCCAATGTGTTTACTTAAGCTTTTGCCAATTCAGATAAGGAAGTCAGAATATGCGCCAGATGGTGGCTTTATCCACTGCTCTACTCTTGATGGGGTGTGCCAGCAAGGGTGTCCTGCCCCAAGGACCGGTCCCCATCGAGCAGATCCATATCGCCCCGTCGTATGAGATCGTTGAATTGGGTTACTTCAACTTGCAAGGTGAGATCCTTCGATGCTTGCCGCGCCTGGCCAGGACCTCGTTCAATGCACACCAGTCCCATAGCGATTTTCCCGATCCCAATGCGGTCTCCAAAGTTAGCCATGTGGCCTCCGCCAACCAGTTTGTTTACAAGGGCAAGAAAGGGGTATGTTTACGTTTCAGTGAGAGGGGGTATCCCATCTTCTCGGTAGACAGCTTCGTCGGTACGGTGACGCCCAACGGGGTGGCTAAATCAACCACAGATGGATGGTTTGAAGCCATTGCCAAGGAGATCGCGACATGGGGGGAGGTGACGGTTCGTTATCACACCGGGATTGGCAGTGCCTTTGTCGTAAGGTACTGGGCTGAGCTGAAGAGCCCCTATCTCTATTACTCCTCAGAGTTTAAGAAGGCGGGCGAGTGGGAAGGGGGGCAGGTGGATTTTGATTTTGCTGAAGCCCATGTCCAATCGGTGACCACGATTGAAAGAGACCAGGCCCTGGTTAAGCGTTTTATCGCCGAGGGCATAGCCCTCTAGGCGGTTTCCTGTGTCAAAGGGGGGGACTCCCCTCGAGGTATTCCTTCGCC
Source organism: Ferrimonas sp. YIN67 (assembly GCF_057219095.1). Lineage (NCBI taxonomy): Bacteria > Pseudomonadati > Pseudomonadota > Gammaproteobacteria > Alteromonadales > Ferrimonadaceae > Ferrimonas > Ferrimonas sp. YIN67. The sequence goes on from NZ_JBXVVJ010000008.1 coordinate 217,945, forward strand.
GCCGTCGGTGCGACGGCTAAGTTAGCGGATCGGCGCTTGCCTGCAGGCACAAGGATCCTCGGCCTCCGGATGATCGGGGCGGATCAACGACCGCCCCAATCTCAAGGGTAAGATCTTAATCTTCGGGATAGATCTTCTCTTTAAACTCGCACAGATCCTCAATCAGGCAGGAGCCGCAGCGGGGTTTGCGCGCCAGGCAGGTGTAGCGGCCGTGCAGGATCAGCCAGTGGTGGACGTCCACCTTGAATTCGGCGGGCACCACCTTGAGCAGCTTCTCCTCGACCTGATCGACGTTCTTGCCCATGGCGAACTTGGTGCGGTTGGAGACGCGGAAGATGTGGGTGTCTACGGCGATGGTGGGCCAGCCGAAGGCACAGTTGAGCACCACGTTGGCGGTCTTGCGGCCGACGCCGGGCAGTTTCACCAGGGCCTCCCTGTCCTCGGGCACTTCGCCACCATGTTGCTCCACCAGGATCCTGGCGGCCTTGATGACGTTTTCCGCCTTGGTGTTGTAGAGGCCGATGGTCTTGATGTGCTCCTTCACGCCGTCCACGCCGAGATCCAGCATCGCCTGGGGGGTATTGGCAACCGGATAGAGTTTGCGGGTGGCCTTGTTGACCGAGACGTCGGTGGCCTGGGCGGACAGGGCTACGGCCACCAACAGCTCGTAGGGCGTACTGAACTCCAGTTCGGTCTCCGGATGGGGGTTGTTGTCCCGCAGACGCTCCAGGATCTGGCGTCGTTTCTCGTTATTCATCTGTGCTGACATCCCTTTCTATGGGTTCAATTTACTGGGTAACGCGGACCCGCTCGACCTTGGCGTCGGCGGCCTCGGCCTTGGGGGAAAAACGGGCCTCGACTCTGGGGTTGAGGGCATTTTTCAGGGCGATGAGCAGCCCCATGGCGATGAAGGCGCCCGGTGGCAGCAGGGCCAGCAGGAAGGGGCTGTCGAAGCTCAGTACCTGAATGCGCAGCACGCTGGCCCAGTCGCCCAGCAGCAGATCGGCACCATCGAACAGGGTTCCCTGGCCCACCAGCTCGCGGGTCCCGCCCAGCAGCATCAAGACCAGGGTAAAGCCTAGGCCCATCATCAGGCCATCCCAGGCCGCCAGGGGCACGCTGTTCTTCGAGGCGAACGCCTCGGCGCGACCGATGATCACGCAGTTGGTGACGATCAGCGGCAGGAAGATCCCCAGGCTGAGGTAGAGGCCGTAGGCGTAGGCGTTAACCAGCAGCTGCACGCAGGTCACCAGGGCGGCGATGATCATCACGTAGACGGGGATCCGGATCTCGCTGGGGATCCCCTTGCGCAGCGCCGAGACCAATACGTTGGAGCCGATCAGCACCGCCATGGTGGCCAGGCCCAGCCCCAGGGCGTTGGTCAGGGTGTTGGTGACGGCCAGCAGGGGGCAGAGGCCGAGCAGTTGGACGATGCCGGGATTGTTCTTCCACAGGGATTGCCAAACGATCTCACGATAACTCTGGCTCATGATGCATCTCCGTCGGCGGTCGGCTCGGGCCAGCAGCGCGGCGCGAGCAGCAGATCGTCTTTGTTGCGGTTGAAATAGATCAGGGTGTTCTTCACCGCCGCCACATAGGCCCGCGGGGTGATGGTGGCGCCGGTGAACTGGTCAAAATCGCCGCCGTCCCGCTTCACGTTGAAACGGGGATCTTTGGCGGACTCCAATCGATAGCCACTGAAGTGGGTGACCCAGTCGGAGCGACGGGTTTCGATCAGATCGCCCAGCCCCGGGGTCTCGCTGTGGCTCAGGGTCCGTACGCCGAGGATCTCACCGTCCCAGCGTACGCCGACGATCAGGTGAATGTCGCCGTTGTAGCCGTCGGGGGCGATGGTTTCCAGCGCCATGGCCACGGGCTCGCCATCCCGGCTTGCCACAAAGGCGGGCTGGGGCGTGTCACTGCCCAGGTACTGGCGGCTGGTGAGCAGACGACAGTCGTTGTGGGGCTCGTTGTCGTACAGCTCGCCGGGCAGGATCTGCGCCAGGGTGGTGATCAACTGCTGTTTCTGCTGCTCGGCGATCCGCTCCTTGGTGCCCTCGTAGGTCAGTGACACCAGGCCGGCAGAGGCCAGGCCGAACAGGGCCAGCAGCACGCCATTTTTCTTCATTGAGGCGATCATCTTAGCTCCGGTGCCCGTAGGTCTGGGGACGGGTGTAGTAGTCGATGAGCGGTACGCTCAGGTTGGCCAGCATCACGGCGAAGGCCACGGCATCCGGGTAGCCGCCAAAGCTGCGGATCAGGTAGATCAGCAAACCGATCAGGGCGCCAAACACCAGACGTCCCCGGTTGGAAGTGGCAGCGGAGACGGGATCCGTGGCGATAAAGAAGGCGCCGAACATGGTTGCCCCACTGAGCAGATGCAGGCTGACGCTGCCGGTCCCGTCCGGGTGAAGCAGGAAGCCAAGGAAGGCGCACAGGCCCAGGGTGCCCAGCATGGCTACCGGGATCTGCCAGCGGATCAGCTTGAGTTTGAGCAGGGCCAGACCACCGAGCAGGAATCCCAGGTTGATCCAGACCCAGCCCTCGCCCATTCCCAGGGGGCCGAAGACCGGCTTGGCCAGGCTTTCGCTGGCGGTAAAGCCCAGGGTGAGATCCGTCTTTAAGGTATCCAGTGGCGTGGCCATGGTGCTGCCGTCGATCCCCAGCCGCAGGCTGTCGAAGCTGTGACCGATGGCGTCGACGCCGGCAAAGATGGCCAGGAGGGTATCCCCCAGCCCAGGGATCTGTGCGGCCAGGGTCTGAGGCGGCAGCCACTGGGTCATTTGGGCCGGGAAGGAGATCAGCAGGGTGACATAGGCGGCCATCGCCGGGTTGAACAGGTTCTGCCCCATGCCGCCATAGAGTTGTTTTACCAGGACGATGGCGAACAGGCTGCCCAGCACCGGGATATACCAGGGGGCCAATGGCGGCAGGCAGATCCCCAGCAGAACGCCGGTGACCAGTGCCGAGTTGTCCGACAGGGTTGCGCGCACATCACGGCCACGGGCCTTGACACAGGCGGCTTCGGCCGCCAGGGCGGTGGCAACGGCCAGGGCGATCTGCACCAGATTGCCCCAGCCAAAGAAGATCCATTGGGCCAGCACACCGGGCAAGGTACAGAGTACCACCAGAAGCATGATCCGGGAGGTGGGTACCCGGATCTGCAGATGGGGAGAGGAGGCGATCTTAAAGGCCATTATTCGTTCTCATTGTCCGATGGTTGCTGAGCCTTGGCGGCGGCCTGCTTGGCCTTAGCTTTGGCGATGGCAGCGGCAACAGCCGCCTTGCGCTTGTCGTCTGGCGCCGGTTCAACCTTTGCGGTTTCGTCAGCAGAAGCGTCGGTCGAAGCCTCTGCTTGTGCGGCGGCCTGTTTGGCCTTGGCTTTGGCGATGGCGGCGGCGACGGCGGCTTTACGCTTGTCCTCCGGCGCGGGCTCGGCCTGTGCTGCTCCGTCTGCAGGAGCGTCGGTCGGTGCGTCTGCCTTGGCGGCGGCCTGCTTGGCCTTGGCCTTGGCGATGGCTGCGGCGACGGCGGCCTTGCGCTTGTCCTCCGGCGCGGGCTCGGCCTGCGCGGCTCCGTCTGCAGGAGCGTCGGTCGGCGCGTCTGCCTTGGCGGCGGCCTGTTTGGCCTTGGCGATGGCGGCGGCGACGGCGGCCTTGCGCTTGTCGTCTGGCGCCGGTTTAACCTTTGCGGCTTCGTCAGCAGAAGCGTCAGTCGAAGCCTCTGCTTGTTCCGCGGTCTGTTTGGCCTTGGCCTTGGCGATGGCAGCGGCGACAGCCGCCTTGCGCTTGTCCTCCGGCGCGGGCTCGACCTGCGCTGCTCCGTCAGCAGGAGCGTCGGTCGAAGCCTCTGCTTGTGCTGCAGCCTGTTTGGCCTTGGCCCTTGCGATGGCGGCGGCCACGGCAGGGTTTTGTGCCTTGGCGGCGGGCTGTGATCCCACCTCCTTGTCGCTGCCTGCGCCTTCGCCCTGTGCCGCAGCCTGCTTGGCCTTGGCCCTTGCGATGGCGGCGGCCACGGCGGGGTTTTGTGCCTTGGCGGCGGGCTGTGATCCCGCCTCCTTGTCGCTGCCTGTGCCTTCGCCCTGTGCCACGGCCTGCTTGGCCTTGGCCCTTGCGATGGCGGCAGCCACGGCGGGGTTTTGTGCCTTGGCGACGGGCTCTGGGCTATCGGATTGAGGAGTTCCAGCCTGATTGCCGATCTCGTTGGCCTCCTTTACCGCTTTGGCGGCGCGGGCCTGGGCTTTGCGTTGACGGCGCAGCTCCATCATGTCCACCTCGCCTTCGGCTGGCGCTGGTGTGCCGGCCTCCGCCTTGGCGGCCTTGAGTTTGGCGATGGCGGCGGCGACGCCGGCGCTTTGGGCGGCGGGCTTGAGGGCGGCGGCGCGTTTATGCCGTGCTTCCCGCTGGGCCTTCTCTTTTTCCAGGCGTGCCTGACGGGCGTCAAAGCGGATCTTGGCCTGCTCCGCTTTCTCGGCCTTGGCCGCTTCGTCCCGGAGTGCGGCCTTTGCGATCCGGTAGTGGCTGACCAGAGGAATGTCCGAGGGGCAGACGAAGGCACAGGCACCGCATTCGATGCAGTCAAACAGGTTGAGGGCCTCAGCCTTGTCGTTTTCCCCGGCCTGACTGTGCCAGAACAGCTGTTGGGGCAGTAGCAGCTGAGGGCACACCTGGGCGCATTCACCACAGCGAATGCAGTTACGGGGGGCCGGTTGGGCTGGCAATTCGGTGAGACTCGGTGCCAGAAGACAGTTGGTGGCCTTGATCACGGGAGCGTCGATCTCGGGTAGGGCGAAGCCCATCATGGGGCCGCCCATGATCAGGGGTTGCTGGGCCAGCGCCAGGGTGCCGGTCTGCTCCAGCAGCCAGCGGATCGGGGTACCGAGTAGGGTCCAGTAGTTGCCGGGTTTGGCGACCTGTTCGCCGGTGACGGTTACCACCCGCTCGATCAGGGGTTCGTCGTCAAACACGGCTTTCTTGATGGCGTAGCAGGTGCCGACGTTGTGCATCAGAATGCCCAGATCGGCGGGGAGCTTGCCCTTGGGCACCTGTTGGCCGGTGAGGATCTGGATCAGTTGTTTTTCCGAGCCCGACGGGTATTTGGTGGGGATCAACCGCAGCAGCACCTGGTTGGGATCCAGGTGGCTGGCAGAGAGGGCCGTATCCAGGGCGGCGAAGGCCTCGGGTTTGTTGTCTTCGACGGCGATCAACACCCGCTTGGGTTTGAGCAGGTGGATCAGGACGTCGACGCCCTGGAGGATGGCGTCGCTCTGCTCTCGAATGAGGCGGTCGTCCGAGCTGATGTAGGGCTCACATTCGGCGCCGTTGATCACCAGGTAGTCGATGGGGGTACGGGGGCTGAGTTTGACCGCCGCCGGGAAGGTGGCACCGCCCAGGCCGGCGATCCCGGCATCCCGGATCACCCCGAGCAGGGTGTCGCTCTCCAGGGACTGGATGCTGGTGCGGGCCTCCCGTGGGCGCCAGTGATCGGCGCCATCGGGGATCAGCTCGATGCAGGGCTCGTGCAGGCCGGACGGGTGAGCCACAGCATGGGGACCGATGCTGCCGATGGTGCCCGAGGTGGGCGCGTGAACGGGCACGGTCCACGGGCTGTCGCTGGCAGTCAGGGCCTGACCTTTGAGTACGGTGTCACCGGTTTTGACCAGCAAGTCACCGGGCTGGCCGACGTGTTGACGCAGCGGGATCCACAGTTTTGGCGGCAGGCCCAGGCGCTCAATCGGCGTCTGGTTGGACAGGGCTTTGCGCTCGGGTGGGTGGATCCCCCCGGGGAATTGCCACAGCTGTCCTTGATCAATTTGTTCTAGCAATGTGTGCACGACGTGCCTCTCACACTTGTTTGACTGGAATTCGGGTCAGATCCCAGTTCCAGCTCTTGGTCGTCATGGCGATGGGGCGCATCTCAATGCAGTCCACCGGGCAGGGCTCGACGCAGAGATCGCAGCCGGTGCACTGATCGGCGATCACCGTATGCATCTGTTTGCCCGTGCCGACGATGGCATCCACCGGACAGGCTTGGATGCATTTGGTGCAGCCAATGCAGTCTTCTTCGATGATGAAGGCCACCTTGGGTTGGCTGTCGGCGGCGTCGCCCTCCAGTGGCTCGGGCTCGACCCCCAGCATGTCGGCCAGTTTGGCCACGGTGGCTTCGCCGCCCGGCGGGCAGCGGTTGATGGGGGCTTCGCCCTTGGCGATGGCCTCGGCGTAGGGGCGGCAGCCCGGGTAGCCACACTGACCACACTGAGTTTGTGGCAGGGCCTGCTCGATCTGCTCCACCATGGGATCGCCCTCCACCTTGAAGCGGATGGCGGCGAAGCCGAGCAGGATACCGAAGATCAGGGCCAGCAGGGCGATCACGCTAACGGAAAGGAGAATGCTGCTCATGCCTTACTTCACCAACCCGATAAAGCCCATAAAGGCCAGGGACATCAGGCCTGCGGTGATCATGGCGATGGAGGCCCCTTTGAAGGGCGCGGGCACATCGGCGGCGGCCAGGCGTTCGCGCATGGCGGAGAAGAGGATCAGCACCAGGCCGAAGCCGACCGCGGCACCGAAGCCATAGAGTACCGAGCCGATAAAGTCATGCTGCTCGGTGATGTTGAGCAGGGCGACACCGAGTACGGCACAGTTGGAGGTGATCAACGGCAGGTAGATCCCCAGCACCCGGTGGAGGCTGGCAGAGGTCTTACGCACCACCATCTCGGTCAGCTGAACGACGACGGCGATCACCAGGATGAAGGCGAGGGTGCGCAGGTAGGTCAGCTCCAGAGGCACCAGCAGGTACTGGTGCACCAGGTAGCTCACCGTGGAGGCGAGGGTCAGGACGAAGGCGGTGGCCATCGACATGCCTATCGCGGATTCCAGCTTACTGGACACCCCCATAAAGGGGCAAAGTCCCAGGAACTTCACCAGGATGAAGTTGTTGACCAGGACGGTGCTGACCAGTAGCAGTAGGTATTCGGTCATGAAAACAGCATCACATCAAAGACGAAGCCGATATTATCGGTAAATGCCCGGCGTTAAACAACCGACGGGCATTAGGGTTTTCTCCGATTGACCAAGAGTCAGTCAGCCTGAGGGCCGGATTGAGCCCCTAGTCGCCCAACTGGGCAGCGGATGCCGGGCGGCTCGCTGAGAGGGCCGGTATCAGCCCGCCACCAACTGAGCCTGCAACTGGGCCACTTGGTCCCGTACCGACGCTGCCTGCTCGAACTCCAGATCTTTGGCGTGCTGGTACATCTGTTTCTCCAGTGCGGCGATCTCCTTGACCAGCTGCTCCGGTGACTTGATGGCGTAGGAGGGCTTGGCTTCGGCCACTTTGCGCCCGCCCGGCCGCTTGCCTTTACCGCCGAGATCCATTACGTCGGTGATCGCCTTATTCAGCCCGGTGGGGACGATCCCGTGCTTAAGGTTGTGGGCCTCCTGCTTGGCACGACGGCGCTCGGTTTCCTCGATGGCACGCTGCATGGAGCCGGTGATCTTGTCTCCATAGAGGATCGCCTTACCGTCGACGTTACGGGCGGCCCGGCCAATGGTCTGGATCAGCGAGCGATCGGAGCGCAGGAAGCCCTCCTTGTCGGCATCGAGGATCGCCACCAGGGAGACCTCGGGCATGTCCAGTCCCTCTCGTAACAGGTTGATCCCCACCAGCACGTCGAAGGTGCCCAGGCGCAGATCCCGGATGATCTCCACCCGCTCCACGGTTTCGATGTCCGAGTGCAGGTAGCGCACCTTCTGGCCATGCTCCTCCAGGTACTCGGTGAGATCTTCGGCCATGCGCTTGGTCAGGGTGGTCACCAGGACCCGCTCCTGGCGCTGCACTCGCAGGCGGATCTCCGACAGCAGATCGTCGACCTGGGTGGCTACCGGGCGCACCTCGATGATCGGATCCAGCAGTCCCGTGGGGCGCACCACCTGCTCGACCACTTCGCCTTCGGATTTTTCCAGCTCGTATTTGGCGGGGGTGGCCGAGACGTAGATGGTCTGCGGGGCGATGGACTCAAACTCTTCGAATCTCAGCGGCCGGTTGTCCATCGCCGAGGGCAAACGGAAGCCGAACTCCACCAGGGTCTCCTTGCGGCTGCGATCGCCCTTATACATGGCGCCGATCTGCGGCACCATGACATGGGATTCGTCGATGATCAGCAGGCCGTCGTCGGGCAGGTAATCCAGCAGGGTTGGCGGCGGCTCGCCCGGATCACGGCCGGACAGGTAGCGGGAGTAGTTCTCGATCCCCGAGCAGTAGCCCAGCTCCTGCATCATCTCGATATCGAACTGGGTGCGCTCCTTGATCCGCTGGGCTTCGAGCAGCTTGTTGTTGTCCAGCAACTGCTTATGGCGGATCGCCAGCTCGGCCTTGATCTCATCGATGGCACCGAGGATGGTCTCTCGGGGGGTCACATAGTGGGTCTTGGGGTAGACGGTGTATCGGGTCGTTGTCCGCTCGACGGCCCCGGTGAGGGGATCGAACAGGCTGATCCGCTCGATCTCCTCGTCAAACAGCTCGATGCGCACCGCGTCGCGCTCCGAGTCGGCGGGGAAGATATCGATCACCTCGCCCCTTACCCGGAAGGTGCCCCGCTCGAAGGCGGCGTCATTGCGGGTGTACTGCAGCTCAGAGAGGCGCTTGAGGATATCCCTCTGGTTCATGATGTCCCCCACCCGCAGGTGCAACAGCATCGCCATGTAGGCTTTGGGATCGCCCAGGCCGTAGATGGAGGAGACCGAGGCCACCAGGATCACGTCCCGCCGTTCCATCAGCGACTTGGTGGCCGACAGGCGCATCTGCTCGATGTGGGCGTTGACCGAGGCGTCCTTCTCGATAAAGGTGTCGGACGAGGGGACATAGGCCTCGGGTTGGTAGTAGTCGTAGTAGGAGACGAAGTACTCCACCGCGTTATTGGGGAAGAACTCTTTCATCTCGCCGTACAACTGCGCCGCCAGAGTTTTGTTGTGGGCCAGCACTATGGTGGGGCGCTGCAGTTCGGCGACCACGTTGGCCATGGTGAAGGTCTTGCCCGAACCGGTGACCCCCAGCAGGGTTTGATGGGCCAGACCCGCGTCGAGCCCCTCGACCAGTTTGGCGATGGCCGTGGGTTGGTCCCCGGCGGGCTTAAAGCGGGAATGCAGTTGAAACGGTCGGCTCATGCCTGGGGCACCTCTTGTCCTTTCTGAGTTACGGGCTGCACTGGGCCTCTTCCTGTCGGGTGCAGCACAGCAGATACCAGATCCAGCGCCAGGCGATGACGCCGGTGATCAGGTTGGCCAGCAGGGCACCGACAAAGACGCCGGGCAGATCCCAGATCATACCACCGATCCAGGCCAGTGGCAGGTAGGTCAGGAAGAGTCGGACGAATGACAGGCCCAGGGCGCTCATGGGGCGTTGCAGGGCGTTAAAACTCGAGTTACTGAGGATGATGATCCCCTGAGCCCCCCAGGCGAAGGGCAGGATGGAGACGATCAGTGTGATGTTGGCGGCCACCTCGGGCTCCTGACCGAACCAGGCACCGATCCAGCCGGCGCCGAGCAACAGCAGCAGGGCGATCCCGGTTTGCCACCCCAGGACAAACAGGGTCACCTTGCGGTAGAGCAGCCGGACCCGGTCCATCTGCCCCGCCGCGGCGTTCTGGCTGATCAGAGGTGGCAGGCTCATCGACAGGGTGAGCACCACCAGGGTGGCGAGGGATTCCAGCCGGGTCGCGACCCCCAGGGCGGCGACAGCGGATTCGCCGTGTTGGGCGACGATGGCCGTCATCACCGCCATGGCCAGTGGGGTGAGCATGTTGGCGCCACTGGCGGGCCCGGCGATGGTGACGAGGGCGCCGATGGCCCGGCGTTGGCACTGCCATTGCCGGTACCAGCCGACGGCTTTCATCTTGACCAGCAACATCACCAGGATCAGGGCGCTGGAGATGGCGTAGGCGAGGATGGTAGCCAGTGCGGCGCCGGCCAGACCCAGGGCGGGCACGGGTCCCCAGCCGAAGATCAACAGGGGATCCAACGCGGCATTGAAGAAGGCGCTGGCCGCCATGACGATACTGGGTCCCCGGGTGTTGCCATTGGCTCGCATGATGGCGTTGCCGATCATCGGGAAGGTGACAAAGACTGAGCCGGCGAGCCAGATCAGCATATAGTCCTCGGTCAGCTCGCGCATCGCCGGACTGGCGCCGAGCAGGGCGAAGATGGGATCGTGACACAGCCAGAGCAGCAGAGACACCAGCACCACGGTGATGGCCGACAGGACGATGGCCGTGCCTCCGAGGGCTCGCGCTTCTTCGGCATCGCCTTTGCCCTGCGCCGTGGCCACCAGGGTCGCGGTGCCGATCCCCAGCCCGATCACCATGCTGAACAGGGTAAAGGTAACGGGAAAGGTGAAGGAAAAGGCGGCCAGCTCCTCGGTGCCCAGCAGACTGACGAAGTAGGCATCGACAAAATTGAAGGACATGAGCAGGACCATGGCGATCAGCAGCGGCCAGGTCATCCGCTTGAGGTGGGCGATGGCGTCGCCCGAGGTCAGTTGATGGGAGGTTAAACGGTTCACATTGAGGTCCGGCTGCTAGGAGGAAAGGCTGTTACCTAAGCTCAAAGAAAGAAACTAATACACAACCATACATCAACATCCAATACATTTCGTCTGTTCGTGATAGGGAGAAACAGATCTCAGGGGGAGAGCTCTAACTGTTTGTTTTTAAATCAACTGTCACTTATGCACAGAAAACGCCCAGTGCCGCGTAAATCCAGATATGGCGGGCGTTTGCGTGGTGTGCAGGTGTCTCATCAACACAGTTATCCACAAAAACAGTGGATAACGCCTGCAAGGCCGCGACGGTATGGGCTTGCTCAAAGTCAACCCTTCGAAATGTCAAATATCGCAAAACATTAACATCTCATTTTGCGGTGCCACTAAGCAGGATATTATCCTGAACTGGATTTAAGTATTGACTCAATATCAATGAGTTTGCAGGGCGAATGAAGGGCCGATGTTTACCGCCGGTTGGTGCTTCATGAGTCGAAATTGTGATACGGGGCGCAACTCTTTCGTCGGCGAAGGGAAAAATGGCGGCAAAGCGGTTGACTCCAACGGGCGCGTTTTTTACTATTCGCGCCGTTGACGCACTGACGGTGTGGCGACTCTGTTCCCCCTTAGTTCAGTCGGTAGAACGGCGGACTGTTAATCCGTATGTCGCTGGTTCAAGTCCAGCAGGGGGAGCCACTTTTGAAACCCCGCTCAGTTGAGCGGGGTTTTGTCGTTTTGGGCTTATATGTTCAGTCGGTAGAACGGCGGACCGGCTCTTGTTAAGAACGCGTATGTTGCTCCTTCAAGTCCAGCAGGGGGAGCCACATTGCGAAGCCCCGGCCGAAAGGTCGGGGCTTTTTCGTTTTAGAGCCGTATGTTCAGTCGGTAGAACGGCGGACCGGCTCTTGTTAAGAACGCGTATGTTGCTCCTTCAAGTCCAGCAGGGGGAGCCACATTGCGAAGCCCTGGCCGAAAGGCCGGGGCTTTTTCGTTTTAGAGCCGTATGTTCAGTCGGTAGAACGGCGGACCGGCTCTTGCTGGACTTTTTAGGAGCACGCGTATGTCGCGCAGCTCGTAGAAAGAGCCGTCCAGCAGGGGGAGCCACATTGCGAAGCCCCGCTCAGTTGAGCGGGGTTTTGTCGTTTTGGGCTTATATGTTCAGTCGGTAGAACGGCGGACCGGCTCCTGTCGCGCTTCCTGCATACGGGGTCCTTAGGTTACTTATTGCTTGCACAGGGGAATGTCACCTCGAAGACCCTGGTCGGCTGGCGAGCATTTCCGTGTTATCCGGGTTCCTATGAGGACAGTGAGACCGATTTTACGTTGGGACAGGTCGATTTTGAGATGGAAAGGTAAAGATGGCCTGGCAAAAAAAAGGCGCTGTTCTGGTGCTATCGTGCTGAACTTTGGTGCCATTATGACGCATTGTGTGAAATGGGGGCGTATTTGCCATACTTAACTCAGGTGACACAGGTGCAAGGAGGAAGGTATGGTCTGGTCTATGCGTCACTGGGGCCTGTTGGCTGTGCTGGCCGTTGTAACGGTGGTTGCCGTTGTGTTGAAGCCGAGTGGAGTGGTCGACGGATATAGCGCGATTCAACAATCGAAGATCCGTTCGGTACTGGCGCAACGGGGCGTGCCGGAGGTTGGCGGACTTGCCTACTTCGGGACCACTAACACGCCGGCACCGGTCGGTACAGCGCCCCCGCCGTTGGATATCAATGTCCTGTTACAGGATTTTCCAACGGCGGCCGGCGCCATTCAAGAGCAAGCGGTACTCGATAGTCAGTACCGGGCTGCAGCGAATGGTGATATGGACGAAGCGATGCGATTGATGGCGCAAAGTTTTGTTCATGGCGAGGGCAGCGGAAGTTACAAAGCGCAATGGTAAGTAAGCGCCCGGCAGGTTTGCCGGGCTCTTTTTGTCAAATCGTTAGCGCGTGAATTTATTTCCAATAAACAGGATGGCAAACAGCAGTAGTGCGCTGAGTACGCCCAAGAGATGACTTTCCACGGCGATTCGTGCATCGATGAGTTCCATGGTGCTGGTAGACCCACCGGAGAATTGCTCCCATCCCACTTTGCCCAGGACGCCGATAAGCAGGAGCCAGCCACTGCGCCAACCCTGTCGAATGTCCATCAGCGCTCCCCAGGTAAACAGACCATGGAGCAGGGCGCTTAGACCCACATAACGTACGATCCCGGGTACCCAGAACCAGATCCCAATACTGATCAACAGCATCATCGCCAAGCTGAGCAGCAGCATGGACCCAGTACGGTAGTGAGGCTGGTGCAGAGCGAAGATCACAGCCAAGCCGCCAAGGTTCAGTAGGAGATGGTAGGTATTGGAGTGCAGTAGATGGCCACTGAGCAGCCGCCACCATTGCCCCTGCCCCAACTCGTCTCGAGACCAGATCAGGGGCTCGTACCAGGCCGGGATCAGGGCACACGTCACGGCTAGCAGGGTCAGCAACAGGGGCAAGCCCAGTTGATCGGCGGTGGGGCGGCCAAAGACCTTAGGCACGGTTTTGATCTCAGTCCAGTTCACACTTCTCACGTACCCGCTCCAGAGTTTGGGCCCTGTGCTCAAGATATTGCGCTAACCCATTGGCGCGCAGGTGGCAGGCAGGACACTCACCACAGCCGGAGCCGATCACTCCGTTATAACAGGTCAGGGTGCTATCCCGAACCAGTTCCAAGGCATGATAATGATCGGCCAGGGCCCAGGTTTCAGCCTTGTCCAGCCACATCAGGGGAGTACTCAGGGTCAGTGGCCTATCCATCCCCAATTCCAGGGCCTTTTCCAGGGCCTGGACAAAGTCATTACGGCAGTCCGGGTACCCGGAGTAGTCAGTCTCACACACGCCGGTGATCACCGTCTGGGCACCGATCTGGTAGGCGTAGATCCCCGCCAGAGTGAGAAAGAGAATATTACGTCCGGGTACGAAGGTATTGGGCAGGCCGTTATCCATCAGTTCGTTGGCCACGGGAATGCTATCTCGGGTCAACGCGCTGATTGCAAGCTCGTTGAGCAGTCCGACATCCAGTACTTTGTGGGCGGTGATGTTGAGCTGCTCGGCCAACTCCTGGGCTACTTCGATCTCCTGAACATGACGCTGACCGTAATCGAAGGTGATAGCGTGGACCTCATCATACTGATGCAGAGCCTGGATCAGGCAGGTGGTGGAGTCCTGACCTCCGGAAAAAACGACGACGGCGATGTTTGGCTGGCTCATCCGTTGGTCTCCTTATGATCTGCTGGAAGTTGGCCGGTTTGAGCGAACTGGGATAGGGCACGGCGGTGAGGGGTGAGATCACCGATCCTGGCTTGAACCCAATCATCACAATAATAGCTGTCGAGGTAGCGTTCACCGGAGTCGCACAGCAGGGTCACGAGTGAGCCAGACTCGCCGCGGGCTTGCATTTCACTGGCCAGTTGTAGCACGCCGTAGAGGTTGGTCCCTGTACTGGCACCGACTTTACGGCCCAGTAACTCACTGACCCACTGCATGGTGGCGATGGACGCGGTGTCCGGGATCCGACGCATATCATCCACCACATCGGGGATAAAGGAGGGTTCCACTCGGGGACGACCTATTCCTTCAATGTTTGAAGACTTGTCACTGGTTAGCCCGGGATCACGGTGGTGGAAGTAGTCGAAGAACACCGAATTGTCCGGATCGACCACACAGAGCTGGGTCGTCAGCTTTTGGTAGCGAAGGTACCGACCAATGGTGGCAGATGTACCACCTGTACCCGGACTCATCACAATGTATCTGGGCTCTGGGAAACGCTCTCGCTGCATCTGGATAAAGATGGAGTCGGCAATGTTATTGTTACCACGCCAGTCGGTCGCACGCTCAGCATAGGTAAACTGATCCATATAGTGGCCATCCAGTTCCCGAGCCAATCGGGCACTTTCGGTGTAGATCTCTCCGGGCTCAACCAGGTGGCAGCGACCGCCGTAGAACTCGATCTGATCGATTTTTTTCTGCGCGGTGGACTTGGGGATCACCGCGATAAAGGGCAGGCCGAGCAACCGGGCAAAGTAGGCCTCCGAAATGGCGGTAGAGCCTGAGGAGGATTCAATAATGGTGGTGCCTTGCCGGATCCAGCCGTTGCTCAAGGCATAAAGGAACAGGGAGCGGGCCAGACGATGTTTGAGGCTGCCGGTCGGATGTGTACTCTCATCTTTGAGATAGATGTCGATCTGCGTGAGGAAGGGCAGATCAAGTTTGATCAGGTGCGTATCGGCACTGCGCTGAAAATCGGCTTCGATCTGGGCGATGGCCCAGTTAACCCAACTGCGAGGCATAGTTTTTCCGTATAATGCGACGTTTAGATTGAAGCTGGATGGTATCGCAATGGACCCCAAACTGTTAAGAGAACTGGCTAACGAAACCATGCCTTTTGGCAAGTATGCGGGACAGCCCCTACATCGGTTGCCCATCGCCTATTTGGTCTGGATGCAGAACAAGGGCTGGCCTGCGCCGCCACTGGGACCCAGACTGGCCTTAATGCTGGAGATCAAGCACAACGGACTGGGTTACCTGCTCAACCCCCTCAAGGAAGATCACTCCTCCAGATAGGTCATTCTTTTACCGATCCCGCCATCCACCCGCCACTCCTGGCCAGTAATAAACCCGCTGTCGGGAGACAGGAGGAAGCTGGCAAGTTTGGCGATATCCCCGGGTTCACCGACTCGGCCACAAGGGTGCTGAAGGTGCTCCTCTTCCGCTAACTCACTGCCATCATGGATCCAGCCTGGGCTAATGCAGTTGACGCGTATTTTCGGACCCAGGCTCACGGCCATGGCGTGGGTTAGGGCAACCAACCCACCTTTGGAAGCGGCGTAGGCTTCGCAATCCGGCTCTGATTGACTGGCTCGAGTGGAGGCAATATTCACTATGGCGCTGCCATCCAGCAGAAGGGGAGTCAGGTGTTTGCTCATGAGCATGGGCCCGGTCAGATTGACGTTCAATACCTGCTGCCAATGTTCCAGTGGTAGCTGGGCCAGTGGCGGTTGGTAGGGGTAGGCGATGGCGGCGTTGTTGATCAAGCCACCGATGACGCGTTGCTCAATCTGGTCACGCCAGCGAGCGATCTGCTGCTCGTCGGTGACGTCCAGCTCAAATTGTTCTACCGGGAGTCCTTCAAACAGTTCGGGATTCGGGGCATGGATATCGACAGCCAGTACAGGTTGGGATTGGGCGAAGTGGCGGACCAACTCTTGGCCGATCAGGCCCTGGCTTCCGGTGATCACGATGGCAGTGGTCATAACACACTCCTTGTATGAATGGACAATGAGGATGAGTCGTTGGAGGGATAGTTGAACGGCGGTGCTTGGTTACAGTGTAGTGCCTGCCTCGCTTTGACCAAAAGTTCGGTGCTTGATTATTTGGGTTTATCAGTCAAGTGGCTGCTGAAATCGCTGCCGAATGTGGCAAATGACGGTGAGTTGGAGATCGAACTGCTTGGGGGCACTTTTCCCTGGGAGCGTGCTGGGGCGCGTTGGCAGCCATGCCGATTGGCGGGATAAAACCGGCTCGAAATGTTAAGGGAAGCCCATAAACGCAAAAAGCCACCCTGGCAGGTGGCATAAATGGTGGAGGGGGTAGGATTCGAACCTACGAAGGCGGAGCCGGCAGATTTACAATCTGCTCCCTTTGGCCACTCGGGAACCCCTCCACGGGGTAAAACCTAAATTGTAGTCGCCACGCCAAGGCCGTGTCGAAGGAAAATGGTGGAGGGAGATGGATTCGAACCATCGAAGGCAGTGCCGACAGATTTACAATCTGTTCCCTTTGGCCACTCGGGAACCCCTCCACGGGGTGTTGCTTAACTTGTGTTTCGAACCGCCTGGGCGTGTCGAAGAAAATGGTGGAGGGAGATGGATTCGAACCATCGAAGGCAGTGCCGACAGATTTACAATCTGTTCCCTTTGGCCACTCGGGAACCCCTCCACGGGGTGTTGCTTAACTTGTGTTTCGAACCGCCTGGGCGTGTCGAAGAAAATGGTGGAGGGAGATGGATTCGAACCATCGAAGGCAGTGCCGACAGATTTACAATCTGTTCCCTTTGGCCACTCGGGAACCCCTCCACGGGGTGTTGCTTAACTTGTGTTTCGATCCGCCTGGGCGTGTCGAAGAAAATGGTGGAGGGAGATGGATTCGAACCATCGAAGGCAGTGCCGACAGATTTACAATCTGTTCCCTTTGGCCACTCGGGAACCCCTCCACGGGGTGTTG
>NZ_JBXVVJ010000009.1:0-225676 GCF_057219095.1 Ferrimonas sp. YIN67
GTGGCCCCACCCGATCCCATGCCGAACTCGGAAGTGAAACGCAGTTGCGCCGATGGTAGTGTGGGAGTTCCCATGTGAGAGTAGGTCATCGCCAGACGCCAATTCGAAAAAACCCAGCCCTGCTGGGTTTTTTCATGAAAGACAATGCTGATATAGCTCAGTTGGTAGAGCGCACCCTTGGTAAGGGTGAGGTCCCCAGTTCGACTCTGGGTATTAGCACCATCTTCGAAGAACCCAGCCTTATGGCTGGGTTTTTTCGTATCTGCCTTTCCTGTTTTGATTTATCGCCCTGAAAGCAGGTAAGCAGACACCGACTGCCGACCTGGCTGCTTGTGGCATGATGAGCAAGGGCTGAAAGCTAAGTGCTGGACTTTGTTCCCTGGTTTAGGTCTTTGGTCTCGGTAAGGCCAGGACGCCTGGATATCGCCATTAGATAGACGGAGGAGGCTTTGGCTATATCGAGTGTATAGCGAGCCCTTAGTGTGGTTGTTGCCCTCTGGGATCAAGGGTTCTATCAGCTAACCTGTTACCCGCTATACCAATCGCACTCAGTATCTGGTCTCTTTAGAAACGCTCAGCGGTGCAAGATCTGGGTGTGATCATGAAGGAATGGTGGGCCCTTTTGAGCTATCACAATAACGAGCCTGTGCCACTGAGCACTTCTCAATGGGGTTGATATCAAAAGGCTTTATGCCGTGCTAGCCAATCTCACGTTAGAGCCACTTGAGTTTCGCTTGGCTGCCTTGCCTAAAGCCTTTTTTCTGTCAGTTGAATGAGTAAATACTCAATGCGATTGGTATTACGCTTTGCTCTGTGATGCTCCAAGCCGGTGCCCGCCAAACTTGTTGCTCTTCTCTCCATCAACGTGACTCGTCGGTCTTCCGAGCGTCAGTTGTGATCCATGGTGTACCAGAGCATCGCCCCCTCCTGTGCCAGGGAAAGGATATATACTGTTTGAGTCCTGTTGATGCATCTGTGTCATCAGTGTTATCTACGCGTGTCCCCAGGTCGAAAGCTGTGAGTTTCCTCCGCAAATTGGTTAATGGTGGCGACATTAGGCTTGACTGATGGCAGTATCCTCTGTCTGAACCAGGTATAAACCTAATATAACGGAAAATAACCATGAGCTCTCAAGCCGAAAACGGGCGTATGACCCGTATACTTGATGGCATCGAACGGGTCGGCAATAAACTGCCAGATCCGGCGATCCTCTTCCTTAGTCTGATGATTGTGGTATGGGTTCTCTCTGCCATTTTCTCCACCATGACCTTCGATGCGGTTGATCCGCGCACTGGCGAAGCGGTGGCGATCAAGAACCTGCTGACCCCAGAGGCTCTGACCCAGTTCCTGACCTCTATGGTTACCACTTTCACTGCTTTTGCCCCCTTAGGTGTGGTGTTGGTGGCTATGCTGGGTGTGGGTGTTGCTGAGCATTCCGGCTTCATCAACACGGCTCTGAAGAAGATGCTGAAGATCACCCCGGCGAAATTCATTACGCCTGCTGTGGTCTGTGTCGGCATCATCTCCCACACCGCGACCGATGCCGGTTACGTGGTGGTGATCCCACTGGCTGGCGTGATCTTCTACGCTGTAGGTCGTCACCCCATTGCCGGGATCATGGCCGCCTTTGCTGGTGTGTCTGGTGGCTTCTGTGCCAACTTCATCCCGTCGGCCATTGACCCGCTGCTGCAGTCCTTTACCCAGGCCTCTGCTCAGACTCTGGATCCAAGCATTCAGCTCAACCCGCTGAACAACTGGTTCTTCGCCGCCTCCTCCACCCTGCCAATCATTGCCGTGATCTGGTACCTGACCGACAAGGTGATGGAGCCACGTCTGAACAAGAATACTCCTCTGGATAAAGGCGTTGAGCCGCCACAGATGGATGAGATCAGTGAGCGTGAGAACAAGGCGTTCCGTTACGCGGGTCTGGCTATGCTGGCTGCCATGGGCTTTATTGCCGCCGTGTCTCTGCCTGAGTCCTCCACTTTCCGTGCGCCGAATGGCGAACTGACTGACTTCAGCGCGCCGCTGATGCAGGCCATCGTACCGCTGATCTTCGTCTTCTTCGTGATCCCGGGTGTGGTCTTCGGCTACATGAACGGCGTTTACAAGCAGTCCGGTGATGTGATCAAGTCCATGTCTAAAGCGATGGAAGGCATGGCTGCGTACATCGTACTGGCCTTCTTCTGTGCCCTGTTCATTGCCGCTTTCGCTTCCTCCGATCTGGCGGTACTGCTGGCTGTTAAGGGCGCCGACTTCCTGAAGTCTCTGGGCATGCCTGCGGGCGTGACCATTGTCGGTATGATCCTGCTGGTTGGTTTCGTGAACCTGTTCATGGGCTCTGCATCCGCCAAATGGGCTCTGATCGGTGCGGTATTGGTTCCTATGCTGATGGAGCTGGGCATTTCTCCGGATCTGGCTCAGGCTGGCTACCGTATCGGTGATTCCTCCACCAACATCATCACCCCGCTGATGCCGTACTTCCCTCTGGTGGTTGTTTACTGTCAGAAGTATGTGAAGAACACAGGTGTTGGTACCCTGATCGCCGCGATGCTGCCGTACTCTTTGGCCCTGCTGACCGTATGGACCGCTTGGTTGCTGCTGTACTGGGGTATTGGCCTGCCACTGGGTCTGGGTGCTTCTTACACTTACGGCATGTAAGTGAAATAAGCCTAGAAACAGGAAAGGGACGCTACGGCGTCCCTTTTTGTTACTGGTTAGGGTGCGGCGGCAGATGCTGCCTCCATACCCCATGTTGGCCCTGCTGACTGCTTCATCGTTGCTGATCTACTGGGATGTCGGCCTGCCGTTGGCTCTGGGTGCTTACTGTGCTTACGGTATGTCTGTGAGATCAGCCCAGGAATAGGAAAGGGACGCTACGGCGTCCCTTTTTGTTTGTCTGTTGCCCTGTGCCCGGTGCCTGGTTCTTAAACGTTCTCTACTACGTATTGGGCGATCGCCCTGCGGTTTACTTTTATGCCGGTAGCCTCCGGCCCGGCTGGCCAGTTAAGGTAAGAGCGCGGGCGCATAAAGCGGGGCAGCTTTTTTAGCACCCTCTTTTCTACGATGGCCGGATCCCACTGGCCTTTGATCACGGCGACGGGCAAATGGCCAAACTCGGGATCGGGGATCGGAATCACAACGGCCTCTTCGACTCCTTCGCAGCGCTTCAATACGGCCTCGATCGCCTCAGGTTGCACATTTTCCCCTCCACTGATGAACATATTATCGGCGCGTCCTGTCACCTTGATCTGCTCACCCACAAACTGACCCAGATCGCGCGTGGCATACCAGCCGTCTCGATCGAATGGCTGACTCAGTTTGCCCTTATGGTAATAGCCCATGAAGCGACAATCGCCTTTCACTTCGATGAGCCCGTCGTTGAGACGGATCTGTCGTCCTGCCAGAGGGAAGCCGGATAGGCCCTGAGTATTGGCTGGGCCTGTGCAGATCTGCGAGCCCATTTCGGTCATCCCGTAGCTGGTCAGGGCCTTTAGTGGAAAGGGTTTCAGGCCATCCAACAGGGGCTGTGGGATAGGTCCGCCGCCGAGCAACAAGACCTTGAGTCCGGTCAGGGCAATTGAGTGTTCAGTCAGTAAGCGTTTGAGTTGGGTGGCGACCAGTGACACATGGGTGATCCCTTGTTGCTGCAGATCTTGCTCTAAATTGCCGGTATCGGGCAGAACGGCCGTGGCACCACAGGTGAGGCAACGCCACAGGATGGCCAGGCCACCGATATGGTACAGGGGGAGTGAAAGCAGCCAACGATCGCCCCGCTCTAGGGGCGTCTGGTCCTGGCTGCCCTCACCTGCCGCGAGATGGTTCAAGGTGTTGTGCATGGCGGCCTTTGGCTCGCCACTGGAACCTGAGGTGAGGATCAGGCTGACGCCCTGACAGGCATCGAAGCGCCAAAGCTTTTCTGCGTAGCCGGAGTCGACAGTGAGCGGTTTGGCGCTGCTCGCCAGATCGCCCTCCTGCCACAACCATTGCACATCCAGCTCATCGATCAGTCGTTGTGCCTGTTCGGTGGGGAAGCGTGGGGACAGGGGAACGAAGACGGCACCGATCCGCATGGCGGCATAAAGCAACTCTATCGCCTCCAGGCGGTTGCCGCCGATAAAACCGATATGGTGGCCAGGCTCGACACCCTGGGAGCTTAGCGCATCAGCCAGGGCGCTGACACGCCCGTCCAGCTCGATGTAGCTCAACCGATGGCCCTGGCCGTCGATGGCGATGGCTTCACCGAAGCGACGGGCGGCGGTGTGCAGGGGGCAGGTGATCAGGGTCAAAACAGACGCTCCAGTTCGGATTCGGGGATTAGGGGCCTCGATATGCCCCAAATATTGGGTTGGCACAGGTCGGCCCCGGTGGCTTGAAGCGTATCCAGCCCCGGGGGTTCCTGTGGCGTCAGCTCTTGCGCCAGGCTGGCCAGGTTGGCTAATCCCAGGTTGCTCTCAAAGCTGGAGGAGAGGATGCAGCGCACGCCGTCATGGTGGGCGGCGTCTATGATGGCCTGCAGTCTATCGAGTCCCCCAATGACCGTGGGCTTAAGCACCAGTGCTCGAACACCCTCTAACGTTTCGTATTGGTAGTCCTGTGCCTGGGTGGTTTCATCCAACGCCAGGGGCAGGCGGTGCTGTTTATAGAGCCTCAGGGTGTCAGCCAGCGTGGCGCAGGGCTCTTCGACATAGTCGATGGCGGCCAGGGGCACGCTGGCGGCAAAGGTGGCGGCCTGTTCGAAGCTCCAGCCTCGGTTGGCATCGAGGCGTAGACGGAACTTGGGCCGTTTGGCCAGGATCTCATGGATGAGGCTGATCTCCTGCTCCACCGGTGCGCGGGCGACCTTGAGCTTGGCGGTTCCGGGGCCTTGAGGCAAGGTGGTGATCTGGTCGAGGATGGCTTCCCGTGTGCCTGCCAATAGGGGGATCTGGCTCGATGGCAGGCTACGATGCGCCGTTTGATGCCAACGGCCACAGTCCAGGGCGAACCGAGCTGCTGCTGGTAGGGCGACCTCGGCGTGCTTGCCATGACAATAGGTCAAGAGGGCGTCGCGATTCTGGCGTAGGGTGTCGTGGGAAAAGCCGGGCAGGGGGCAGCAGTCGCCATAATGGCTACGGTTCCCCTGCTCAAACTTGACCAACAGGCCCTCCCGGTGGGACAGAGTCTGGCCGGAAAACTGGATCGGGGTATCGAGTGGCAGTCGGTATTGAAACAGGGCGCTGGGTTGCATGAAGGTTCGGACTCGGTTGTTCCTTTGCGCGCAGTGTAGCAATAAATCAGCCGAAAACCTTCCGGATCACCTCCGCCGCAAAGGCCTCCGGCACCGTAGCGTGGATATTGTGACCGGCATGGGCGATCACCGAATGGTTGAGCGCGGGGGAGCACTGAGCCCAGGCCTGGGCGAGCAGGGTGAACTTGCGGTCCCGCTCGCCGGTCAGCAGCACGATGGGGAAGTCTGCCATGTCGCGCAGATCCTTCTGGTGACCCAGGCTGGTGCCCAGATAGAGGGCCGACAGGGCGATGGGATCATTGCCGGTGCGCGCGGTGATCATCGCGTGGCGTTGCTCCTCATCCAGATCGGCAAAGACGCCCTGGCGGTACCAGCAATCCAGAAACTCGGTGAGAGGGCCGGTTTGCATCCGTTGATGCCAGCGGTTGTCGGCGGCCAGGCGTTCGCGGCGAGCCTTCTCGTCGGTGAGGCCGGGATGGGTGGACTCCAGCGTCAGGCTAAGCAGACGTTCCGGGGCTTCTCGCCTAAGGTGCTGGGCCAGGTGGAGGGCGATCCGTCCACCGAGGGAATAGCCAAGCAGGTGGAAGGATCCCAGTTGGGCCAAGGTGCCCTGCAGGAGCTCGACCACTTCTTCGAACCCCGGCGTTTGGCTCAGGCAGATCCCGTGGCTGTGGCCATGACCGGGCAGATCAATGGCATGGCAGTGGAAGCGTGCGCCGAGAGCGGACGCACAGCCCTGCCAATCCTCGGCACTGCCGAGAAAGCCATGCAGCAGCACCAGTGCCGGTTTGGCCGGATCTCCCCATTGGGTGACATGAAGCCGTGTGTCAGGCCGTGCCATGCTGGATCTGCTCGGCCAGCTGGATGATCAACTTGGCAGACTCCTCCGGTGGCACCATGACCTCAATCACGCTGGCCCCTCTGTGGCCCAGGCTTTGCTCCAGGGCCTGGCTAAAGGCGTCCAGAGTGTCTGGCCTGTGGTAGGGCAGTTCAAACTGGGCGGCGGCGCCTGCAAAGGTGAGGCCATGACCCAGTCGGTAGTAGTCCTGTCGCAGGGTTTCATTTGGCACCGGGAGCAGATTGAAAATGCTGCCGCCATCGTTATTGATGGCCAGGATCACCAAGGGGGTTTGCAGGCTGCGCGCCAGGGCCAGGGAGTTGAGATCATGCAGCAGAGAGAGATCGCCAATGCTCAGCACGGTCGGGGCGGTGGTGGCCAGGGCCACGCCGCAGGCGGTGGCCAGCAGGCCATCGATCCCGGAGGCGCCCCGGTTGGTCCAGATGGTTGGGGCATGGGCATTCGGCTTGGCCAGCATGTCGTAGAGACGGATAGGCAGGCTGTTACCGATAAATAACTGGCTACCTTGTGGCAGTTGTGCCGACAGGGTACGTGCGGCGGACAGTTCGGTGAGGGGGCCGTGCTCGAACTGAGCCAATGTGGCTTCCAGAGTTTGGTTTTGCTCGAACAGTGCCGCAGCCCAGTTATGGTGCGTCGCCGTTCCCCAGGGCAGGGTGGGCAGCAAGCCGAGACTGCCAACAAAACTGCATTTCTGACGATGGCTGGGATCCAGGTTGGCGCGCTGGGGCAGGTAATGCCAGAAGCGCTGCCAGGGGTGCTGGCCGATGTAGTCAAGCAGGCGTTTGGACAGTATTCGACTGCCTACCAGCAGCAGGTGCTCAGCCTCGCCGAGTAAGGCTTTGGACTTAGGGCAGTGCCAGAGCTGATCGATATGGTGGATCACGCCATCACGTTGGCGTAGCTGGCTCTGGCTGTCGGCCAGCAGAGGCCAGCCCAGCAGGCGGGAGAGGATCAGGAGCTGAGCCGGATCCTGATCCGGACTCAGGCTGCCCGCCACGATGACGCCTTTGGCCTGGGCAAACTCGGCACACTGGGCCGGGCTGGGCAGGGCGGAGTGACTCTGGGTGGGGGCCTGGACCCAGGGCTCTTTACTGCCTCGCCACGCTTCCAGCGGCGCCAGATAAGTAGAAAAGTCACTGCGCTTGGCATCGGGATAGAGGGGTTCGCGGTACATGCAGTTGATGTGCAGAGGCCGGTCGAGATCGGTCAGGGCATGGTCAATCTGGCTGAGTAGGGCCTGGGGCGGCAGATTGAGATCGGCGGCGGGCAGATCCAGGCGGCGAGCATAGTCGGCGAAGATCGCCGGTTGGATGATCGCCTGGTTAGCGCCACAGTCGATCAGCTCTGGCGGTCGGTCGCCGGACAGGACGAGCAAGGGAACTCGGGTCTGATATGCCTCGATCACGGCTGGGTAGAGGTTGGCCACTGCCGTTCCCGAGGTGGTGATGATCGCCACCGGACTGTGGCTGGCCTTGGCCAGTCCCAGGGCGGCAAACCCCAGGCCCCGTTCATCAAAATGGGTGTGACGGGAAAAGCCATCATGATCCGCCGCCGCCAGCGTTAACGGCGTTGAGCGGGAACCGGGAGCCAGGCAGAGGTGGCGCACACCGAGCCGGTGCAGCTCCTCGAGCAGCAAGCGGGCCCATAACAGATTCAGATCGGCGCAGTGATTCATAATTTGACGCTCATAGACCGTTGAGGATCCCCAGTACTGTGGTGAGTTTGTTGTTGAGCTCCTGCCATTCCGAGTCGGCCTCAGAGTCGGCGACGATCCCGGCACCGGCAAACAGAGTGATCTGATCCCGGTTGAACAGGGCGCTGCGTATGGCGACGGAGAATTCCGAATCCTGACTGCCCAGATAGCCGCAAGCCCCCGCATACCAGCCTCGGTTGAAGCCCTCCCGCTGGCGGATAAAGCTCATGGCGGGATCTCGTGGCAGCCCACCGACCGCTGGTGTTGGGTGCAGGGCTTGGAGCAACTGCAGATCGTTGACCCCGGCTTTAAGCTCCGCCCGGATCCCCCGGTGCAGATGCTGAATGTGGTTAAGTTTCAGGATGCTGGGGGATTCCTCGACGCCAACATAGTCAGCCAGAGGGCTTAATTGCTGCTCTATGTGCTCACGTACCAGCTGATTTTCATGGCTGTTCTTGCTGTCATTGAGCAGGGCATTCGCCAGGGCCAGATCTTCCGCTTCGGTAAAACCACGTGTCGTGGTACCTGCCAGGGCTTCCGTCGACAACTCTCGTCCCTGCCGCTGATAAAGGCGTTCCGGAGAGCAACTGAGGAAGGTCTGCTCGGGTTCAAACTGGAAGCCATATTGATAACTGCCGGGGTTAAGCAGTTGCCAGGCGTGCAGTACAGTCCAGGGATTAGGCAGGGCACTGGTGCGCAGCCGGGTCTCCCTGGCCAGCACCACCTTGGGGGTGTCGGCATTGAAGCTGGGATGGATCACCTGGGTTACCAATTCCTGCCAGCGAGAGCGCTGAGGCGTATCGTGCCGCGACAGGATATGGGCGGGGCCCAGTGGTGGCAGAGGCCGGGCGGGTACGATATTGGCCAGGGTGCTGCGGGCCGCTTGCAGTTCCAGAGGCCAGTCCCGCGTCAGGCCTGAGAGATTGAGGCATAGCTGGGCGTGCTGGCCTTGGCGGCGGATCTCCAGGCGTGGCAAAACGAAGCGGGCTTGGCCGAAGCCCTCCCATGCCGGTTGCTTAGGATCGAACGCCAGGCCGCCGTATAGGCGCAAGGACTGCTCTTCATCCGTTCGCAGAAAGTCGTGGTAGAGGCGATCCAGGGTTTCGGCGTCGGGCAGGGTGCCCAGGTGGTGATCCTGAGCCGCCCCAAGAGCCACGATCTCTTCACCCTCACGGCGCCCACGCCAATAGATCTTGGGGTGCTGTGTTTGAGCCGCCAGCCAGGCGATCAGCGGCGGGGGAGTCACAGGTTCACACAGTTGAATGCAACGGGCGCCCAGTGCACTTGGGTCCAGGGCATCGAGCCTAAACTGGAGTCGTGCCAGGGCGGCCGTTAGCGTGATGTCCGTCACCGGATAAACCACCTTTAGGGAAATAGACTTAACTGGCTGAAAGTAAGAGTCTGACGTGACTTGTGTCAAGTCGGGACGGCCAGCTTGTGAACTTAGGCGGCCACAATATAGAGCAGGCTGGCGGCACCGGCGAGTGTGGTAAGGCATGCGGGGAGTCCGGGACGGCCCATATGGATCACGTTCCAGACCAGCTTAATTAGGCTGGAGGTGAAGAGCAGTACCATGGCCAGACGCAGTTGATGCATCCACAACAGGTGCAACAGCAACATGATAACAAGGATCCCGATGACGAAGAGAGCCAGGCGCTCAAAGCGGCTTTGTAGCGCGATGATCTCCCGTTCGGTCTCCAGCAGCAGGGACTGACTTTGGCCGCCAGCAAAGACGTGCCAGGTCAGCAGTACCCAGGAGAGAAGGCCGATCGCCAGCAGGGGCACCAGCTGGAACCAGGCACCGACGCAACACAGGGCGAGCACCGTTGGGCGTGCCCAAAGGTGGAGCCGGTGAGCGGGGCAGTGATGTATGGCCATGGAGGGGATCCCTGTTCGATAATGCGGCTATTAGAGCCCCCGATGGCGAAAATGTCGCACTAATGAGCGAAAACAGCATCAAAAGTGTGGGCCGGATCGGGATTGTGAACGGTATTTTTTATTCCCTTGTCCGGGCTGTAACCCAAGGTTGGATTATTCATTTTCCTTTGGTGGCATCTCATGGCGACATTGGGCCACGGCGCGTTGCCAGCCTCGATAGCGGTGTTGACGTTGCTGCGCCGTTATCGCCGGTTCAAAACGCTGGCCGGCCTGGCAGATTTTGGCCAAAGCGGACTGGTCGAGCCAAAAGCCCGTGCTCAATCCAGCCAGGTAGGCCGCACCCGCCGCCGTGGTTTCCCGGTTAACAGGCCGCAAGACAGCAATATTGAGCATATCGGCCTGGAACTGCATCAGAAAGTCATTAGCCACCGCGCCCCCATCCACTTTGAGCTCGCTTAATGGCGTGTCGGCATCACGTTGCATGGCCTCGAGCAGATCCTTGCTCTGGTAAGCGATCGCTTCCAGGGCTGCACGAACAATGTGGTTGCGGTTACAGCCCCGGGTCAGCCCAACCAGGGCACCCCGGGCATGGGGATCCCAGTAGGGCGCTCCCAGGCCGGTAAAGGCGGGTACCAGATAGGCCCCGGCGCTGTCCGGGACGGCTTGGGCCATGGCCTGGGTCTCTGCGGCATCACGGATCAGGCCCAGTTCGTCCCGCAGCCACTGGATGCAGGCTCCCCCCATGAAGACAGAGCCCTCCAGGGCATAGGCCGATTCCCCCGGTGCGCTGCAGGCAAGGGTTGTGAGTAGCCCGTGTTGGGAGTGCACCGGATTCTGGCCGGTGTGCATCAACATAAAACAGCCTGTGCCATAGGTGTTTTTCGCCTGGCCTGCCTCGGTACAGAGTTGACCAAACAGGGCAGCCTGTTGATCCCCGGCGATCCCGGCGATAGGGATCTGCGCCTGGCCGATGCGGGCATAGCCAAAGAGTTCTTGGCTGCTGCGTACCTCAGGCAGCAGGCTGGCGGGGATCCCCAGCGCATCCTGCATCACGGGATCCCAGCGGTGGCGATGGATGTCGTACAGCAGGGTGCGGCTGGCGTTCGTGCGATCCGTGGCATGAACCGTCCCACCGGTCAGGTTCCAGAGGAGCCAGCTATCTATGGTGCCAAAGCGCAACTCGCCTCGCTCGGCACGTTCTCGGGCGCCGGGAACGTTATCCAATAGCCAGGCGATCTTGGTGCCGGAGAAGTAGGGATCGAGCACCAGGCCTGTGGTGTCACGGACGTGCTGCTCCAGCCCCTGGGCTTTGAGACGCTGGCACAGCTCCGTGGTACGGCGACACTGCCAGACAATGGCATTGTGGATTGGCGCGCCGGTATTGGCATCCCAGATCACCGTGGTTTCCCTCTGGTTGGTGATGCCGATGGCGGCGACCTGCTCGTGTTTGACTTGGCAGCGAGCCAGGACTTCGGTGAGAGTGGCACGCTGGCTGGCCCAGATCTCCATGGGATCGTGTTCAACCCAGCCCGATTGTGGATAGTGCTGGGTGAACTCTCGCTGTGCACTGCCAACGATCTGTCCGTCGCGATCAAACAACAGGGCGCGGCTGGAGGTGGTGCCTTGATCCAGGGCAAGGATGTATCGATCTTGGGTCATAGTGCGCTTCCGTGTCCGTTTGTCATCATCTTAGTGAACTCTAACGGCTTTGGCCCCCGTCTTCGTCAAGAGGCGGTGTTATGGCTTGAGCAGAGCGGAGTGGGCAGGCGGGTTTCCCGGGGGGGCGGTTTTTGAGCCGGTGGTGTACCGGGCTGAGGCGTGTTGTGGGGAGGGTCGATGATGGAGGAAGGACGGGGCGAGCCCGTCCTTCCTGTGGCCTCAGTTTGGCCGGATCAGGACATTATCGATATGCGCCTTTTCCGCCAGGCGGTCCGATTGCAGATCAAACTCCAGATGCAGGGTGGCCATCGCTGGCAGGGTATAGCGCTGGTTAGCCCAGTTGGGGTCCTGGGTCTGCTCCAGCACGGTCCAGTTGCTGCCATCGTCGGACCAGCGAACGGTCAGCTGCTCCTCTGCGATCAGGCCGACGACCTGGCGATCGTAGCTGAGGCTGAGACCCGAGTGTCCCTGGGTGTCCAGTTGCAGGCTCAGGGTCGCGCCCCTCTTGATCCGGATCCCCACACCTTGACCGTCATGGCTGGCGGCGGTGGCAGGCTCGATCACGCCCGTTCCGGTATTGCTCCAGAGAGGATCTAGGGTGCCCGTTTCCACATCATCGAAGAATAGAGGCTGGGTTGGCTCAGCCGCAGCAACGGTGAACACCAGGGGGGCGGTATCGAAGGCGCCGGCGGGATCACTCACCTTGACGGTGGCGTTGACGACTCCGGTCAACTCCGGGGTGCCGGACAGAATGCCGTCTGAACTCAGAGCAAGCCAGGTAGGACCGTCGATCAGCTCAAAGCTGAGGATATCCGTCAGGTCCGGATCACTGGCGAAGCCGCTCAGGCTGGCACTGTAGGCCTGTCCTTGGACTGCGTCGGCCAGGGCGATGGGATCCACCACAAAGGCTGGCGGCTGATTGTCGACAGACAGGGGGCTTCCCTGCAGCGAGACATTGTCGATCTCGGCGCGTTCGGCGTTGAGGGTGCCGTTGGTGGCAAAGCGGATCCACAGGGTGTCCTGATCGTCGGCGGCGGCGGGCAGTTCCATATCCATGATCTGCCAGTCGGTTTCCTGGGTGGTTTCCAGGTTTTGCCAGACGGTGCCGTCCAGAGACCACTCCACGCTGAAGGCCACGTCGCCGGTCAGGCCGGATGTTCGGCGGGCATACTGGAGGGTGATCCCCTTGTGACCCAGGGTGCTGAAGCTGCGGCTCATGTTGGCACCCCGCTTGATGCGGGCTCCCTGCTCTCCGGTAAAGGCGGCCGCAGAGTGCAGTTCCAGAGTGCCACCGGTACTGTTGTTCCAGCCCTGCAGCTGGGCTTGTTCAAAGGTGTCCGAGGCCAGGGTGGCAGCCTTGTCGTCACCCACCAGAGTGAAGGTGATCCTGGCCTGGTCCGACTGACCGCCGGTGAGGGTGTCGGCCTGGTAGATCACCGTATCTGTACCGGTCGCTCCCGGGTTCGCCTGGTACTGCAGACTGCCATCACTGGCCAGCTGAAGGGTTCCTTTTTGCGGGCCCTGGATCAACCGAGCGCTGAGTCCCTGCTGATCGTAGGCGAAGAAGTCATTGGCCAGCACGCCGTCGTCGGCGCTGAGGGTCAGGCTGTCACCGGCACGAAGGTTGTAGTAGTCGTTGCTCAGGAAGAAGATGGGCGCGGGCACTTCATAGTTGCGCTTGAGCTGTTCGTAGGATTTGCGCTTGTCGGACTCCTGCTGTTGCAGGCCGATCCAGTTATCCAGAGCTGCCGGATTGTCGCGCACCAGGAAGGCAGAGAGGGCGGGATCATGGGTCTCAACCATCCAGTTGAGCAGGTCCGCCTGCAGGCCCTGACGGATCCCAGCCAGGCTGGGATCGGTGATCCGGTTGTCCAGCTGGTGGGGATCGGAGGCGGCCACATAGAGCTCCTCCACCACCCTGTGGTTATAGAGATCCACCCGTTGCTGGATGGCGGGATCGGTGGCCCCGGCTGCCGCCATGGCTTCAAAGGAGGCGGTGCCCTGGGTGGTGGAGGCCATCACTGTGCTGCCGTTGGACCAGGGATTGAAGATGTAGTGATGGTTGGCACTGACCACGGCACGCATGGGGCGACGATGGCCGCCGGAGTTTTCATAGTAGGTGGTGTAGACCCGGGAGCGATCGGCGCCATCCTGCTGGCCCTGCAGCAGGGCCAGGTAAGAGGTGCCGGGCAGTTGCTCACCGCTCTCCACCCCGACGGCATCGAGCAGGGTTGGGACCAGATCCACCATGGAGACCAGATCTTGATCATTGACGCTGCCCGGCTCGATCACACCGGGCCAGCGGATGATCAGGGGAGTGCGGGTCGAGGCGTTCCAGAGGTTGGACTTGGCAAAGGGGAAGGCCCAGCCATGGTCGGCATAGAACACCACTATGGTCTCTTCAGCCAGGCCACTGTCGTCGAGGGCCTTGAGCATATGCCGAATGAAATCGTCACCCCGGCGCAGGGTGGAGGTGTAGTACTGCACCTCGAGCCGGACCTCATGGAGGTCCGGCAGGCTCGGAGGAAGGGTGACGTCATCGTAGCCGTAGACATAGGAGGGCATGGGGGTCTGGGTTGGCTTTTCGATCAGGTCGGGTGTCAGTCCCCAGAACTGGCGATGGGGATCATGGGTGTTGATCTGGTAGTAGAAGGGCTGGTTCTGATCTTTGGCCTGGTTGAAGGCCGCCAGGGCCCAGTCGTAGACGGACTGGGGATCTTTTGACAGCGACTCCTCGCCCAGCAGATCCCAGGGGTAGGGCACATAGGGAGTGGAGTGGGCGTCTTTGCCCAGGATCCCGGTCAAGTAACCGACCTCTTTGAGAGTGGCTGGAACAGGCGTTGCCCGTGAACGCCAGATCTGGCGGAAGCCTTCTACGCCGCTTTGGTGTGGGTACATGCCGGTCAGGGTGGCGTTTCGTGATGGTACGCAGTTGGCGGATACCGTATGGGCCTGGGTGAAGATCATCCCCTCTGAGGCCAGCTGATCCAGGGTTGGGGTGGGGCTGGGCTGTAATGGATTACCGAAGGCGCCAAAGTGCTCCTGGTTGGCATCATCCATGCTCAGGACCAGGATGTTGGGGGCGGCCAGGGCAGCGCCACCCGGGGTTAGTGCCGCCATCATGGCAGCCAGGGCGAGATGTCGTCGTCTCACGTTTATTCTCCTTTCTCAGGGATAAAGAGTTTCTTTGTTTTTATGTGCTTGTGGTGTTGCGCGCCGGTAACAATAGGTGTGCGAGAGGTAGAAAAACAACCGACTGGATCGTGGAAAAAGCTGTATTTACTTATGGTTACATTGTGAACGGTGGCGTATTAGAGCCGGTGGGCATTTTGTCTGAGTGTCAGTTTTGTAAAAGTCTCAGACAAAAAAAGGGATGGCCGAGGCCATCCCAACTCCGTAGGGGACGGAGAATCAGTCCGGTTTGAGCTGGCGGGCCCCGGTTTTCATCGGATCGCCCTGATAACCCAGGGCCTGCCAATCGAGGCGTTGTCCTTTGCCGTGGCAATCCATGCAGCCCAGGGCATCCTCTTTCGGCGCCACCATATGGTTGATGCGCCACCACATCTCGGTTTCGGCAAAGCTGTGCTCACCGCTGTACTGGAGCCCCAGACGCTTCAGCTCAGGGTTGGCCGCCATGCCGAGGCGAGCCGCCTGGTCCCAGTCAAAGGTCTTCCAGTAGCCCCCGTCACCAAAGGTTTTCGGAGTAATGAACACTCGCTGCTTGGCGTCGTAGATCTGCTTGCCGCGATGGACCTTGAAGGGGTAGATCTTGGCTTTGGGATCTGTGATGTCCCCCAGCGGGTAGGCCAGCTTGGTCACGCCATCGGGATCCATCTTGTCACCCACGGAGTAGGCGTCGCCAAAGCCGTTGTACCAGGCGTACTCCGGTACCACATTCTTACCCCAGACAAAATCGCCTTTCTTCTTCAGGTAATCATGCTTGCCATACTGGTCCAGGGTCTCTTCCCGATCGGCGCCGGCGGTGGACCAGTCCCAGCTGAGCTTGGTGGGCTCGTTCTTGGCGAAGCTGGGGATGTGGCAGGTCTGGCAGGCGACACTGGCTACGTGCTTGTCCAGCTTGGCGTTGTCGTGGGGCGCGGCGCTGTGGCACTCGGCACAGTCGAAGTGGTTCTGACCGCCGGGGGAAACGCCCATGGCCTGGCCAGCGATGTTGTGGTCGGGCGCCTGGTGGCAGGCCTGGCACTGCAGATCCAGACCATCGACGTCCATATGCACATCGGTGGCACGGTCCGGATAGCCCATGCTGGAGTCCAGATCCCCGTGCTTCACGCCGTCACCGCCGCCACCGTAGAAGTGGCAGGTGCCGCAGTTATCCCGCACCGGGGCGCCAACGTTCTGGGCGACCCTCAGCAGGTTGACCTTCTCCATGGGGTGGCCGGCACCGGCTCCCTCCTTGGCGTAGGTTCCCGTGGTGTCGTGGCATACCAGGCAGTCCACCTTGGTCATATCGGTGAAGTCGAAGCTGTCGTCTTCCCAGCCGTAACCGGCGTGGCAGCTGGTGCAGCGTGCTTCGTTGGAAGTGATGGAGACGCAGAAGTTGTTGATGACGTTTTTCTTACCCCGATCCACGGTGCGGCCCGGTAGCTCCTGAGGTAGCGACCAGGTCCAGTGGGAGGTTTTCATAAAGTCCTTGGCGTGGTCTTCATGACACTCGATGCATTGGGCTGTGGCCTCCGGACCACTGTCGATGGGGCCCTGAATAAAGTCGGCATGGGGGTTGGCGATGGCCAGCGGCGCAGTGGCCAGCAACCAGAGCCAGCCGATGCCTAAGGTAATGGCGGTTCTCATGATGATCCTCCTGATCTTGTAATCGAAAGCCGGGGCTTGCACCCCGGCGCTGGGCCTCTAGAACCGCACGGTCAATGAGGCGTTGAGATCATAGGCGGTATCGATCACTGGCAGCATGGAGTAGGCAGTACCAGAGAGGATCTCATCCACACTCTGGGGCGCCCCCACCGGAGAGCCACTGCCGCTGTACTCATAGTCGTAGTAAAGGCCGGCGACCTTGATGAACATCTTGGGGTTTACGTCGAAGATGTAGTAGGCCTCACCGACATGCCCGCGGGTGGCCAGTTTGCTGCCGATGGGATCGTCCTGGGCCTGGGTGAAGGGGGTCCAATACTTGGAGCCGTAGTTGTACTCCAGTCCGAACTTGCCGCCCGGTGCGGGGATCTGCACTCCTACGTAGGCACCGTAGCCGTTGTGATCGCCCGGATCCTGGGCGGCCACCGGCACCATGATGATCTCGCTGCCGTCGGCATTGAGGGCCGCTTCGAAACGGGCATCACTCATCATGCCGCCAAACAGGCCGGCGTTGCCGTTGGATTCGGTACGGGTCCAGCCGAGCGAGGCAAAGCCAACCCAACCATCGTCACTCTCATACTGGTAACCCAGGCCACCCAGATACATGTCGCCGATCACACTGGAGGGTTGAACCCGGGTGACGAAGTTGAAGTCCTCAAACTTCTGCATGTCCTGATACATGGTGGGGGCGAAGATCCCCGCCAGCTGAGTCGGGAAGGCCATCACCCCTTTGAAGCCGTCGTTGATGTCCTTGGCGCCGAACAGGGTCATCTGCACAAAATGGTTGCCGTCGTTGAGCAGATCGATGTTGAAGCCGCCCAGCTGGGTGTCGTCGGTGACAATGTCACCAAACAGTTCACCGTTGCCCCACTGGGACTCATAGCCCTGGCCATAGCAGAAGCGCACCACCTGGCCGTCGATCCCGGTTACTTCACCCAGCTTGTAGCCCAGAGTTACGCCATCGAAGTTAAAGTTGACCAGGTGACCGGATGGGGTGCCGCCGCGCAGCTCGTTCTCCCGGAAGTGGCTCGGAGGGCCATAGCTGGAGGGACGCCGGCCGATGGAGAGGTAGAAGTGGGAGCCACCTATGTCTCTCCAGTCGAAGTAGGCCCGTTCGACCCTTAGCCAGTCACCGCTGGGGTTACCGCCATTGGTGCCGTCCATGGTGAAGCTGCGCCAGGAGTCAAACACCTGGACACCTGTGCTGTCGCCCCAGTTTTTGAACATGGTGAGGCGACCGGCAAAGTCGACGTTGTCCCACACCTTGGCCTTGAGGTTCAGCCGCAGCCGGGTGGTGTAGAGGATGTCGTTGTTGAGATCATAGGTCTGCTTGGGGGCCAGCACATAAGGCATCACTCCCTGCAGCTGGCCGCTCATAAAGGCCTGGGCCAGGGCCGGATTGGCGGCCATCATCTGGCCAAGAGGTGAGTCTGGGCTCTGGGGATCGCCAAAGGCGCCGGACATCGCCTTGGCACCAAAGTCGTTGAAGTCCACCAGCATGGCGGGATTCCAGGTGACGTCCTGGTAGTGCAGGCTGTGGGCACGAACCCGCAGATCACCGGTAAACTGTACCCGGTCCGTGGCGGCATGGCGCTCTGCTTTATCCACTCGGCTGGAGAGGTATTCCAGCTCTTCGGTCAGTTCATCGATGCGTAGCTTGAGATCGTCCTGGGATGGGCTATTGGCCAGGACAGGTGCGGTGATCCCGGCAAGCGCCAGGGATACCAGGGTGGCTGTCAGGGTTTTCATGGGACACTCCTTGGTCCAGATCAGGGTCTAACCACAGGTGGCAGGCTGATCGGAATCGGCCGCGTGGTCATAGAGAAACTGGTTGATGTCGAGCAGAACCTTGTCGTTCAACTGTTCGAACACCTCGGGTTGCTTCTTGTGCTGATCGCGCTGAAAGAAGCGGTCCCACTGGGCCATGGTCTTGGACATGGGCGTGAGTTCCATGGTCGCTTCGCTGTGGCAGGCTTTGCAGTGTTTCTTGTAGAGATGGCGACCCTTTTTCGGGTTGCCGCCGTCGACGGCCAAGGCGCCGGTGGCGAAGGCCACCAGTGCAACAGCCAGGGTGGTTTTGGCTAAGGTTTTCATCACGTCCCCCTTTGAGTGATGGGCGAAGTGCCAAAAGAGCACTTCAATATTTTTTCCTCACCTTTAGATTAGGGGACACTTATTTAGCATGTCATCCATTAGGGCGAGCTAAATAAGAGATGATTGATATTGATCAAACAGTCCGTTAACAACTGGCTTTTGTTAATATAAACAGCGACTTGGCTTGCTTTTCGCTGGGCGTCTGGGCTTTGCGAGGAAGGTTGTGTTGCGAATTTGTGATCGCGGTCGGGTTTTGGATGCGAGGGGGATCGGGATGATTGGATTGAAAGGGGGGATCAGGTAGGGAGTCGTCGGTTAGCTGAGCTAGAACTGATAGGCCGAGCGAGCCTGCTGGCTGTGAAGCGTTCAAGGGGTCAGAGTCATTGAAATGTGATTTGAAGCATGATTGACGGTTGTCAGTCAGGTAGAAGAAACGAGAAAGGGACGGTAAAAACCGTCCCTTTCTCCGAGGCGAAAGCCCGCTTACCTCATGGTAACAAACTCTTCGGCGCTGGTCGGATGCAGGGCAACGGTGGCGTCGAAGTCGGCCTTGGTGGCGCCCATCTTCACCGCCACGGCGAAGCCCTGGAGGATCTCATCCATGCCCAGGCCGATGCCGTGCAGGCCGACGATCTTCTCCTCCGGCCCGGCGCACACCAGCTTCATCTTGGTGGCCTGGCGGTGGGCGGTGACCGCGGTGTACATGGCGGCAAAGGAGGAGGTGTACACCTTCACATTGTCGTCGCCATACTGCTCGCGGGCTTGCGGCTCGGTGAGCCCCAGGGTGCCGATGGTCGGGTGGCTGAACACCACGGTGGGCACCAGGGAGTAATCCATCTTGGCATTGGGTTGGCCGCCGAACAGGCGCTCGGACAGGGCGCGTCCGGCTTTGACCGCCACAGGTGTCAGCTCAATGCCGCCCTCCATGATGTCACCCACGGTGTAGATCCCAGGCACATTGGTGTTCTGGTATTCGTCGACGGGGATAAAGCCACGCTCATTGGTTTGTACGCCCGCCGCTTCGATGTTGATCTTGTCGGTGGACGGCTCGCGGCCGATGGCCCAGATCAGGCTGTCGACGTTGAGGCTTTCGCCATTTTCCAGATGCAGGGTCAGGGAGCCGTCGGCTTCCTTTACCACCTCTTTGGGGATGGAGTGGGTGTGCAGGGTTGGGCCCTCTTGCGCCATCAGCTCCACCAGGGTCTCGGTGACCATGGGATCAAAGTTACGCAGCGGTGCGTGTTTGCGTACCAGCAGGTGGGTCTCGCTGCCCAGGCTGTGCAGTACACCCGCCAGTTCGACGGCGATGTAGCCGGCGCCCACCACGGCGACGCGTTTGGGTTGTTCGGTCAAGGCGAAGAAGCCGTTGGAGTCGATGCCGTGCTCGGCACCCGGAATGGCCGGGATGGTAGGGCGGCCACCGACGGCGATGAGGATGTTGTCGGCGGTGAAGTGCTCGCCGTTGACCTCGACGGTCTTGCTGTCGACGAAGGTACCGAAACCACGGACCAGGGTGACGCCATTGCTGTCCAGGCCACGGTTGTAGCCGCCATGAATGCGCTCGATGTAGGCTTCACGGCTTTCGACCAGCTTGCTCCAGCTGAAGCCATTGAGGGTGGTATCGAAGCCGTAATCCGGCCCATAGAGTTTGATGGCCTCGGCGATCTGGGCACCAAACCACATCACCTTCTTCGGCACGCAACCGACGTTCACACAGGTGCCACCCAGGTGCTGAGCCTCGATCAGCAGTACCTTGGCGCCACGCATGGCGGCGCGGTTGGCGGAGGCGATCCCGCCGGAGCCGGCGCCAAGAACGATGTAGTCAAATTGCTGTGCCATGAAAATGATCCTTTTGATTAGCTCTATGCGTGGGCGATGTGCGCACGTCAGTTCTGCCGTGAATGACGCATACGGTGGCAGATAGGAATGGCGAAGTTGTACCTGTAACTGGGGCCTGGCTCAATCGAAAACAAGGGATTGCCCTTATCGATTAAGCCCGTGACAGCCCATTGCTGGGGCAAAACGTGGACTCATTATGACTTACTGTGTTGACCCGATTGTTGCTCAGGATCAACCGCAACGGCACTCTTACCACGGCTTGGGCGGGCGCGGCCTGTCGTAGTGCATGGGGCTTCGGGTGATGGTGAAGCGAGTCGATGTGGGATGCAAGGTTGCCGACATCGTGGGTGAAATACCCTAACAAGACCCACTCCCTGACAGAGGTACGTGTTTTCTAGGAGGCATTGTGGCGACCCATGATCCGCGTCACAATACGGCCCGGGCTATTGCGAATACAATCTATTCTCAATAGCGGATTGACGCCCATTTCAGCAACCTGTGAGCGAAACATGATGAAGCGATCTCTTTTGGCCCTGGCATTCTGTGCTACCGGAGCGGGTACCTTTGCCGCCGATCTTGAACTGGGTCTGGGCTATGACAGCAAATATATCTCGGAAGGTCGGGATAACCTGGAGAAGGGCGGGATCGTCTGGGCCAACGGGGCTGCGGCTTTCGACAATGGCCTAGTCCTGAGCGCCGCCTACGGTTACGCGGCGGACTCGGATGTGGACTATGACGAACTGGATCTGGGCGTCGAGTACGGCTTCGAGCTGGGCGATCTGAGCCTTTATGGCAGCTATACCCGGCTGGAGTTCTTTCGGGATGGTGAGTCCGATAATGAACTGGGGGCAGGGCTGGCCTATGGCGGACTGGAATGGTTTGAGCCGTTCGTGGATTACGTATACAGCACCGAAGCCGAGGGCGGTTTCCTGGAGCTTGGGATCCAGCGGGAGTTTGCTGTGACGGAGCGTCTGTCGTTGACCCCTTATGTTATTGCCGGGCTGGATTACGGTTATGCCAACCCGGATCACAGCGGGCAGAACCATATGGCGTTCGGGGCGGAGCTGGCCTATCAGATCAGCGAAAACCTGGGGGTCGTCGGTCTGGTGGAGCACACCGAGGCACACCGGCAGGTGGTGCGTGAAGAGGGGATCGAAGGGCACCAAACCTGGGCCGGGGTCCATCTGGTGATGCAGTTTTAAGGGACAAGGTTCGCCGAATGTCAGGGCGCCAACCCGGCGTAGGGGATCCCCGCCATGGCGGCCAGTTCCCGATCCAGGGTGGTGATATCGGCCAGACTGAACTGGTCGAGGCGCTCGTGACCGCAGGCCCGGGCCAGCAGCTTCATCAGCTCGTTGGCCCCGGTAAGAAAGCGGCCAACCCGGGCGGCTCCCTCATCGGGATCCAGTCGGGCACGCAGCTTGGGATCCTGGGTGGCGATCCCCGCCGGGCACAGGTTGGTGTTGCATAGGCGTGCGCCGACACAGCCCAGGGCCTGGATCGCGGCATTGGCAATGGCGATGCCGTCGGCGCCCAGGGCCAGGGCTTTGACGTAGTCTGCCGGGGTGCGCAAGCCGCCGGTGATGATCAGGGTGACGCCATCGGCTCCTTGATCATCCAGGCAGCGACGGGCGCGGGCCAGGGCGGGAATGGTCGCCACGCTGATGTTATCCCTCAGGATCTGGGGGGCGGCACCGGTGCCGCCCCCGCGGCCATCGAGGATCAGGTAATCGGCGCTGGCCAGCAGGGCGAAGTGAATATCCTGTTCGATATGGTTGGCGGAGAGCTTGAAGCCGATGGGGATCCCCCCGGTTAGCTCGCGGATCCGATCGGCGCAGCGTTGAAAGTCTGCCGGTGTGATCAGATCGAGGAAGCGGGATGGTGAGATGGCGTCCTGACCCGGGGCCAGGCCCCGTACGGCGGCGATCGCCTCGGTCACCTTGTTGCCCGGCAGGTGTCCTCCCACCCCGGTCTTGGCCGCCTGGCCCGCCTTGAAGTGCAGTGCCTGAACCCGCTGCAGCTTGTCTTCAGAAAAACCGAATTTGGCACTGGCCAGCTCATAGAAGTAGTGGCTGCAGGCCTGCTGCTCGGTCGACAGCATCCCCCCTTCGCCGGAGCAGATCCCGGTCCCTGCCAGTTCGGCCCCCTTGGCCAGGGCGATCTTGGCTTCCGAGGAGAGGGCGCCAAAACTCATGTCCGAAACGAACAGCGGCATGGAGAGACGCAGGGGCTTGGCAGCCCGGGGGCCGATCACCAGCTCAGTGCTCACCGGCGCATTGTCCAGCAGGGGGCGGTGGGCCAGTTGGGCCGCCAGCAGCTGGATGTCGTCCCAGCTGGGCAGTCGCTCTCGAGGTACCCCCATGGCCACCATGGGGCCGTGGGCACCGAACTCGCCCCGGGCCAGGGCATGAATGAAGGCGACGTGGGGCTCCTCCGGGGTGGGGCTGGCCTGGGGGGCGTCGCCACTGATATTGGCGGCCTTGCCCACATCCTGGGGTCGGATCCCCCGGTGGCTGCCATCGCAATAGGGTTGATTGTTGCTTTGCTTACACAGGCACAGACTGGCCTCGCCGTCCTTATCCGGTGTAAAGGATTGCGGGGTGAGTCCGGTCCCCTTGTGGCTGCCATCGCAGAAGGGCTGGCTGGCGGAGCGGCCGCAGCGGCAGAACCAGTACTCCTGGCCGGCTTTCAGGGAGACTCGGGCGGGACGGTTGGCGGCGATCCTGGGTTTTTCCATGAGGGAGCCTGTTGCATTGGGGCGATCCCACAAGCCTAGTTCAGGCCCGTCGTCTTCGAGGCACTTGAAGTTCGCACGATTGGGCCCCACCTTTGAGATATGCATGCCGCGCCTTGCGTCGGCCCTTTGCCAAGGAACCTAGGAGTCTCATATGACCAACCCCCTGCTCGAGCCACAGGCCCTGCCGGCGTTTTCCCAGATCAAACCCGAACATGTTCAGCCCGCCGTTGAGCAGGCGTTGCAACACTGTCGCGAGACGGTGGAGGCCACCCTGGCGGCTGGCGGTCCCTGGACCTGGGACAGCTTAGTTACCCCCATCGACGAGGCGGAAGACACCCTGTCCAAGCTCTGGTCGCCAGTGGGCCATATGAACTCCGTGGTGAGCAGCGATGCCCTGCGCGCCGCCCACGATGCCTGCCTGCCTCTGCTGTCTGAGTACAGCACCTGGCTGGGTCAGCACAAGGGGTTATACCAGGCCTACAAGCAGCTGGCCGAGAGCGAAGGTTTCGCCGCGCTGTCCCAGCCGCGCAAGAAAACCATCGAAAACGCCCTGCGCGACTTCGAGCTGTCCGGTATTGGCCTGCCCCAGGCCCAGCAGAAGCGCTATGGCGAGATCGTCAGCCGTCTGTCCGAGCTGTCCAGCCAATATTCCAACCAGTTGCTGGATGCCACCAATGCCTGGACCAAGCAGATCAGCGATGTGGCCGCGCTCAAGGGGCTGCCCGAGTATGCCCTGGCCGGCGCCAAGCAGG
This sequence comes from Ferrimonas sp. YIN67, assembly GCF_057219095.1. Classification (NCBI taxonomy): domain Bacteria; kingdom Pseudomonadati; phylum Pseudomonadota; class Gammaproteobacteria; order Alteromonadales; family Ferrimonadaceae; genus Ferrimonas; species Ferrimonas sp. YIN67. The sequence goes on from NZ_JBXVVJ010000009.1 coordinate 23,566, forward strand.
CCGCCGAGCAGCGGGAGCTGTCCGGTTACCTGCTGACCCTGGAGTTTCCCTCCTATCTGGCGGTGATGACCTATGCCGATGATCCCGAGCTGCGCAAGGAGGTGTACACCGCCTTCAGCACGCGGGCATCCGATCAGGGCCCCCATGCTGGCCAGTATGACAATGGGCCGCTGATGAGTGAGATCCTGGCGCTGCGCCACGAGCTGGCCCAGTTGCTGGGTTTTGAGACTTATGCCCATAAATCCCTGGCCACCAAGATGGCGCAAACCCCGGATCAGGTGGTGAGCTTCCTCAACGAGCTGGCCCTGGCCTCCAAGGCTCAGGGCAGTGAGGAGTTTAAGACTCTGGCGGCCTACGCCAAGGCCAAGTTTGGCCACGATGAACTCAATGCCTGGGATGTGACCTATTTTGCCGAGAAGCAGAAGCAGGATCTCTACGAGATCAGCGATGAGCAACTCAAGCCCTACTTCCCCGAGGACAAGGTGCTGTCCGGGCTGTTCTACACCGTGGAGCGCCTGTTTGGCGTGACCGTGGCGGAGCGGGCCGAGTTTGACCGCTGGCACGACGGTGTGCGTTTCTTCGATATTGTCGGGGCCGATGGCGAGGTGCGGGGCAGCTTCTATCTGGATCTCTATGCCCGTCAGCACAAGCGGGGTGGCGCCTGGATGGACGACTGTCAGGGCCGCCGGGTGCGGGCCGATGGCAGCCTGCAGAAGCCAGTGGCCTACCTGACCTGCAACTTCACCTCACCGGTGGGCGATCAGCCGGCGCTGTTTACCCATGATGAGGTGGTGACCCTGTTCCACGAATTTGGCCATGGCATTCATCATATGTTGACGGCCGTCGAGGACGCTGCGGGTGTGGCCGGGATCAACGGCGTACCCTGGGACGCGGTGGAGCTGCCAAGCCAGTTCCTGGAGAACTGGTGCTGGGAGGAGGAGGCCCTCGCCCAGATCTCCGGTCACTTCGAGACGGGGGAGCCCTTGCCCAAGGCGATGCTGGATAAGATGCTGGCGGCCAAGAACTACCAGAGCGCCATGGTGATGCTGCGTCAGCTGGAGTTTGGCCTGTTCGATTTCCGCATGCACCTGGAGTACGCCGGGCAGGACAATGTGCAGTCCATGTTGGACGAGGTGCGCAGCCAGGTGGCCGTGGTCAAGGCACCGGAGTTCAACCGTTTCCAGCATGGCTTCAGCCATATCTTCGCCGGCGGCTATGCGGCGGGCTACTACAGCTACAAGTGGGCCGAGGTGCTCTCCGCCGATGCCTTCTCCCGCTTCGAGGAGGAGGGGATCTTCAATCCCGAGACCGGGGCGGACTTCCGCGAGCAGATCCTGGAGCGGGGCGGCAGCGATGAGCCGATGACCCTGTTCACCGCGTTCCGTGGCCGGGAGCCCAGCACGGATGCCCTGTTGCGACACAGTGGGATCCTTGGCTGATCCTGCCATCGTGCAATGACTCGCCAGGCCCAAGGGCCTGGCTTTTTTATGCCCGTGCTTCTGTGGTGCGGCGCTGTTTTCATTCTTTGCCGATAAGATGGGTGTCTCTTGGGAGATGGATTGGCGGGCGGGGTGATCGTGCCTGGGGCCACTCCTTGCCGCCACATTTACACTGTACGTTTGGTCACCAGGAACTGGCCTTGCTCGTGCGAACCATGCGCGTTCAAGGTTGTCGGTGAGCCGGTTCTCAAGTCTTCAACAGAACCGGAACCCGGGTAGCGACAGATCCTGTTGTTAGGCGTTGTCGTCAGGCGATCTCTTGTGAACGAAACAGATTTTAGCGACTTCCACTTTCCTCTCCCTTTTGCTAGGTCACACATATGCTCGCAACTGATTGTACAAAAAGGATTTATTCCGCCATTTGTGTGATCTGTAACTCAGTCGAATGAAGATGATTTTGGTTTGATAGCATCGAGGGTAATGGGCTGGTTTTGGCCAGCGTTCCAAAAAAAGAAGAAAAGGAATAAAAATAAATGAACAAGTCGGAACTGTTCAAATCGCGTGAGCAACGTATCTTGGCGGCAGCCTTGAGCACGGCCCGCAGTAAAGGCGCCCTGGATTTTCGTATGGCGGATGTCGCCCGTGTCGCAGAGTGTTCGGTTGGTACCCTGTACGGTCACTTTTTGAGCAAGGAGGATATGATGGCCGCCCTGGTGCAGATGGCACTGGGACGTCGTCAGCTCTGGTTCCAGCAGGTCAAGGAGATGAAGCTGACCAATGCGGAGCGTGTGGTTGTTCTGCTGCTGTCCGAGCGGACCCGGTTGATCCAGGATGAGGTGATGGCTCAACTGGAAATGCTGGTGAACTATTCCGAACTGTGGCGTCGTGCGGCCGACCAGCGTCAGATCGCCCTGCGTAGCTCGGTCAATGAACTGACGACTGTGTTGCAGGACGTGCTGAATATGGCCGTCGAGGCCGGTGAGTTGGCCCTGGATCCCGAAGGCGTTGAACTGTTGGCGGAGCGCTGTCGTGCATTGATGCTGGGCTTCCAGTTCCAATCGTCCCGTCAGACCCTGGCACCGGCAAAACCCTTGCGGGACGATCTGGTGATGATGGAAAGCGTACTCGCCATCTTGGAGGTCGCTGGTTTGCCTGCGCCTGCGGCGGGTTGGCAGCAGCGTGCCATAGAAGCCCTGGCCCATAGCGATCTGCAGTTGGACAGCCCACTGCTGGCAGAGGATGCGGCCTGATCCTTTAGCCTCCCTCGACAAGGGCCAGCCATGCTGGCCCTTGTCTGTTGTGATCCTTTCCACTACTCTCCCGCTCATTCCCCCCAACGCGTCCGGAGAGCCATGTTTCCCATCTACCTCGATCCGAATACCGACACCCCTGATTGCCTGAGCGATCTGGCCTGGCGCTGGGCGCTGCAGCACGATGATGACGCACAGTTTCGCTTGATCATCGAGCAGGGCAGGTTGCGGTTGTATGATCGACACCAGCCTAAGCTGGGCGCCATCGAGGTGGATCTGATCGGTGGCGCGGTGGCTCATCGACGAAAATTTGGTGGCGGCCGTGGTCAGTCCATCGCCAAGGCCGTTGGCTTGAAGAGCGGTGCCTGCCCCTCGGTCGTGGATGCGACGGCCGGACTGGGTCGTGACGCGTTTGTTTTGGCCAGCCTGGGGTGTGAGGTGACTCTGCTGGAGCGCCATCCTGTGGTGGCGGCGCTGCTGGAGGATGGTTTGCGCCGGGCGTCGGCCGATGCAGAGATCGGTCCCTGGATCCGTGAACGCATGCACCTGTTCCCCGGAAACAGCATCGAGGCCCTGGCCGAGCTCGAGCTGCAGCCGGATGTGGTGTTCCTGGATCCCATGTACCCCCACCGGGCCAAGTCGGCCCAGGTGAAAAAGGAGATGCGGGTGTTCCAGGATCTGGTGGGTGCTGATCTCGATGCCGATGGCCTGCTGGCACCGGCCCTGGCCTTGGCGACAAAGCGGGTGGTGGTGAAGCGACCTGACTATGCCGAAGACCTGGCAGGACAGGCTCCGACCATGGTGATCGCCACCAAGAAGAACCGCTTCGATGTCTATGTGAAGGCAGCAATGACCTCGTGAGCTGTGAGTGTGGCTGGCTGACGCCCCAACAAGCCCCTTTGGCGAGTCGTTTCTATGCCGAAGAGGGGCAAAAAGAGTCGGTGCGCAGGGATGAGCGGGTGGCAGTGATCCGTCGGGAGGGACGGATCGTCGCGGCGGTGCGCCTGAGCCCCAGGGACGGCCACTGGCTGGTGCGGGCGCTGCGAGTGGCCCAGGCATACCGGGGGCAGGGGGAGGCTCGTCGGCTGATGCAGTTCGTGCTGGCCGAGGGGAGGGAACCGCTCTGGTGTTTCTCCCTGCCTGAGTTGACGGCCTTCTATCTCAATCTGGGTTTCTGTCCCAGAGATCTGGCCGACGATCCCGTGCCCGAGGCGATTGCCGGACCTTTTACTGCCTATCGTCGTCATCAACCTCTGGTGCTCCTGTACAGGGTTTCGCCGGTTGCAGAGTGAGCAAGTGTTAACTTTTTGTGGTTGGTTGGGTTTTGTCTTTGTGATCTGACACAATGGCGTCAGTGCATTGGCAGAACAAGGAGTCCCATATGCTAGCCCAAGCCATGGTTGATAAGCTCAACGAACAGATCAACCTCGAGTTCTATTCCTCCAACCTTTATCTGCAGATGAGCGCCTGGTGCGAAGACAAGGGGTTCGAAGGGGCTGCCCAATTTATGCTGGCCCACGCTGACGAAGAGATGGGCCATATGCGTCGCCTGTTTCAGTATGTGGGGGAAGCTGGCGGTCTGCCCATGCTCGGTGCCATCGAGGCGCCGGATCATGAATTTGCTGATCTCCAGGATCTGTTTGCCAAGACCTATGCCCATGAGCAGCTGGTGACCCGCAAGATCAACGAACTGGCCCATGCGGCCTTCACCAATCAGGATTACTCCACCTTTAACTTCCTGCAGTGGTACGTGGCCGAGCAGCATGAGGAGGAGAAGCTGTTCAAGGGGATCATCGATAAGATCGAGCTGGTTGGTGGCGATGGACAGGGCCTCTACCTGATCGACAAGGAGCTGGCACAACTGGCCACCCAGGAGGGTCAGAGCGTGATGTCCCCCCAGGGCTGATCCCCTGAAAGGTGGAGCCCGATGGGGCTCTGCCGTCATCGGTACGTCTCGTCTATGAACCCAAGCAAGCATCCGAGTGTGTCCGGGGGGCAGTTGTTGCTCTTTGGTCTGCTTAACCTGCCCCTTTCCATGCTGATGTCGCCCACGGCGGCGATGTTGCCCGCCTTCTACCTCGAGTACACGGCCGTAACGGCCGCCGGGTTGGCCACCGCCACCCTGGTGGCCCGGATCTTCGATGGCCTGACGGATCCCCTGTTGGGCTGGTTATCGGACCGTACCGGGCGACGCAAACCCTGGATGGCGCTGGGGGTGGGGTTGGTGTTGTTGGGGCTTTGGCCCCTGTTCCAGCCCCCGGCACAGGCGGGCATGGGCCACCTGCTGGGCTGGTATCTGTTGATCACCCTGGGCTGGACGGCGGTGGAGATCCCCCACAGTGCCATGGCGGCCCAGCTGTCCGGCGATTACCATCAACGCAGTCGCATCGTCCTGTGGCGTCAGCTGCTGGGCTTTGCCGGCGGACTGCTGTTTATGGCCAGCCCAATGCTGCTGCTGGGGCAGAGCGGATTTACCCCCGAGGTGTTCCGACTGCTGGCGTTGTTTATCCTGCTGAGCCTGCCCCTGGGACTGGCTTTGATGTGGCGCGGGGTGGCGGAGCCGCCACTGCATCGCGATGAACGCCCTGGCCTGGCCGATCTGCTGGGGGTGCTTCGCTCGGTCCCCCTGTTGCGTTACTTCCTGCTCACCCAGATCCTCTTTGGTCTGGCGACCGGGGCGGTCTCCTCCCTGTTCGTGATCTACGCCAGTTTCTATCTGGGTCATGGGGATTCGGTGGCTAAGATCGCCATGCCCATGACGTTGGCGATGGCCCTGGGAATGCCCCTTTGGCTGCAGTTGCTCAAGCGCGTCGATAAGCACCGGGCCTGGGCGTTAGCCGGAATAGGCATGATCATCTGCCTGCTGGCGGTGCTGGTCCTGACGCCGGGAGCGGAGTCGCTCGGGCCCATGATCGCCATCATGACCGGCTTCGGTTTCTTCCTGGGCCTCTCCTCCCTGGCCCTGCCCTCCATGCTGGCGGATATCATCGATTATGACCGCTGGAGGAACGGTCGGGAGCGGGCCGCCATCCTCTTCGCCTTTCAGGCCCTGATCACCAAGTTTAACCAGGGGATCGGCGGTGCCATCGCCCTGGGGTTGGCCGCCTGGCTGGGGTTTTCCGGCAAGGGGGCGATCTCGCCAGAGGCCATTTGGGGCTTGAAGCTGGGCTTTGTGATCTGGCCCTGCCTGCTGTTGTTGCCCATGCTGCTGTTGGCCTGGCGTTACCCGCTGGATCGACGGCGGCAGCAGATCCTGGCCGCTCGGCTGGTACGGCGAGCGCAAGCTGGTAGACTCGGCAATCATGTTCACGCCGCATCGGATGCGACCCTTCAATGAATGATCTGGAGCTGGTGCGCCGCTATGACCGCGCCCTGTTTGACGACTACCAGCTGGCGCGCAGCTACTGTCTGGATGTGCCCACCTATGCCCTGGTGCATCTGCGCAGCGTGGCCCACCGGTTGACCACGGCACTCGGTGAGCAGGCGGAGATCACCTTTCGCAGCAAGAACCTGTATGACCGTATCGAGCAGCTGGCGAAGGCCAAACGGATCGATATGCGCCTGGCCCGCCGACTGCACAAGCTGCGCAATGATGGCAACAAGGGGGCCCATCCGGAAAAATATCGGCTGACCTCGGAGCAGCTGGTGAAGCTGGCGGCCAAATGCGTCAAGGATGCTGCCCGTCTTTGTGCCGATCTCTCCCCCCTATTGCTGCAAACTCAGGTACCCGATTGGCAGTTTGAGCCGGTGGATGCCGAGGCGGGTCGGGAGTTGTGTTACCGGGCGGTGATGCAGGACGACGCCGAGGCCCAATATCTGGTGGGACTCTCCCTGAAATCCCGGGGGCTGATGCGGCGTCAGCGGGAACACTCCTTTGCCCAGGCTAACGATAGTGAGGCGGTGGACACTCAGGGCTCGGCGCAGGATCTGGCCCAGGCGGCCCACTGGTTTGCCCAGGCGGCCGAGCGGCACCCGGGGGCGCGCTTCGAGCACGGCGTGGCCCTCCTGCATGGCTATGCCGGTCCGGTCGATCGGGCTGCGGCCCTGGAGCTGATCGAGGCCGCTGCGGCTGATAACAATGCCGATGCATTGGCCCTGCTGGGGTATTTTCATCTCAGCGGCAGTCAGGGCTATGAGGTGCAGCCCGGCCGGGCATTGAGTTGTCTGATCGCTGCGGCGGAGCAGGATCACCCCGAGGCGATGGCCAACCTGGCGGTATTGCATTATCAAGGCCTGTTAGGAGAGCCTGATCTCGAGCAAGCCCGTCACTTTGCCAGGCAGGGGGCGCAGGCGGGCTACCCCCATGCCCAGTATCAGCTGGCGATCATGTTGTTTGCCGGTGAGGGGGGCGAGGCGGATCCCCAAGAGGCGATCGGTTGGCTGCAGGTCGCCGCCGAGCAGCACTACCCCGAAGCCCTGGCGGATCTCGCCCAGCGTACCCTGGATGGGGACGGCGTGGATGCCGACCCGACCCGGGCGGCCCAATTGTACCGGCTGGCGATCCGTTATGGCCGCCTGCCCCGGGCCATGTTTGAGCTGGCCCTGGCGCTGTTTGATGACGAGATCCCCCAGGCCAATCCTGATGAGGCCCTGTCGCTACTGCACCACGCCTACCTGGGGGCGTCTCCGGGCTCTGAGTTGGCCGAGGCGATCTGGCGGATGGCTCCCGAAATTGTGCTGTCACTGGATCCTCAAGAGGTGACGCCGAGTTTGCGCGCCGCTTTCGATCCCCAGGGACACCCCCTTCGGTAACGCCGAGATGCAACTATCGGCATTCGTGCGGGTCCGAGTTTAAGAAAAGGCGTGTTATATACGCTTTTGAATTATGGAAATAAAACACTAACGGGAGAATAAGATGGGGATCCGAACCGCGGTGGCCGGAGTGGGTCTGGCGCTGGCATTTGGGGCGCAGGCCACCAGTGTTGATCCGGTCCAGAGCTTTACCCTGGATAACGGCATGAAGGTGATGGTGGTGGAGGACGACACCCTGCCCAATGCCAACATGTATCTGTTCTGGAAGGTAGGCTCACGCAATGAAGTCCCGGGGATCACCGGATTGGCCCACTTCTTCGAACACATGATGTTCAATGGTTCCAAGCATTATGGGCCCAAGATGTTCGATCGCACCATGGAAGCGGCGGGCGGTGCCAACAACGCCTACACCACGGAAGATCTGACCGTTTATACCGACTTTTTTCCCGCTACGGCATTGGAGGTGATCTTCAGCTTGGAAGCGGACCGCATCGCCCACCTCAACATTGCCCCCGAGATCGTTGAGAGCGAGCGTGGGGTGGTGGACTCGGAGCGACGCACCGGACTGGAGAATTCCAACTGGCGTATGCTGTCCGAAGAGGTGAAGGGCAGCGCTTTTCGAGCTCACCCCTATAGCTGGCCGGTGATCGGCCATGCCTCCGACATTCAGGCCTGGACTTTGGAGGATCTCACCGAGTTTCACCGTACCTACTATGCCCCCAATAATGCCGTAGTGGTGATCAGTGGCGCCGTGGTGTTTGATCAGGTTAAGGCCTACGCCGAGCAGTACTTTGGCCCGATCCCGGCCCAATCTCCCCCGGCTTCTGTGCGTACCGTTGAACCCGTGCAGACCGGTGAACGCCGGGTCTATGTGGAGAAGCCCTCGGTGTCCAGCCCCAACCTGATGCTGGCTTACAAGGTGCCAGCCACGGACGCCGGTGACTACTATGCACTGGATCTGGCCCTGGCCCTGTTGATCGATGGCAACAGGGCCCGGCTGAGCCGAACCCTGGTGGATGAGATGCAGCTGGCGGTGGCGGTGGATGGCTATCTGCCCATGAGCCTGGATCCCAACCTGCTCTACCTCTATGCCATTGCTTCGCCTGAGGCCGATATCGGTAACCTGGAAGCCGCCATGATCAGCGAGATTAATAAGCTGGCCAGGGCGCCGGTAACCGAGGAGGAACTGGAACGAGTGAAGAACCGTAAGTTGATGGCGTTCTACGAATCCCAGGAGACCCTTAACGGCCTGTCCGACGGCCTGGGTCAGTATGAGATCTTCTTTGGCGATTATCGTCAGCTATACCGTACCCCGGATGCTTACCGTGCGGTCACCGCCGCCGACATTCAGCGGGTGGCGCAAACCTATCTGATCAAGTCTCAGCGTACCGTCGGTGTGCTGGCCGCCGAGGAGGACCGGGACTGATGAAAAAAGTGATGACACTGTGTGCCGCCGTAGCCCTGGGCGGATGTGCGGCCGGGTCGAACCTACAGGCCGACGCACCCTCTTTCGTTGCCCCTCAGCCAGCCCAGGGGGGGCCGACCTTCCGGTTGCCAACCTATGAGCGGTTAGTCCTGGATAACGGATTGACCCTCTACCTGGTACCCAATGATAAGGTGCCTCTGATCAGTGTTACGGCCCTGGTTCGGGCCGGGGCGGTGAACGACAGTGAGCCCGGCATGGCGGCAATGACTGCCGAGGGGTTGCTGCTCGGTACCGAAGGCATGAGCAAAGCCACCCTGGAACAGCAGGTGGAAAGTCTGGGGGCCAGGATCCATGCCCAGGCGGGCAAAGAAGGCACTCAGCTCAGTGCCAAGTTTATGCGTAAGGATCTGGCGGCCATGCTCCCCTTGATGGCAGACGTGTTGATCCACCCGGCATTTCCCGTCGACGAGGTGGAGAAGGCCCGGGATCGCTATCTGGCGATGCTGGCCCGACAGCAGGAGAGTCCACGTCAGGTGGTAGGGCATTATTTTGACAGCCTGATCTACGGGGCACACCCCTATGCCAACATCAGTGTCGGCGAGGCGGACAGCATCGCGGTGATGGATCCCTTTGATCTCAAAATGTTCCATGGCAGCTGGTATCAGCCGCGCAACAGCGCCTTGATCTTAAGTGGCGACTTTGATCGCGACGAAGTGCTGGCCCTGGTGGAACGGCACTTCGGTGCCTGGCGTGATGGTGATACCCCGACGCCGCCGGATCTGACGGCCCCCTTGATGGCACCGGAGTCGGCCCGGGTGTTGCTGGTGGATAAAGCCGATGCCCGGGAGACCACCTTTATGATCGGCGGCGCTGGTGTGCCACGCAGCCACCCGGATTATGTGCCGCTGCAGGTGATCAATACGGTGTTGGGGGGGCGCTTTACTTCCTGGCTCAATGATGAACTGCGGGTCAATGCGGGACTCACTTACGGAGCCCGCTCTCGCTTTGCGGCTCTGGGTCAGCATGGCAGTTTTGCCATCAGCACCTTTACCGCGACCGAAACCACTCAGGAGGCGATGGCACTGGCGCTGAAGACCTATCAGCGTCTTTGGCAACAAGGGTTGGACCAAGCCACCCTGGACTCGGCCAAGGCTTATGTGAAGGGGCAATACCCAAGGCGGTTTGAAACCGGGGAGCAGCTTAACGATCTGGTGGCCACCCTTCACCTGTACGGTATGGATGCCGAACAGATCAATCGCTTCCAGGCCCAGGTGGATGAACTAACCTTGGATGAGGCACGGGCATTGATCGACAGACATTTCCCCAAGGACAAACTGCAGTTTGTCATGGTGGGAGAAGCTGATGCGATCCGGCCGGTGGCCAGGGAATTTGGTCAGGTAAAGGAAGTGGCGATCACCGAGTCCGGATCCCCGTTCTGATCCGGCCTTGCCTGCCCGGTTCACCGGGATGAGGAGGCATGAATGACGGAATTGGCTCTGGGGCTGTTGCTGTTTTTTGTGCCTCATACCCTGGTGGCAACGCCGATGACACAGTCGCTCAAGCGACGTTTGGGTGAGGGGCCCTACCGGGCCCTGTTCAGCCTGATTGCCCTTGCCGGACTGGTGTTGCTGGGGCTGGGCATGTCCCGGGCCCCAGACATTCAGATCTGGTCTCCCCCCCTCTGGTCTCGACACCTGGCGCCCCTGCTGATGCTGGTGGCCTGTTATCTCCTGCTGCTGTCGCAACTTGGTGGGGCGATCAGCCGCCAGACCGCTCACCCCATGTCCCTGGCTGTCCTCTGCTGGGCGGTGGCGCACCTGCTGGCCAATGGCAGTCAGGCGGATGTCCTGCTGTTTGGGGCCTTTGCTTTCTACAGTCTGATCGCCATCTGGCGTCAGTGGTCCCGCGGGGTACGGCCGCGCCTGCGGCCAGGCCGACTGGGTCGTCGTCATGAAACCTGGCTGGCGCTGTTGACTCTGGCCCTGTTTGCCACGCTCTTGCTGTTGCATCCTCACCTGTTTGGTTCCGCCTTGCTGGCGTAATGCACGCTGCGAAGGCTGGATGCCAGGCGGCGAATGCCACAGGTCGAGGGGGAGAACCTGACGGGATCTCGGCGCTTTGATATAGTTGGCGGCCAACCCGGTTTGATCTTCACTGATGGGAGCCATTCGATGGCCGTTATTCCAAAAAACTATGCGTCCCTGGAGCAGGGATACCGCGACAAGGCGTTGAAACTGTTTCCCTGGGTGTGTGGCCGTTGTGCCCGTGAGTTCCAGTACTCCAATCTGCGCGAGCTGACGGTGCACCACATCGATCACGATCACACCAACAACCCCAGCGACGGCTCCAACTGGGAACTGTTGTGCCTGTTTTGCCACGACAACGAGCACGAAAAATACACCCAGGCGGCGCAATACGGCAGTACCGTGCAGGCGGGGGAAGATCTCAAGCGCGAAGCGGCGACCCACAATCCCTTTGCCGATCTCAAGGCGATGATGAACAAGAAGTGAGGCCAGTACTCACATGGCAATAAGGGACCCATCTGGGTCCCTTTTGTGTATTTTGGGGACTAGCCGAGCAGGTCCTTGATGGCATGATAGAAGAACTCGCCATTATCGTGGCCGTGGTGGGCCTGCATCTTGGGAAACATGGAGATCGGGGTCATTCCTGGGAAGGTGTTGATCTCGTTCAGATAGATTTGACCATCTTGGGTTAGGAAAAAGTCGATGCGGGACAGGTGGCGCAGGTTCATGCCGACAAAGGCGCGGCGAGCATAGTCCTGCAGCTGGGTGATCTGCTTGGGGCTGAGATCTCTGGCCAGCACTGCCGTCTCGGTGTGACTGTCCTGATCGTACTTTTCCTCGTAGCTGTAGAAGGCGTCGTTCGGAGTGAGGATCTCACCGGGTGGGGTGATCACCAGCTCGCCGTTGAACTCGTAGGCGGCGAGTTCCAATTCGCGGGCGATCAGCGCCTGCTCCACCAGCACATAGGGGCCGTAGGAGAGGGCATCGGTCAGGGCCTGGTCCAACGCGTCATGACTCTCGACCTTGTAGCAGCCCACCGAGGAGCCCTGACAGGCGGCCTTGATAAACAGGGCACCATATTGGTCCAGCATCCGGTGGGCAGGTTCGGCCTGGGTCGGGTCGGTGATAAAGCCATAAGGGGTGTTGGGGATCCCCAGGGCGGTGAACCACAGCTTGCTGCTGATCTTGTTGATGCACAGCTTGCTGGCTTCACTGCCGCAGCCCAGATAGGGCAGGTCGATCAACTCAAACCAGGATTGAAGATCGCCAGTCTCGCCGGGATAACCGTGGATACAGGGGATCACGGCGTCAACGGGCCAGGGGGCAATCTGGGCCCCATCGGTGCGGACCAGTTGGCGCTGGGGGGTCAATTCATAGGGATCACCATCTTGATCCCGGTACTGACCTTTATGATCCAGTTCAAACCGTCGGATCTGCAGATCCGGATATTGACTGAGCAGCTGCTCGATAAAACTGGCGGAGACGAGGGACACCTGATGTTCGGTGTCGCCACCGCCACATAAGAGGGCGACATGATGTTGCTTCACGATAGGGTCTTTCTGTTCAATGAATTGCGCCTAGTTTGGCCTATCTGGTGGTGTGAAACATCCCCATTAGCCAGTTTTGCCCGCGTCGTCAGTTGGTGAGGGGGTAGTCCGGCGGTTGCAGATCACTGGCCGCAGGCAGGCCACCGGCACTGCGGGCCTGCCAGATCGCATTGTGGATGGCGGTCTCCATCACCTCGGCAGCCAGTACCCCCAGGGTGTTGATATTGACCGACCCTATCTCCCCCGTACCTGCGGCGAAGATGGCGTCGCCATCATTAAGGGTATGGACGGGGCGAATGGCGCGGCCATAGCCGTCATGGGCCATCTGGGCGATCTTGAGTGCCTCAGACTTGGTTAGGGTCGCGTTGGTGATGATGGCCCCGATGGTGGTGTTGCGACCGACAAAGCCACTGGCGGCCGCGCCCTGGCGGATCAACTCGGTACCATTGACCAGGGCATCGCCCGCGTCGTTACGGGTGCCAGCGATCTGTTGCCCCTGGCGATCAAAGATGTCTCCCCAGGCGTTCACCGCGACGATGGCGGCCACCACCAGGCCATTATCCAGCTCCAGGGTCTCGATCCCCAGTCCACTCTTGGTGGCGTGTGTCATGCCGCGGATCTTGCCGACGCTGGCACCGGTGCCAGCGCCGACATTGCCCTGTTCTGCTTGGCGGCGATTGGCGGCCCGAGCCGCGGCGGCCCCCATGGCGAAGTCGGGGCGGGACTTGGGATCCCCCAGCGCGAGGTCGAACAGCACGGCACCGGTAACGATGGGCACCCGGGCGACGCCGGTGTCGAACCCTATCCCTTCCTGCTCCAGCTGATGGGCGACACCGCTCATGGCATCCAGGCCAAAGGCGCTGCCGCCGGACAGGACAATGGCGTGCACCCGATCGACCAGGTTTTCCGGCTTGAGCAGATCGGTCTCTCGAGTGCCCGGAGCAGCTCCGCGCACATCGACCGAGGCAACGGCGCCGGCGTCGAAACGCAGCAGGGTGATCCCTGTGAGTCCTTCGGCGTCGCTGATCTGCCCGAGCTTCAGCCCCTGGATCTTGAACAGAGCATCGGCCGCCCAGACGGGTTGGAGGATGCACGCCAGCAAGGCTGGCAGTAGAAGCCGTCGCAGGGTGAGTCGCTCAAACTTGGAGGTGAGTGGTTTCATGGTGTTCGCTGGGAGAAATATGGTGGCCAAAGCCTAGTGGCAGCAGAGGCCAAGGACAAGCGAGGGGCACAGATGTGCCCCTCGACGCTGGGGTGAAGCGCTATTGGCGGCTCAGCTCCTGCTGGACCCGCTCTGGCACCACGTCATAGCGGGAAAACGCCATGCTCAGCTGGCCTTCACCACCGGTGATCGCCTTGAGGCGAGTGGCGTAGTCATCCAGGGCCGCCAAGGGAGCTTCGGCACTGATCTCCACCTGTTGATTCGCCAGGGCTGAGGTACCGCACACCATGGCGCGTAGTGAGCTGAGATCGCCGGTGATGTCGCCGACCTTGTCCTGACTGACCTGGACATGCATGTCGACGATGGGTTCGAGAATCACCGGGACGGCCAGTTGAACCGCTTCCAGGAAGGCTTTTTTCCCCGCCATATGGAAGGCGATCTCCTTGGAGTCCACCGGATGGTGCTTGCCATCGAGGACGGTCACTCGAATGTCCTGCATCGGGAAGCCCGCCAGGACGCCCTCGTTCATCGCCTCGCGCACGCCTTTTTCCACGGCGGGAATAAATTGGCTGGGGATCGCGCCGCCCACCACCTTGGAGGCAAACTCGAAGCCACTGTCCCGGGGAAGGGCCTCTACCATCAGCTCCACTTCGCCAAACTGGCCGGCTCCTCCAGTCTGCTTCTTGTGGCGATAGCGGAACCGCCCCTGGCTACTGATGGTCTCCCGGTAGGCCACGGCGGGTTTCTGGGTGTCCATATCCAGGTTAAACACCTTCTGAGCCTTCTCCAGGGCGATCTGCACATGCATGTCCCCCAGCCCCTGCAGTACGGTCTGATTCTCTTCGCTGGCATGGTGAATATGCAGGCTGGGATCCTCGGCCACCAGCTTGTGAAGGACCTCGGCCAGCTTCTGCTCGTCACCCCGCTTCTTCGGCCGAACGGCCAGGCCAAACAGTGGCTGGGGCAGGGTCGGTTCAATCATGTGGAAGTGATCTTCTTCATGATTGTCATGCAGGATCGCGCCCACTTCCAGGCCGTCGAGCTTGGCCAGGGCAACGATATCGCCGGGCAGGGCTTCGTGGATCTCCAGCTGTTTCTTACCCTGCAGCTTGAGCAGATGGCTCACCTTGACCGGCTTGCGCTCGGCGCCGATAAACAGCTTTTGCCCGGTGAACATGCGACCCTGATGGATGCGGAACACGCCGAGCCGACCAATAAAGGGATCGATGGCGACGCGGAACACATGGGCCAGCAGGTGGGCATCGGGCTCTGAGCCGATCGCGACAGGCTTGGCATCATCACCGAAACCATTGACGAATTGAGGAGGGTTGGCCTCTGTGGGGTTCGGCATCACCTGACACAGCACCTCCAGCAGGTGGTCGATGCCGATATCCTGTTCGGCGCTGGCAAAGCAGACGGGCACCAACTCGCCCTGACGCAGGGCCTGCTCCAGCGGTGCATGCAGTTGTTCGGGCTCGATAGATTCGTCCTGTTCCAGGAACAACTCCATCAGGGCTTCATCCTGCTCGACAACGATGTCGATCAGTTCATCGTGGCTGCTCTTGACGTCACCAAACAGGGTCGGTGTCGCTTCATCGGGCTTAAAATAGCAATCGACCACGGCTTTGCCGTCGGCGGAGGGCAGGTTCAGAGGCAGGCATCCATGACCGAACTGCACCTGGATCTGATCCAGCACGCCAGCCAATAGCGCTTCGTTACCATCGATGTGGTTGATCACTATTAGGATCGAGCGACCCTGGCGGCGGGCATCCTCGAAGGCTCGTTGGGTGATCTGTTCGATCCCCCGTCCGGCATTGATCACCAGCAGGACACTCTCTACCGCGGGCAGTACCATCTGGGCACGGCCAAAAAAGTCGGGTATTCCGGGGGTGTCGATAAGGTTGATATGGTGGTCGTGGTGGTCGAGGGAGAGGAATGAGGCTTCTAAACTGTGGTGGTGCTGGATCTCTTGCGGGGTGAAGTCGGCATGGTTAGTGCCGTTGTCCACCCTGCCACGGTGGCGTATCGCTTCGGCCTGGTAGAGCAGGGCTTCGATTAGACTGGATTTGCCACTGCCGGTGTGACCGAGCAGGGCGACGTTCCTGATCTGTGTTGTGTGTTGAGCGGGCATACTGGCCTCCTTGGATCAACAAGTCCCGTCCCTGTCGACTATAGGGGGGGCTGGCGGGTAACGACTTGACCGGGATCAGTTCTTGCTGTGTTGGCGATGGTGGAAGTCATCCGGTATCGAAGATCCAGAATAGACAGAGAACGACGAACGAGGAGGAAGAGATGGGTTCATCAATGGGATATTTCTCCCCGACCAGCTTGGCTTTCCTGACCGAGCTGGCCAGTCATAATGAACGGGTGTGGTTTGCCGCCAATAAGGAGCGCTATGAACAGGAGGTACGAAGGCCCGCCCTGGATCTGATCCAAAGCTTTGCGCCTCGCCTGGCACAGTTTGCCCCCCGCTTTCGTGCGGAGGCGAAGAAAGTCGGCGGCAGTCTGATGCGACCCTACCGGGATACTCGTTTCTCCAAGGACAAGTCGCCGATCAAGACCAATGTGGGGATCCAGTTTCGCCATGATCTGGGCAAGGATGTCCATGCCCCCGGTTACTACCTGCATATCGAGCCGGCAAATTGCTTTATCGGGGTGGGGATCTGGCATCCCGATCCCAAGGCGCTGGCGGCGATTCGGGAAGCGATTGATAGGTCCAGTCTCCGCTGGCTGGCAGCCCGGGATGATGGCGAGTTCTGCAGCCGTTTCGCACTGCAGGGAGACAGTTTGATCCGTCCCCCCAAGGGCTATGACAAGGAGAACCCCATGCTGGAGGATCTCAGGCGCAAGGATTTCATCGGGGTAATGCCTTTGACCGATGAACAGGTGCTGGGTGAGGGGCTGCTTGATGTGATGGAAGAAGCCTACCAGGGCGCCGATCCCTTTATGCGTTTTCTCTGTCAGGCACTGAAGTTGCCCTGTTAAATACTCGTTCCGAATTGTGCGCTCCCGGACGCACGTTGAGTGCTCTCCGGTTTTGGTCTCTGCGCCCTTAGAACCCAGGACCCAGGACCCAACACCTCGGCTCTAAGGGCCCCACATCATTGCGCCTCCACCGCTGCCCGATAAATATGGAGCTGACGTTAGAGCCGCTTTCCGGAGAAAAACTCTTTTCCTTATGTGAATTATGGTCTTGCCTTGGCTCCCACTTTTGCATTTTCCCCGGTTTCCCGGGGCACGATTGGCGAACCGGAGGGTCCTATCTGGATAAGCTCAAGGGCAAAAGACAGCAAAGGAACAATAGGATGTGGATGAAACGGGTGGCGGCTTCGGTGGCGTTGGGATGGATGGGCAGCGCCATGGCAGTGAGTCTGCCGGCCGCCCCGGCGGTGGGCAAACTGGGAGCGGTAGTGGTGGATCCCTACGGCAATGCCCCGTTGACGGCGGTGATCGAGCTGGCGGGCCGACAGATCAGTGATGTTCAGGTGGTGGTGCAGGGCAAAGGTGAGGAGGGTGTCAGCATCGAGTACCCTGTGGGTTCGAGCAGTTTGCTCACCCATGATGGCATTCCCCTGTTTGGCCTGTATTCCAACCATTTGAACCGGGTGACCGTCAGCTACCAGTTGGCGGGAGAGGCGGTGACCGAACAGTATGAGGTGCGCACCGGCTCCATCAGCAATCGCTATATGGACAATCGCTCGACCTCCGAGATGCAGCAGGTCGAGGTCAAGACTGTGGCGCCGGGCTTTGAGGATCGCCTCTATCTGATCAACAGCCATACTCTGCTGCCCCAGGGCTCCGATCTGCACTGGACGGGCAACAAGGGGGCCAGCGATGGCCTGATGGATGCCAATCCGGCGGGGGGATCCTTGCCGTTCGATGCGGTGCCCATGCTCTACCTGATCGATACCCAGGGGGAGGTCCGCTGGTGGCTGGATCAGGCCGCGGTGTATGACGGCAAAGACGTCGACGTCAACCGTCGGGGCTACTTGATGGGCCTCAACCCGACGGCCACCGGCAGCTACACCTTTGTCCAGGGACAGCACTGGTACGAGATGGATATGCTGGGGCGCATTGCCCTGGATCAGAAGCTGCCTCGCGGCTTTATGGATGCCTCCCACGAATCGGTGGAAACCCCCCAGGGAACGGTCCTGCTGCGGGTGGCCAAGCGTAACTACCTGCGCGAAGATGGCCAGCGGGTCCATACGGTGCGGGACCATATTATCGAAGTCGATAAGAGCGGCAACCTGCTGGATGTCTGGGCCTTGCCGGAGATCCTGGATCCCTTGCGGGACGATCTGATCCTCGCCCTGGATGCGTCAGCGGTGTGCATCAGCCGCAATGTGGATGCCGAAGGGCAGGAGGTGATCCTGGAGCCGGATGCCCCCTTTGGCGATGCCCTTGGGGTGGGGGCCGGACGCAACTGGGCCCATGTGAACTCCATCGCTTACGATCCCAGTGACGACAGCATCATTATCTCACCGCGCCATCAGGCCAGCGCCATCAAGATCGGCCGGGATAAAGCCGTGAAGTGGATCCTCGGACCCAGCCAGGGCTGGCGGGGCGAGCTGGCTTCCAAGCTGCTCAAGCCTGTGGATGCCAAGGGCAGGGCGATCGCCTGCAGCGAGAAGGGCGAGTGCGAGGGGGACTTTGATTTCAGCTACACCCAGCATACGGCCTGGTTGAGCAGCAAGGGTACCCTGACGGTGTTCGATAATGGCGATGGTCGTCACCTGTCCCAACCGTTTTTCTATAAGGACCGGTACAGCCGCTTCGTGGAGTACAAGATCGACGAGGCCAAGGGCACGGTGCAGCAACTCTGGGAGTACGGCAAGGAGCGGGGTTATGACTGGTTTAGCCCCATTACCTCAGTAACCGAGTATCAGGGGGATCGCAACACCATGTTCGGTTTCGGGGGATCCATCGGTCTGTTTGAGGGCGGTAATATTACCGGTAAGATCAACGAGATCGATTACGATACCAAGAACGTTAAGGTGGAGATCGACGTGATCTCCGATAAGACAGGTTCGCCCCATTACCGGGCCTTGTTGATCCGTCCCGAGCAGCTGTTCCAGTGAGTGAACCGACGACCAGAGAGGTGTGGCTCTTTGGTACGCGGGCCGCTAGCCTTAACGCATAACGCCACAGAAGGAGACAGGATGAAACGGATCCTAATGGTATTGGCGGCGGGTCTGCTGACCGCCTGTGGGCCAGAGCCACTGCCCGAGGAGGACGCCGTCCTGGCCACGGTCAGTGGCGAGGCCTTCTACCGGGAGCGGGTGTTGTTGGCACCCGGCAGTCGAATGACGGTGACCCTGGCGGACGTGTCCAAGCAGGATGTGGCGGCGGAGGTGATCGTCAGTGAGACCCTGGAGGTGCAGGGGCCGCCGCCCTTTGTCTTCGCCTTGCACTATGATCCGGCGCGCATCGATCCCCGTATGACCTATTCCCTGGGAGTACGGATCGAGGAGGGGGGTAAGCTGCGCTTTATCAGCACCTCCCATGAGAACCCGTTTGAGGGGGACAATCGCATCCTGCTGGAGGGGGTGGGACAATAGAGCAGCCGTTAGTCGTTAGCGATTAGCCATTAGAGGCGGGACGCCCCAATCTCAGTAGCTTTACAAACAACAAGTCCAGGAACCTCTTGTGACAAGAGCGAGGGTGGCCGGGCTCATTGTCTAAGAGTGAGCAGGAGCGTTAAAACAAAGAAAAAGCCCGAGCACTCCTCAATGTTGAGGGGCCCGGGCTTTTGCTAACGGCTAGCGGCTGAGTGCTAACCACTTCGGCGCTAGCCGGATCACCACATCAGATCGTCTGGGATCTGGTAGTCGGCGTAGGGATCCTCTTCATCCACTTCCTGCTCGCTGGCGCGGTCATTGATCAGGACGATAAAGCTGTCGTCACGCTGGGCCACCTTTTCGGCGATGCCGGTGGGGATCAGGTGGTAGCTCTCATCCAGCTTGGCGATGGCCAGTTGGCCATTGATCAGACCCTGCTGCAACGCCTCGGTGACGAAGATCTTGGTGATCTTGCCGCCGTCGGAGAAGTTGTAGGAGATCTCACCGCGGTCACGCTTTTGGCTGTTGACGGTGATCAGTTGGCGGATCTGGGCCAGCAGCGCTTTGTGATCGGCTTCGGCCTTGCGCTGGGCATTGAGCTGGCGATCCTTCTCGGCCTGCTCTTGCTTCTTCTGCGCGGCCAGATCTTTGGCTTCGTTGACAAATTTTTTGCCGGACTTCAGGGCCCGGTGCTTGGCCTTGTTGGCCTTCTTGGCATCGTGCTTGCTGACAAGCCCGGCCTTCATCAGTTGATCTTGCAGTGACATGGTACGGTTCTCACGGTTCTACGCGGTGGACGGCTAGCGGATCCAGTGTATCAGAGCGCGCCGGCAAAGTGATGCTGACGCCAGGCTTCGTAGCTGACGATGGAGACGGCATTGGCCAGGTTAAGGCTGCGGGCCCCCTCCAGCATGGGAATGCGGATCCTTTGCTCACCCGGAATGGTTTCACGCACCTCGGCGGGTAGGCCCCGGCTTTCCGGGCCGAACATCAGCACGTCACCGGCCTGGTATTCGGGCTCGGTGTGGGGGCGACTGCCCTTGGTGGTCAGGGCAAAGATCCGGCGTCCGGCCATGGCCTCGAGGAAGGTGTCATAACTGGCGTGGCGCGTCACCGTGGTCAGCTCGGCATAGTCCAATCCGGCCCGACGCAGCTTCTTCTCCTCCATATCGAACCCCAACGGCTCGATCAGGTGCAGGCGGCAGCCGTTGTTGGCGCACAGCCGGATGATGGCCCCGGTATTGGGGGCGATCTCAGGTTCATACAGGGCGATCTCAAACATGCCGGGCTCCTCTCGTTATGATGATGCACCTTTTACTGTGCCTGAGGCCTGGGTGCAAGTGCGAGGCATGGGAAAAAGCAAGATCCTCTGACGTTCCTGGGGTAGCCTCTGTCCTAATAGCCACAGCAATAGGGAAGAAAGCATGTTGCCTGATCTGATCAATGTCCGTTGGTTGAACCGTCACCGGGAGAGCGTGGTGCTACTGGATGCCAGCTGGTTCCTGCCTGGCAGTGGCCAGGATCCCGAGGCGCAGTGGCGCCGTTGCCGGATCCCCGGAGCCCGTTTCTTCGATTTTGACAGGGTCTTTGCCGATCCCGACAGTGCCTTGCCCCACATGTTGCCCTCGGCCGAACGCTTTGCTGAGTGCCTGGGGGGCCTGGGGATCCGGGCCCAGGATCCTGTGGTGGTGTATGACAGCCAAGGTGTGTTCTCCGCGCCGCGGGCCTGGTGGATGCTTAAGGCCATGGGGATGAGCCAGGTCGCGGTGCTCGATGGGGGCTTGCCCGCCTGGCGTGAGGCAGGGTATCCGGTGGAGCAGGGCGAACCTGAAGGAGTGCCAGCGGTACCCTGTCACCTGTCCCTCCACGCCGCCATGCTGGTAGATTGTCATTCGCTGAGGGCGCAACAGGCGCGGGGAGCCCTGGTGGTGGACGCGCGTGCTCCAGAGAGGTTTGCCGGACGGGTCGATGAACCCAGGCCGGGTGTACGGGCTGGCCGGATCCCGGGATCGGTCAACCTGCCCTATGGCGCACTGCTTTGTGGAGGGCACTTGGCCTCCGAGGCAGTGCTCAGGGAGTGTTTAACCGGGATCGGGGCAGAGCCCGGACGTCGTCTGCTCTTTAGCTGTGGCAGTGGAGTCACCGCCTGCATTTTGGCGTTGGCTGCCCAGCTGTGTGGTTACACCGATTGGGCCGTGTACGACGGCTCCTGGACCGATTGGGGGAGCGATCCGGCCCTGCCGTTGGAGACCGGATCGTAAACGTTACTGCAGGCCTTTGAGCGCAGGTAGCCGTATGGTGACCTTCAGGCCGTGTGGCGTACGATTCTCTGCGCTGATCTGTCCCTGGTGTGCCTCGACCGCGCCATAGGTGATGGCCAGACCCAGCCCCCAGCCTCCACTGTTGCGATCTCGGGCCTCATCCACCCGGTAGAAGGGCTTAAAGATGGTGCCCAGCTCGCTGTCGGGCACACCGGGACCGTCATCGCTGATGCGGATCAGGATGTCGTCCTTGCGATGCACCAGGGCAACGGTCACCTTGGAGTTGGCATAGCGGATGGCGTTGCGCAGGGGGTTTTCCACGGCCCGCTGCAGCAGGGTGTCGATCCCTTGATAAGGCAAGTTCGCCGGCAGCTTCATGATCAGGGTTTTGCCCAGTTGCTCCGCTTCGAACTTGGCGTCTTCCAGGATGGGACGCAGCGCTTCGGCCAGATCCAGCGGGGATTTACGCTCGGTGATCTGCATATTGAGGCGAGACAGTGCCAACAGTTCTCGGATCATGTCATCCAGGTGCTCGGCTTCGCGGCCGATCCGCTGTGTCTCCGCACTCTCCTGACCTTTCTTTCGGGCCAGGGCAAGGCTGAGCTGGATCCGGGTCAGCGGAGTGCGCAGCTCGTGGGAGATGTCGGACAGCAGACGCTGCTGTCCCTTCAGCATGGTGGTGACCGAGTCTGCCATCTGGTTAAAGCTGCGGCCCAATTGGCCCAGTTCGTCCCGGCGTTGCAGGGGCTCTCCCTCGACACGAGCTTCCAGATCACCGGTCGCCAACGCTCGGGCGGTTTCTCTCAGGTGGCGCAGGGGCTTACCCAGGTGCCAAGCGAGGACCCCGAACACTAAGCCGGAGAAAGCGATGGAGACCAGCAGGAAGGCCCAGGGGTGTTCCATCAATGAGAACAGCCAGGGGCGTTCATGGTTGGCCTTGATCCGGCCGATCAGGAAATACTCGCTGTCACGCAGGTGGATCGGGTGCGGACCAAAGACCATGCTTTCGGGAAAGCGGTGGGTCAGGGCGGTGTAGTAGATGGTCGGATCCAGCAGGAAGTCTCGCACGTCCCGGGGCAGGAAGCGTGGCGCGGTGCTGATGGGCTGACCGCTGCTGTCCACCACATAAAACTGGATCCGGTTCTGATCTCCGCTCTGCATCATCTGCTCCTGGCGCAATAGCTGGCCGATGCTGTGCAGGGCACGTCCATCAGCCAGTTCGAGCCGTTCGGCGGTGCGCTCCAGGATCTGCTCCTGGCGGGGATCGATATTGTCCCTGTCCAGCTGCTTCTGCAGGTAGGGCAGGCCGATCACCATGCCCAGGATCAGCGAAGAGGTAACCCAGAATGCCAGCAGGAGCTTGAAGAACAGGAAGTTCGGCAGTTTCATCGAGTGGCTTGAGTTCATCAGTCGAGCCAGATGTAGCCTTTGCCACGAACGGTCTTGACTCGGGGACGACCGTCCATGCGCTCTGGCAGTTTACGACGCAGGTTGGACAGGTGCATGTCCAGGCTGCGATCGAATGGCATCAGCTTCTTCCCCAGCACCTCCTGGGACAGGATCTCTTTACTGATCACTTCGCCGCTGTGGCGCACCAGTTCGAGGAGCAGGGTAAATTCGGTTGCGGTCAGCGCCAGCTGTTCGTCCCGGGCCCAGGCCTCCTGGCGGCGGGGGTAAAGCAGCAGATCGCTGTGTTGCACCTGATCGCTCTCGCCGGTTTCCTTTTCGACACTGACAGGTTGCTCGTTATCCTTGGTGCGGCGCAGGATGGCCCGGATCCGGGCAACCAGTTCGCGATCGTTAAAGGGCTTTGGCAGGTAGTCGTCGGCGCCGATCTCCAGGCCGACAACCCGGTCGATGTCGTCCCCTTTGGCGGTCAGCATCAGTACTGGCACCTGGCTTTTCTGGCGAAGCTGGCGAAGAACATCGAAGCCATTCATGCCAGGGAGCATGACGTCGAGGAGGATAATATTGTGCTCACCGCTCTGGGCGGCAGCCAGGCCGGAGGGACCATCCTGACAGATGGTCAGCTCAAAGCCCTCGAGTTCCAATAATTGTCCTAGCAACTCACACAGATCTTTATCATCTTCAACCAGGAGGATCCGGTTCATATTTTGCCCTCTTAACGCACTTCGAAGTAAAGCCTAACCTAAGGTAAACTCGCGCCCAAGCGCCTTTTACACTGTTTTACCGCTTGATCTAAAGCGGTATTCGTGGGATTTGATGCGGGTCGACCAAACCAATAAACAGACTGTACCAAAATCGCGCGCCGGGTTTCTGCTAGGATCTGCAAACTACGGAAAAAAGGAAGCATGGAATGGTGCAACCGAGTGATGCCCGCTATGCGTTTTGGATCCGACTGGCCACACGGGCCTCGGTTGCCACGGCATTGCTGTTGATTGCGACTAAGCTGGCGGCCTGGGCTTACTCCGGCTCAGCCAGTCTGTTGGCTTCCCTGACCGATTCCATGATGGATGCCATGGCTTCTCTGGTGAACTTCTACGCCTTGAGGGTGGCCTTGCAGCCTGCCGATGCACACCATCGTTTTGGCCATGGAAAGGCTGAACCCCTGGCGACCCTGGTACAGTCCGGGTTTATACTCGGCTCGGCTTTGCTCTTGGCTCTCCATGGGACAGAACGCCTCCTGTCCCCGCAGCCGATAAGCCATTCTCACTTGGGGATCGGGGTGACTCTTCTGGCGATGGTGGCAACCCTGCTCTTGCTGGCCATTCAGAAGCGGGCCGTCTCGGTGACCGGTTCGACGGCCATTGCCGCCGATGCCCTGCATTACCGCAGTGATCTGCTGCTCAATGCCGCCGTATTGCTTGCACTGGTCCTGGCGGGCATTGGCATTGAGTGGGCAGATGGCGCCTTCGCCCTGTTGATTGCCCTCTATATCGGCTATGGCGCTTATGGTCTTGGCCAGGAGGCGGTGCAGCTCCTGCTGGACCGGGAAGCGGCACCCGATGTCAGGCTCAGGGTGGTGGAGCTGGCCGAACAAGATCCCGGCGTGCGTGGGATCCATGATCTGCGTACCCGCACCTCTGGCAACACCTTGTGCATCCAAATGCATCTGGAACTGGACGCGGATCTGCCGCTGCGGGAGGCCCATGCCATTGCCGATGCATTGGAGGAGCGTCTCCGTGCCGCATATCCCGGCTCCGATGTGATTGTGCACCAGGATCCGGTATAGCCGCGCCAAGCGCTACGCCTCCATATCCAACTCTTTCAGTTTTCGGGTCAGGGTATTGCGCCCCCAGCCCAGCAGCTTGGCGGCATCCTGTTTGTGACCCTGGCTATGGCGCAATGCCACTTTCAGCAGGGTGCGTTCAAAGGCCGGTTGGGCCCGGGACAGGAGATCGTTCTCCCCCTGACTCAGGGCCTGATCGACCCAGCGGGCCAGTTGCTCGGTCCAATCGTTATCCTCGGGTGATAGGTCGCTCGAGAGCTGGTTCAGCTCCGGCGGCAGATCCGCCTCCAGGATCTCCTGCCCCGAGGCCATCACCGTCATCCAGCGACAGGCATTTTCCAATTGGCGGACGTTGCCGGGCCAGGCGAACTGGCAGAGGCGTTTCTCCGCTTCCTGGGTCAGGCGTTTCGGCTCTCCCCCGAGCTCTTTGGCGGCGCTGGCCAGAAAATGACGGGTCAGCGCCGGGATATCTTCACTGCGCTCCTTGAGCGGGGGCAGTTGGATGCGGATCACGTTGAGACGATGGAACAGGTCCTCCCTGAACTGTCCCTCCGCGACCCGTTGCTCCAGATCCTGGTGGGTCGCCGCGACGATCCGTACATCCACCTTGATGGGGTTGTGGCCTCCGACCCGATAAAACTGACCATCTGACAGCACCCTGAGCAGCCGGGTCTGTACATCGAGAGGCATGTCCCCGATCTCATCGAGGAACAGGGTGCCACCATTGGCCTGTTCGAAGCGGCCCTGGCGCAGCCCTCCTGCCCCGGTGAAGGCGCCCTTTTCATGGCCGAACAGTTCCGACTCGATCAGATCTTTGGGAATGGCCGCCATATTCAGCGCCACGAAGGGGTGCTCGGCCCTGGGACTGTGCTTGTGCAGTGCGCTGGCCACCAGCTCCTTACCCGTACCGGACTGGCCGTTGATCAGTACGCTGATGGAGGAGCGTGCCAGGCGGCCGATGGCGCGGAAAACCTCCTGCATGGCCGGCGCCTCACCGATGATCTCCGGTACCGCCTCAAGTTTGGTTTTCGTCTTCCGTGTCTTGCTGGCGCTGTGCTCCAACGCCCGCCGAACCAGGTTCAGCGCTTCGTCGATATCGAAGGGTTTGGGCAGGTACTCGAAGGCGCCAGATTGATAGGCGCCCACGGCGCTGTCCAGATCTGAGTGGGCGGTCATGATCAGCACGGGCAGATCCGGGAACTCCCCCTTGATACGTGTCAGCAGGGTCAGGCCATCGGTACCCGGCATACGGATATCCGACAGGATCACGTCAGGCTGGCTGGTTCCCAGGGCCTGCCACAGGGATTCGGCACTGGCAAAGCTGGCACAGCTGATCTCGGCGCGCTTGAGTGCCCGCTCCAGTACCCAGCGGATGGAGCTGTCATCATCGAGGATCCAAACTTGTTCGCTCACGGTGTCTCCTTACTAAAGATCAGCGGCAGCAGCAGGGTGAATTCTGTGTGCCCGGGCCAGCTTTCCAGATCGATCCTTCCTTGGTGCTGGCTAACGATGTTCTGGGCGATGGACAGGCCGAGGCCGCTGCCATCGGCCTTGTTGGTGACCATGGGGTAAAACAGGGTATCGCGCAGGCAGGGCGGGATACCCGGGCCGTTGTCGATGAGGCTGACGGCGACCACCTGGCGGTGACGTTTACCGGCGATGGTGGTGGCACCTTGGCTGCGGGTGCGCAGGATCAGCTTGCCGACCCGGCTTTGAGGCGCCGTGCCCATGGCCTGAATGGCGTTGCGAAGGATATTGAGCAGGGCCTGCTGCAACTGCTCGCTGTCCATCAGGAAGTCGGGGATGGACGGATCGTAATCCCGCTCAATCTCAAGCTGACCTTCGCTTTCGAGCTGACACAGGCGGGCAGTCTGCTCGAGTTGCCGATGGATATTGGCATTTTCCCAATGGCCCGGGTGTTGAGGTCCCAGCAGGCGATCGACCAGGTTACGCAGTCTGTCGGCCTGCTCGATGATGATCCCGGTAAACTCCTTGAGCTCATCACTCTCCAGCTCCATATCCAGTAGCTGGGCAGCGCCCCGCAGTCCACCCAGGGGATTTTTGATCTCATGGGCCAGGCCGCGGACCAGTAGCTGGGCGGCATGATGTTGGGCATATTGCTGCAGCTCCTGGCTGATCCTGTGTTGCTGATCCACGGTTCGTGCCTCGATCAAGATCCTTCCCTGCTCCAGCGGAGTAAAGGCCAGGTCCACCGTGTGATGTTGATTGTCCAGGGTGAGTAGGGAGAGGGCATAGAGCGCTTGCCCCTGATCACCGCTCAGGGCCTGATCCAGATCGGCGTTGTCTGCAGACAGTTGGCTGTACAGATCGGTCAGGGTACAGCCGAGCATGCGACGGGCCCCTAAACCGAGCAGCGCCTCAGCGGCCAGGTTGGCGTAATGCACCCGACGCTCATGATCGAGCACCAGAATGGCCGTGGACAGATGATCTAACAGTTTGGGATCCGGGGCTGAGCCCATGTGCTGCATCCTTCTTGTGTTGCTTTGCCATGATGCACCACCTTAGCATTGCACCATTATGGTGCAAGTCCTTTGGTCAGCCTGAGCCATTGATCCCCGGCTGTGGCCTAGGTACCGGGCCCAGAGCCGGGTTGAGTCGAGAGTGACGGTGCATATAAACGGTCCGGACTGGACTTAATGCAAGGACTTTGCCGTTTTTACCAATTACCTTGGCCTGGAGCCGATACTCGCCCCGATCCAGGTTGTCCAAGGTGAAGGGAAGGAGGTTCGGTTGAGTGTCCACGAGTTGATCGTTGAGCCACAGTTGTAGCCGTGCACCTTCTGCCAAGCCGGGCTCCAGAGCGATCTGCACCTCCAGTCGGCCCTGATTATTGCGAATGGTGGCCAGCTCCTGCGGGACGACTACAGAGAGCCGGTAGTCAGTCGCGACCTCCGGTGAGGGGGAGGCTCTGGGCTTGTGGGGAGCCATTACAATGGGCGCTTTGGGTTCGAGCTGCACCGATTTGGTGCCTTGGTTTGGCTGATCGGAGTAATGGACCCGCCCCTGCTCGTCGACCCATGTATAGATCTTGGCATTGATCAGGAAGGGCAGCAGGAGCATGCCAAGTAAGAGGCGTCGGCGCATGGGGCAGGTTCCAGGCAAAGGGGTTCAATGTGAGTGTAGTGTTTGAACTGGCGAAAAAAAACCCACCCGGTATTCCGGGTGGGTTTGGCTATTTGCCTCTGAATATTGTTGTTTTTAAGGGTACAGAGGTTGCTCTACTTTCGTAGGCTGGCTTGTCCTTACCCCAGACGGGGAGAGGGCAACGAGTTATACGGAGTAGTACATCTCGAATTCAACCGGGTGAGTGGTCATGTCCAGACGCTCGACTTCGGCACGCTTGAGCTCGATGTAGGAGTCGATGAAATCGTTGGAGAATACGCCACCGGAAACCAGGAACTCACGGTCTGCATCCAGGCAGTCCAGGGCCTGGGTCAGGCTGGAGGCCACGGTTGGGATCTCAGCGGCTTCTTCGGCCGGCAGGTCGTACAGATCCTTGTCCATGGCTTCGCCCGGGTGGATCTTGTTGACGATGCCGTCCAGGCCAGCCATCAGCATGGCGGAGAACGCCAGGTATGGGTTGGCGGTTGGATCCGGGAAACGCACCTCGATACGACGGCCTTTCGGGCTTGGTACCACAGGAATGCGGATGGAAGCGGAACGGTTACGGGCGGAGTAAGCCAGCATGACCGGGGCTTCGAAGCCAGGAACCAGACGCTTGTAGGAGTTGGTAGAGGCGTTGGCGAAGGCATTGATGGCACGGGCGTGCTTGATGATCCCGCCAATGTAGAACAGGGCCATTTCGGACAGGCCGCCGTACTTGTCACCGGCAAACAGGTTGACACCGTCTTTGCTCAGGGACTGGTGACAGTGCATGCCGGAGCCGTTATCACCAACCACGGGCTTAGGCATGAAGGTAGCGGATTTGCCGTAGGCGTGGGCCACGTTGTGGATCACGTACTTCATCTCCTGGATCTCATCAGCTTTTTCTACAATGCTGTTGAATTTACAGGCAATCTCGTTTTGACCGGCAGTGGCCACTTCGTGGTGGTGGGCTTCGACGGTCTGACCCATCTCTTCCAGTACCAGACACATGGCGGAGCGGATGTCCTGGGCGGAGTCGACCGGGGATACCGGGAAGTAACCGCCTTTTACGCCAGGACGGTGACCCTTGTTGCCCTCTTCATAGTGCTTGTCAGAGTTCCAGGCTGCTTCTTCGGCGTCGATGGAGTACATGGAGCCGGACATGTCGGTCTTGTACTTCACATCATCAAACAGGAAGAACTCTGGCTCTGGGCCAAAGAAGACGTCATCGGCGATACCGGTAGACTGCATGAATGCCTTGGCACGCTTGGCAATGGAGCGTGGATCGCGGTCGTAGCCTTCCATGGTGGCGGGCTCGATGATGTCACAGCGGATGTTCAGGGTTTCCACGTCGGTGAAAGGACACAAGATGGCGGTAGACGGATCCGGCATCAGGATCATGTCGGACTCGTTGATCCCTTTCCAGCCTTGAATGGAGGAACCGTCAAACATCTTGCCTTCTTCGAAGAAGTCGGCATCAATTTGGTTCACCGGGATAGAAACGTGCTGCTCTTTACCCTTGGTGTCGGTAAAGCGCAGATCAACGAACTTAACGTCGTTTTCTTCAATCAGGTTCAATACTTTTTCGACGGACATCTTAATAAGCCTCCAATGGCGGAAATTCGAGTGGCAACGAAAAGATGGTACGGCATTAGCGAAGCTTGTGCCAATTTTTCAAGTTGTTGTTAAGTAAGGGTTTTGTTCTGTTGGACATGATTGGATAATGGTTTGGTGCACCATGGTGGTGCTTGTTTTGGATGTGGTGCACCAAAGTGGTGCATTGTGTCGGGTGAGAGCCCATAGGGTATGCCGATGAGCCATTGCTCCGAGTTGGTGCATCGCGCCTTTATCCCATGATCTGGGTCAGAACCTGGCATGGAGAATTCAACCGTCGTGAGCCATGCTTGGAAGCCATAGGGGGTGGTTGCGGGCAGTGTCCAGGCGGGTTTTGATCGGCTCCGATGCATCAGCTTGCTAATTTCACTGGTTATAGGTCGCAGAAACCGGCGCTTTCCAGTACAATCGCCGCCCAAAACTTGGCCCAGCAGCGGGCCGCGTCCATGATTATGCTTATCATGATCATGGTGATGGAGCGGAGATGGGCTGGATTGTGGCACTTGGCGATACGCGAAGTGGCAGGGAGCCGGCCTTCACCGACCAACATTTACCCCGCGAAGGGGTCGTAATAAGCCCGAGCCTAATATTAGGCCGGGTTTTTCCTTGTACCCCTTTGCCCGGAGAGATCACTTTGAGCATCGAAAACTTGCGTAACGTGGCGATCATCGCCCACGTTGACCACGGTAAGACTACCCTGGTTGATAAACTGCTGGGCCAGTCCGGCACTCTGGACGCCCGCGTCGATCTGGACGAGCGCGTCATGGATTCCAACGACATCGAGAAAGAGCGTGGGATCACCATTCTGGCGAAGAACACCGCCATCAAATGGAATGATTACCGCATCAACATCGTGGATACCCCTGGGCACGCCGACTTCGGTGGTGAAGTTGAGCGTGTGATGTCCATGGTGGATTCCGTTCTGCTGCTGGTTGACGCTCAAGAAGGCCCGATGCCTCAGACTCGCTTCGTAACCCAGAAAGCCTTCGCTTTGGGCCTGAAGCCAATCGTAGTGATCAACAAGATCGATAAGCCAGGCGCGCGTCCTGACTGGGTGATGGATCAGGTCTTCGATCTGTTCGACAACCTGGGTGCGACCGACGAACAGCTGGACTTCAAAGTGGTTTACGCTTCTGCCCTGAACGGCTGGGCTTCCAGCGAGGAAGGCGTTCAGAAAGAGGACATGACTGATCTGTTCCAGACCATCGTTGATGAAGTGTCTGCCCCGGATGCCGATCCAGAAGGTTCTTTCCAGATGCAGATCTCCCAGTTGGATTACAACTCCTACGTGGGCGTGATCGGCGTTGGTCGCGTGGCGCGCGGTAAAGTGAAGGTGAACCAACAGGTCACCATCGAATGCGCTGGCGGTAACGTACGCAACGGTAAAGTGGGCAAAGTGATGGGCTACATGGGCCTGGAACGCCACGAGATCGAAGAAGCGGAAGCGGGCGACATCATCGCCATCACCGGTCTGGGTGAGCTGAAGATCTCCGATACTGTCTGTTGTCCACACGAAGTGGAAGCGCTGCCGGCCCTGTCTGTTGACGAGCCAACCGTGACTATGACCTTCCAGGTGAACACCTCTCCTTTCTGTGGTCAG
Organism: Ferrimonas sp. YIN67; assembly: GCF_057219095.1. Taxonomy (NCBI): domain Bacteria; kingdom Pseudomonadati; phylum Pseudomonadota; class Gammaproteobacteria; order Alteromonadales; family Ferrimonadaceae; genus Ferrimonas; species Ferrimonas sp. YIN67. Next base: position 54,494 of record NZ_JBXVVJ010000009.1, read on the forward strand.
GAAGGCAAGTTTGTGACCTCTCGTAACATTCTGGAGCGCCTGGAGAAGGAACTGGTTCACAACGTAGCTCTGCGCGTTGAAGAAACCGGTAACCCAGATCAGTTCAAGGTCTCCGGTCGTGGTGAGCTGCACTTGGGGATCCTGATCGAAAACATGCGTCGTGAAGGCTTCGAGCTTGCGGTATCCCGTCCGGAAGTGATCATGCGTGAGATCGACGGTGAGCTGCAAGAACCGTACGAGACCGTAACCATTGATGTGGAAGAAGCGCATCAGGGCACCATCATGGAGAAGATGGGCCTGCGTAAAGCTGAGCTGACTGACATGGCGCCAGACGGCAAGGGTCGTATTCGTATGGACTTCATCATGCCATCTCGTGGCCTGATCGGTTTCCAGACCGAGTTTATGACCATCACCTCAGGCAGCGGCCTGCTTTACCACACGTTCTACGAGTACGGCCCGCACAAAGGCGGCATGATCGGCCAGCGCACCAACGGTGTTCTGATCGCCAATGCGACCGGTAAAGCCCTGACGAATGCCCTGTTCAACCTGCAGCAGCGTGGTCGTATGATGGTGGGTCACGGTACCGAAGTGTACGAAGGCATGGTGATCGGTATCCACAGCCGTGATAACGATCTGACCGTGAACGCCCTGAAGGGTAAGCAGCTGACCAACGTCCGTGCCTCCGGTACCGACGAAGCGCAAACCCTGACTCCGGCACTGGATATGTCTCTGGAACAAGCCCTGGAATTCATCGATGTTGATGAGCTGGTGGAAGTGACTCCGGAAAACATCCGTATCCGTAAGAAGCTGCTGACCGAAAACGAGCGTAAGCGCGACAGCCGTCAAGCCAAAGGCTAAGTCCGGTATTGGCCGCATGAAGGGCATCGTTTGACGATGCCCTTTTTCTATTCGGCACCGCTGAGACAAAACGGCACCCCCAGGGGTGCCGTTTTTGATCCCACAGCTTGGTGTCCTGGCCATCAACCGAGTCGGGAAATAAAAAACCGGCCATGGTGGCCGGTTTTTAAAGTAGCGGGGTGATTAGCCTTTGCGCTTGAGGGTCAGGGTGCTGCCACCGGGCTTTTTCTTTGTCGGCTTGGCTGGCTTGTCGCTGCTCGTCTTGTTGGGATTGACGTAGACAGTTTTAGGGTTGGCCGGTTCCTGACGACGAGCCTTGCCGCTGTTTGCCCCGTCACTGCGCTGTGACTGGCTCTGTTGGGGGCGATCGAGGACACCACGGCCTTCGCCCATGCCGCTGGGGCGACGGGGACTTCCGCTGCGTGGTTTGTCTGGACGTGTTTCACTGCCTGGTTTGATCCGTTTGGCGGGGCGAATATGGCCTTCGGCGGCGGTTTTGCTGGAGCCCGCTACGGCGGCGTTCAACTCGGCCATCTCGGTGGCGGTGAGATCTCGCCATTGACCCGGGCGCAGGCCCTCCACCGACACATTCATGATGCGGGTGCGCTTGAGCGCGGTCACTTCGTAATCCAGGTATTCACACATGCGGCGGATCTGCCGGTTCAGCCCCTGGGTCAGGATGATTTTGAATACGAACTTGCTCACCACGCTGACCTTGCACGGTTTGGTCACGGTACCAAGGATCGGCACGCCTCGGGACATCCGCTCGATAAAGCGCTCTGAGATGGGCTTGTCGACGGTGACCACGTATTCCTTATCGTGAGCGTTCTCCGCCCGCAGGATCTTGTTGACGATGTCGCCGTCGCTGGTCAGGAAGATCAATCCTTCTGAAGGCTTATCCAGTCGGCCGATGGGAAAGATCCTTTTCTTGTGGCCGATGGCATCGATGATGTTGCCCTGAACGTCGCGCTCTGTGGTGCAGGTGATCCCGATGGGTTTGTTGTAGGCGATGTAGATCCGATCTGCTTTATCTGCCGCACTGGCGCGGATCCGCTTGCCGTCCACCTCCACGCTGTCGCCAGGCTGCACCTTGGTGCCCAGCTCAGGATAGCGCCCATTGATGGTGACCCGGTTTTGCTCGATCAACTTGTCGGCTTCGCGGCGGGAGCAGAAGCCGGATTCACTGATGAATTTGTTCAGGCGTTTTTCGGTCATGGCGGTCACATCGTTCGGTTAAAGGTTGGCCGGGGGCGGGCGGCACTTTAAAGCATAAGGGGAAGGATGGGAAATCGGTAACCGGGATTTTGCCGAGTGAGACCGCAAACGGGGAGCTGTGCCCCCGTACTGGGTTATTGCAGGGTGGCGATAAACTTGTCGGACTCGGCGATGGCCCGGTTCATCTCGCTAATCACCTTCTGCACCTCGCCTTCCAGGGCATCGAACTCGCGTCCAATGGCGCCAACGGCCCGGGCGTTGAGGTTGTGTTTCAGGTAGAGTTCGTTGTCCTTGAGGCGGCGTAACACCGGCTCCATCTTGGCTTCGGCCTGGCGCATGGCCACCAGCATGGCGTCGTAGCGTCGGCGGGTTTCCCGCAGCTGGGTTTGACTGTCCCGGCGCAGGTTGGCGGACTGGTACTGCTCCAGTTCTTCCTGCCACTCCTCAAACATCGCCTCGGCCACGCTGTCGACCCCGTTGATGCGATCACGCACTCGGTTGGCGGCGTCGAGGGCATCCTCGTATTCGTCTTTTACTTCGTCATAGACGGCTTCCAGATCGCCGCCATCGAAGGCGACCAGGGTTTTCAGATGCTCCAGTGCCGAACCAAACTGTTGCTGAGCCTCCTGCTGGCTTTCCTGGGCATCCTCGACCCGATCCGCCAGGATCTCCCGTTTGTGGTAGCCCACTTTCTCGGCGGCGGCGTAGTAGGCACTCTGACAGCCTCCCAGGGTCAGTGGCAGGGCGAGTGCCAAGATTAATAATAGGCGTTGCATAGTCGCTCCTAAGTAAAGGATCAGGACGGATAGCGGGCGGCATCTATGATGGCCCAGAGGTGGGCGATTCCGGCGATCACGGCCGGCACAATGAGCCACCAGGTGGCATAACCGATCACGGTTACCAGGAAAAACACCAGGGCAGCCAGGATCCGCCCCTGTACCAGTTGACCAAGCCCGGGAATGAAGAAGCTGCAGATCGCCGCGATAACGTTACCTGTGGAGCCCTGTGCCATATTTCCTCCCAAAAGGCTTTGTAATTTGGTCTGATCTCTGGAAATGTTGCCTTAATGTAAGCACAGTCGCCAGAAGTTTTTATGGAGAGTCGTAAATGAAGGTGCCGCAATGGGTTGAACGTCTGCAGCGGGCGGATTGGCGCCATGGATTGGGATTTATCCCATTTTGCTGGGAGCGGAGCCAGCGTATTGGATTGCAGATCACCGCCGGTCATCTGGCCTATGTCACCCTGCTGTCTCTGGTGCCTATGATGGCCGTTGTCCTGTCGGTTTTTTCGGCTTTTCCTGGGTTTGAAGGGGCTCGCGCCGAGTTGGAGTCCTTCGTCTACCAGAATTTTGTTCCGGCCGCTGGCGATACGGTCCAGCAGTACCTGACTGAATTTGTCGGGAATGCCTCGAAGATGACCGCGGTGGGGGTGTTGGCGCTGGCCGTCGTGGCCCTGCTGCTGATCTCCAATATCGATAAGGCGCTGAATCGGATCTTTGCCATCAAGAGCCATCGGCGTTGGGTCTACTCCTTCTCCTTGTACTGGATGATCCTGACCCTGGGGCCGATCCTGATGGGAGCAAGCATTGCGGTGACCTCCTACGTGGTGTCCCTCAAGGTGTTTTCCGAAACGGGCTTTTCCGGTGTTTACGCCTTCTTCATCGGTCGCCTGCCCCTGTTGCTGTCGGTGGCGGCATTTACCATGCTCTATACCCTGGTGCCGAATATGCGGGTGCGGTTTCAGCATGCCTTGCTGGGGGCGTTTCTCGCCGCGATGCTGTTTGAAGCCAGCAAGAAGGGCTTCGCCTGGTATGTCACCACTTTTCCCTCCTATGAAGCGATTTACGGTGCCCTGGCGGTGATCCCCATCCTGTTTGTCTGGGTCTATTTGTCGTGGCTGATCGTGCTGCTGGGGGCGGCGATCACGGCGGCGATCCCCGAGTACTTTGATGCCGGTAGCCGGGCTTGCACCGAGGGGAAGGGCGCGGGATCATAGCGCTCATTTTAAGAGCCAGAGAGAACGAGAATGATCGCACTGATCCAACGGGTATCCAGGGCCAAGGTGGAAGTGGCCGACGAGGTGGTGGGTGCCATCGATGGCGGCCTGTTGGTGCTGCTGGGGGTTGAACGAGACGATGATGCCGACAAGTTGAAACGTTTGGCGGATAAGGTAATGAAGTACCGTGTTTTTGCCGACGATGACGACAAGATGAACCTGAATGTCCGTGACGTCGGAGGCAGTTTGTTGGTGGTCAGTCAGTTCACCCTGGCGGCAGACACCAAGAAAGGGCTACGGCCGAGCTTCTCCTGCGCGGCCGCTCCGGTGGATGCCGAAAAGTATTATGAAGCCTTTGTCGCCTATTGCCGCAGCCAGGGGGTGAAGGTGGAGACTGGGCAGTTTGGCGCCGACATGCAGGTGTCGCTGGTCAATGACGGCCCGGTGACCTTTTCGTTGCAAGTTTAAGAGCAGTTATTAGTTGTTAGCCATTAGTTCTTAGCGCGGGAACACAAGCTGCGTTTGGACTCACAAAACAGACAGGGCCGCTCCATTGGGGCGGCCCTGTTGTTCTAACAGCTGTCAGCGATAAGCTAGCGACTAACCGCGACGGCGGTTTATTCGTTCAGGGCCGCCTTGAAGCGGCGTAGCAGGGACTTGATCTTGCGAGTATTGTCCGGGCCCATGCGGATCATCACCTTGTGGGCATCGGAGTAATCCTCGATGGCCGGATCGGCATATTGGTAGTTCACCGTATGGCTTTCCAGCAGCAGTGGCTGTTCGTATTCCGGAGCACGCAGCAACAGGTCGATGGCGCTGAGCAGGGTGCCGCGGAAGCGTCCGGCGTCATAGCCCAGCTCCTGATAGGCTTCATCCAGCAGGGGCTCCACCCTCAGGTATGTATCCCGTAGCAGATCCTCTTTGAGGCGATAGAGGAAGTCGGCATGCTTGTCATAGCGGCGGTATCCCTCCGGATCCAGATACAGGCTGTTGTTTACCTCCAGGGCAATAAAGTCCTGCTTCAGAGGCTCAAACGGACCCTGCTGGCGCATGACTTCGCCCCCGGCCAGGTTATCGACGAAGACGACAAGGCGACGGAACAGGTTATTGTCGCGCACGGCGGAGTCGATCATCATGCCATCGGCGATCAGGTTGAGTTGTTCCTGGGCAAAGGGATCGCTGTTATCCAGTCCCGGGAGGGGATCCGGTTGTACCACGGGCTCGACTTCCTCAACCGGCTCTGGTTTCGCCTCGGGTTCAGGGATCGGCTCCGGTTTCGGTTCTGGCTCAGGCACCGGCTCAGTGGGCAAGGGTTGCTCGGGTAGGGTTGGTTCATTCACCACTACCTGGGGCACAGGATCGGGCTCAGGCGCCGGGGCCTGTCGGAGGAAGTAGTACCATCCGGCACCACAGGCAATCATTACCAGCAATACCACAATCAGGGCGAGCTGGTTGAGATTGGAACGGCTCTGATCGTCATCGTCTTGATACATTAGGAACACTCATCTTCCTGATTTGAATACCTATTGTGACGAGTTTGGCGCCGGAGTCCAGCACCGCCGTCACGCTTGGGGTTTTGCGTTTTGTAAGCAAGTCTGTCCAAAGATCAGGCTTGCCCGTAGATCTCCCGCCCGGCCAGCCAACGATCGATGATGGCGGGCACGCAGCGGGGGTGTTGCTGCATCAGGTGCTGGGCCAGGCGCTGTACCTGAGGGATCAGGTGGGCATCCCGGACCAGATCGGCGATCTTCAGCTCTGCCAGTCCTGTCTGCCGGGTGCCCAGCACTTCACCCGGCCCCCGGATCTCCAGATCGCGCTGGGCGATCAAGAAGCCATCATTACTCTCCCTGAGCACACCAAGGCGAGCCATGGCCGTTTTGGACAGCGGCGGGTGGTACAGCAGGACACAGTGGCTGGCCACTTTCCCTCTTCCGACACGGCCTCGTAGCTGATGCAACTGGGCCAGGCCCAGTCGTTCAGGGTTTTCGATGATCATCAGGCTGGCGTTGGGGACGTCGACGCCTACCTCGATCACCGTGGTGGCGACCAGCAGATGCAGTGCGCCGCTCTTAAAGGCGTCCATGATGCCCTGCTTTTCGTCCGCCCTCATGCGACCGTGCACCAGGCCAACCTTCAACTCCGGCAGGGCTTTTGTTAATTCCTCCGCCGTATCTTCCGCCGCCTTACACTGCAGGACCTCGGATTCATCGATGAGGGTGCACACCCAGTACGCCTGGCGGCCGCCGGCACAGGCTTGGCGTACTCGCTCGATCACCTCGGGGCGCCTGGTGTCCGCAATCGCCGCCGTGCTGATTGGGGTTCGTCCCGGAGGCAGCTCATCGATCACCGAGACATCCAGATCGGCGTACGCCGTCATGGCCAGGGTACGTGGGATCGGGGTGGCGGTCATGATGAGCTGATGGGGGTAACGACCATCTTTCAGGCCCTTTTCCCTCAGTTCCAGTCGCTGGTGGACGCCAAACCTGTGTTGCTCATCGACGATGGCCAACGCCAGGTGATCAAAGCTGACGGCAGACTGAAATATGGCGTGGGTACCCACCACCATCTGGGCCTCGCCACCGGCAATGGCCGCCAGGGTCGTATCTCTGGCTTTGCCCTTGAGCTTACCTGCCAACCAGGCGACCTCAATGCCTAATGGCTTGAACCAATTGGAAAATGCCAGGGCATGCTGCTCCGCTAACAACTCAGTGGGCGCCATCAGGGCGACCTGACAACCCTGGCCGATGGCGGTCAGGGCAGCGAGGGCAGCCACCAGGGTTTTTCCCGATCCAACATCCCCCTGTACCAGGCGCATCATGGGCTCGGTGCCAGCCAGATCGGCACGGATCTCCCGAACCACTCTCTGTTGTGCATCGGTGGGGGAAAAGGGCAGGCTGGCCAGGAAGTCCTCTTCCAACGTCGGGATGATCGTCAGCGGCAGGGCTTGATGGCCACCAAGGTTGGCACGCATCTGCAGCATCGACAGGTTTTGTGCCAGCAACTCCTCCAGCACCAGGCGCTGCTGGGCCGGGTGCTCTCCGGCTTCCAGTTGCGCCAGGCTGACGTCCGGCGCCGGTCGATGGATAAACTGGATGGCGTGGGAGAGGGGGAGTTGGTCCGGATAGAGGCCGTCGGGTAATAACTCTGGCAAGGGTTTGCGTGCCAGCAGCTTGAGGGCTTCATCGGAGAGTTTTCTGAGGCTGGCCTGCTTGAGCCCCTCGGTGGCCGGATAGACAGGCGTCAGGCTGTTTTCCAGCAGGGGGTAGGTCTGCTCGCCAAGTACGTGGTACTCGGGATGGATGATCTCCAGACCCTTGAGTCCGGCTCGGATCTCGCCAAAGGCACGCACCTGTGCACCGATGCGAAAGCTCTCTTTCTGACCCAAAGCAAAATTAAAAAAACGTAGGGTGATGGGGCCACTGGGATCCACCAGTTTGACCGTCATCATCCGCTTACGGCCATAGCTGACGTGGGCGCTGAGTACTTCGCCTTCGATGGTGGCGTGCTGGCCGGGTGTCAATTCGGCAACGGGCCAGACTCGGGTCCTGTCCTCGTAGCGCAGTGGCAGGTGGAAAAGCAGATCTTGGACCGTCATGATCCCAAGGCGTGCCAGCTTCTGTGCCAGCTTGTCACCCACGCCCTTGAGGGTGGTAATGGGCAGTTCCGCCAGGGGATCCAAAGTGGCAAGAGCAGTCACGGGCGCGATTCCAATTACTGTACGTTTGTCCAGATAATAGCAGCCCGTGACTTAAGGATCAGCCCCTTATGGAGCCGATGGGATGGCGTTATTCCGCTTCCCAAAGGATCGCTTCGTTGCGCATGGTGCTGATGGTCTCGCCGTAACGCTGCTCCAGAACGTGACGCTTGATCTTCAGCGTGGGCGTCAGAACCTCATTCTCTACGGTCCAGGGCTCGTTAACGATCAGTACACCACCGACAACTTCGTGGGACTCCAGGTGGGCGTTAACCAGGCGCAGGGTGGACAGCAGTGATGCCTTGACTTCGGCTTGCGGCAGCAGGGCAGCCCCCTCCGATAGCTGGACCAGTGCCACTGGATAAGGGGCGCCGGAGCCAATGACGCAGACCAGCTCGACATGACTGTCCTGGGCGAATTTGCGCTCAATCGGCACTGGGCTGACGTATTTACCCTTGGCGGATTTAAAGTTGTCTTTGACCCGGCCAATGATGGTGACGAAGCCATCGGCATCGATCTCAGCTTGATCACCGGTGCGGAAGAAACCCTCTTCAGTAAAGGCCTGTGCCGTTGCTTCGTCATTGCCGTAGTAACCAGAGAACAGTCCCGGACTCTTAAACAGCAGCTCCTGGTTGTCGCCGATCTTCACCTCGCAGTCGATCCCAGGTGCCCCGACCGTGCCGATCTTATCGGCACGAAATGGCAGGTTAAGCGTGGCATAGGCACCATTTTCCGTCATGCCCCAGGCTTCGGTGATGTTCATGCCGATCCCTCGATACCACTCCAGCAGGGCCGGGGACACGGGGGCGGAGCCACACCCGAGTACCTTGGCACTGGCAAGGCCCAATTGGGTTCGGATCTTTTTGGCGACGATGTTTTTGATGATAGGCAGCTTCAGCAGCAGTTCCAGCTTGCTGCGGCCCACCTTGTCGATGATGTTCTTCTGGAACAGGGTCCATAGGCGCGGTACGGAAAGGAAAAAGGTAGGCTGGGCGACCTTAACGTCCTCGATAAAGGTGTCGAGGCCCTCGGCGAAATAGGCCGTCATGCCGCAGTAGATGCTGGATGCCTGGATGTAGACCCGCTCGGTAATGTGCGCCAGGGGCAGGTAGCTGATCACCCGGTCCTGGGGGGTGGCCCCCAGGTGCTTGCTGACCGTGCTTCCCGCCCAGCTGTAGGCCCGGTAGGTCTCGACGGCTCCCTTGGGATCGCCGGTGCTGCCGGAGGTGTAGATGATGGTCATCACTTCATCCAGCTGTGGCCTGGGCTCGTCCAGTGGCCCAGCCATTTCAACCAGTTGGTGCCAGGCATATTGAGTTGGCAGGCTGGGGTAGGACATGTCAAAGCGCAGCAGGTCGTCGGGAATGGCATTGGCTTGGGATTGGGGATCATCCAGCTTGCCGATGAACACCGCCTTGGCACCCGAATGCCTGAGTACATAGCGGATGGTGTCTTCGTTGGCCGTCGGATAGATGGGGATGGAGATGTAACCTCCGGCCTGGAGGGCCAGATCGGCAATAAACCATTCGGCGCAGTTTTTGGATAGGATGGCCACCTTTTCGCCACGCTCCAGTCCCAAGTGGCGCAGGGCACCGGCGAGGCGGTAGGCCAGCTCACGGGTTTGGGCCCAGGTATAGTCGGTGAGCTGGCGCCCTTTGGGCTGACGCAGAAAAACCTGATCCGGTTGTTGCTGGCACCAGTGATCCAGCATATCGAGCGGCGTGCGAAGGTCGTTGCTCATTATTCTCTCCAGTCTTGTATCGTTATGGGCCGTATTCGGCCTCTGATCGGGCACGTTTCATGACGTAGCCTCTATATCCGACAGTATGGCGCTGGCGGGCACGACTCAGATAGCAAAAACCGGTCGTACCAGTCCCAAAAGTAACGGATAAGTAACAAAAACTGTAGACAACAGGGGTGAACGTGCAAAATAAAAAGCGGCCTCTGGGGCCGCTTTTTGTTTGGTGCTTAGAGACTCGCCTCATCATCCAGGTGTTCCCAAGCGCTGCGGTTCATCTGCACCTTTTGCCACCAGCTGTCGTCGGCCTGGATCTGGCCCAGCTCATCGATATGAGGGTAAGGCAGACCTTTCTGCCGACAGATCTTGGCAAAGATGGGGTGGCCCCCCTCGAACAGATGGCGCTGGCAGAGCGCCTCATCCAGCTTGCGCTGGCCATACTGGCCAGCTCCTTGGCGCTGACGCTGGGCTTCATAGAGAATGAGGGCGGCCGCCACGGAGACATTGAGGGACTGTACCATGCCCACCATGGGGACGATGATCTCCTGATCGGCCAACGCCAGGGCCTCGGCGCTGATCCCGTCACGCTCATTGCCCATCATTAGGGCTGTCGGCTTGGTATAGTCGATCTCCCGGTAGTCTTTGGCCGAGTCCGACAGGTTGGTGACGATCACCTGCATCCCCTGCTCGCGAAAATGCCTAACCGCCTCGGCAGTATTATTGTGGCTGCGGATATCGACCCACTGACTCGAGCCCGATGCCTTGTGATTGGAGATCCGGCCCTGCTCGGCCAGCCAGATGGCATGGACCTCGGGGATCCCGACGGCATCGGCGGTGCGGATCACGGCGGACAGGTTATGGGGTTTATGGATATGCTCCAGGCAGACAGTCAGGTCCGGCTGGCGGTTATCCAGCATGGCATTGATGCGGGCGAGGCGTTCTGGGCTCATATTGTTTGACTCTGTGAATACAACAACGGGGACCTCAGGCCCCCGTTTTCTTGGGATAATGGGGGCTTACAGCACCATCACACCGTCCATCTCCACCAGCACACCCTTGGGCAGCTCTTTGATGCCGACGGCGGCGCGGGCCGGGTAGGGCTCCTGGATGTACTGACCCATAATCTCGTTGATCTTGGCGAAGTTGGCCAGGTCCAGCATGAAGATGTTCAGTTTGACGATGTCCTGCAGGCTGCCGCCTGCGGCTTCACATACGGCTTGAAGGTTTTTAAAGACCTGGACTACCTGGGCCTCAAACTCTTCGCTGACCTTCTCCATGGTGACGGGATCCAGTGGGATCTGACCGGACAGGTAAACGGTGTTGTCGACCTTGACGGCCTGGGAGTAGGTGCCAATGGCGGCGGGCGCCTTGTCGGTATGGATAATGATTTTCTCAGCCATGAGGGGGTCCTTAGTTACGTCCTCGGGAGGCGCGCATCACCTCTGGCAGCACCCGGATCTTGCGCAAAACATTGGCAAAATGCACCCGGTTGGCCACCGTCAGGGTCATGTTGATGGCGTAGATCCGCCCGTCTTTATCTTCGGTATTCAAATTCTGAATATTGGCTTCGGCACTGGCCACGACCGAGGTCAGCTTGGCCAATGCGCCCTGGTGGTTGACGATCTCGACTCGCAGTTCGGTGACGTACTCGGCATCCACGTCATCGGTCCACTCTACCGGCATAAACTTCTCCGGATCGGACTCCATGGACTTGACGATGTTGCGACAGGTGTCTCGGTGGACCACCAGCCCCTTGCCCGGACTGATATGAGCCACCACGTCATCACCCTCGATGGGGCGACAGCATTTGGCGAAAGTGACCAGCATCCCCTCGGCACCCTTGATGGGCAGTTTGGAGTCTTCCCGTGCCTTGAGGGAGTCGGCATCACCACGAAGTCGCTGGGCGACTACCAGGCTCATCACATCGCCAAGGCCGATGGCGGAGAGCAGGCTGTCCAAGTTGTCGTAGTTGGAGTCCGCGATCACGCTCTGAACCTGATCTTCAGCAATGTCATCCAGGCGCAGCTCCCCCAGGGCGTGGTTGAGCAGGCGGCGGCCCAGGTTGACGGACTCCGTCTGTTCGACGTTTTTCAGTACCTGGCGGATCTTGGCGCGGGCCTTGCCCGAGACCACAAAGTTGAGCCAGGCCGCATTAGGCCTGGCACCCGGCGCAGTGATGATCTCAACGGTCTGACCGGATTTGAGCGGCTGGCTTAGTGGGTAGGCCTTGCGGTTGACCCGGGCGCCGACACACTGGTTGCCCACATCGGTGTGGACTGCATAGGCGAAATCGACGGCGGTTGCGCCCACTGGCAGTTCGAGGATACGGCCCTTGGGCGAGAATACGTAGATCTCGTCCGGGAACATATCGTTCTTCACCGATTCAATAAATTCGAAGGAGTTGCCAGCACTCTGCTGCAGCTCCAGCAGGCTCTGCATCCATTTACGGGCACGGATCTGCGTGGTGGTCGCGTTGTCATCGTCGCTCTTATAGAGCCAGTGCGCGGCGACACCCTTGTCGGCCATCTGATCCATATCCTCGGTGCGGATCTGGATCTCCACGGGCACCCCGTGGGGGCCAAACAGGGAAGTGTGCAGACTTTGATAGCCGTTGGCCTTGGGGATGGCGATGTAATCCTTGAAGCGACCGATCATCGGCTTATACAGGGTGTGCATCGCTCCAAGGGCACGGTAACTGGTGTCGATGCTGCTGACGGTGATGCGACAGGCATAAATGTCCATCACCTGTTCAAACTGGATCTCTTTGTTCACCATCTTGTTGTAGATGGAGTAGAGGTTTTTTTCGCGGCTGCGCAGGCGATAGTCCACGCCCAGTTCATCGAGCCGGCCTATGATGGCGGCCTCGATGTTGTTCATGATCTCCTTGCGGTTACCACGAGCCTTGGAGACCACCTCTTTCAATACCCGATAGCGCATCGGATACATGGCGCGGAAGCCCAGATCCTCCAGTTCGTTCTTAACGTTATGGATCCCCAGGCGATTGGCCAGCGGGGCGTAGATCTCGAGGGTTTCCCGGGCGATACGGCGACGCTTGTCCGGACGCAGGGCGCCCAGGGTGCGCATGTTGTGGGTACGGTCAGCCAGCTTGATGAGGATCACGCGGATATCCTGCACCATGGCCATGACCATCTTGCGGAAGTTTTCTGCCTGTGCCTCTTCCCGATCGCGGAATTTGAGCTTATCGAGTTTGGAGACCCCTTCGACCAGCTCTGCAACATCATCACCGAACAACTCCGCCAGCTCTTCCTGGGTCGTTTCGGTGTCTTCAATTACATCGTGGAGCAGGGCAGCCATCAGCGTCTCGTGATCGAGGCGCATTTCGGCGAGGATGCGGGAGACTGCAACCGGATGGGTAATATAGGGATCGCCGCTGGAACGCATCTGCCCCTCGTGGGCATCCCGGGCACAAATGTATGCCTGGGTGAGCTGCTCCACCTGCTCGGGTTCGAGATAACTGGATGCCAGTTCCTTCAGGCTTTCAAACAGGTACAACGGCGACCTCCGAATTGCTGCCGATGACGCAAAAACGCTGCACTTTTGGTGCAGCGTTTCCGGGTCACGGGTCTTACAGGGTGCGGCCCTCGGCGATCGCAGCAACGGCGGCCAGTTCGGCGGCTTCCTTTTCGCGCTCGGCTTGGCGCTCCTGCTCATCCAGCGTGTTGGAGTTGATCAGGCCTTGCTCGATCTCGCGCAGGGCGATCACGGTGGATTTATCGTTCTCTTCGTCAACCAGAGCTTCTTTGCCCTGAACGGACAGCTGGCGTGCGCGGCGGGCAGCAACCAGGATCAGGTCGAAACGGTTGCCGATCTTATCTACGGCGTCTTCTACAGTAACTCGTGCCATTTACGAGGAACTCCTGTCTGTGAACGATTGGAAAAATGACGCAAAAGTGTACATGAAGTCAGCTATTGTGCCAACAGATCTTCAAGCATAACACTGTGGGCTTCCACCTGCCTAGCAAGACGGCTACGTTGTGACTGGACAATCGCTTTGAGATCGCCCAGGGCCGTGTCGAAATCTGCATTGACGATAACGTAATCGAACTCGTCATAGTGGCTCATTTCGCTCAGGGCTTCTGCCATGCGACCCGCGATCACTTCTTCGCTGTCCTGCCCCCGGCTGCGCAGGCGTTGCTCCAACTCGGCGCGGGACGGTGGCAGGATATAGACACCGACGGCGTCCGGGATCAGCGCCTTCACCTGGCGGGCACCCTGCCAGTCGATGTCGAGGAAGACATCGATCCCCTGCTCCAGGGTTTGCTCAATGGTGATCTTGGAGGTGCCATAGAAGTTGCCGAACACTTCGGCATACTCGAAGAAGGCGCCCTGCTGGATCAGTGCCTTGAAACGTGGCACATCGACGAAGTGGTAGTGAACGCCATCCACTTCTCCCGGGCGCATGTCGCGGGTAGTGGTGGAGACGGAGACCTGCATATCGGCGGGCTTGTCCTTCAGCAGTGCGCTGATCAGTGAGGATTTGCCGGCGCCACTGGGGGCGGCGAGGATAAACAGATTGCCACGACGAGACATGGTATGAGTTCCTGAAACAGTCAATGCCAGCACAGTGTAGGCGGCTTCATAGGCGCTGGGTGCGCGAAAGCGTCGAGGCGGGGCCTCAACCGTGAAATTGAGGCGCGAAATGTTAACACGGAGCAGAGTGGCGGCCAAGTGGCAGGCGCATCACCTTGCGCGCTTTGTGGCAGGCCGGGATAACCATGCCGGGTCACTCAGGGGTCTGTCAGCCATTGCACCAGATTGAGCAGCCCGAGGCCAATCGCCAGCCATTGCCAGAAACGCACCGGATCCCGTTGCAGCAAGGGCCGCTCCTGGCGACTCTGCAGCAGCGCCTTTGAAGGCTGGGTGAGATCCGTCAGCAGATCCGAATAGGCCGGATAACGTTGCTTGGGATTGACCGCCACCGCCCGGCGCAGCACTTCATCGAGCCAGAAGGGCAGATCCGGCCGATGCTGTTGCACCGTCAGATAACGCCACTCTTCCAATTTATCTCTCCGTGCCTTGCCCGGGTAGGGCAGCTCACCGGTCAGCATCTCGTAGGCGATCACCCCCAGGGAGAACTGATCGCTGCGGTGATCGGCGCTGAGCGCCAGGATCGATTCCGGTGCCGTGTAATGGGCACTGCCCTGGGCGCACTCCTCGCCGAGCCGATCGGCCCGCTCGCTGAGGCTGGCCACCGCCGTGGCGCCGAAATCCACCAGTTTGAGCTGGCCCTGATGATCGATCATCAAGTTCTCCGGCTTTAGATCCCGATGCACCATGTCCAACCGCTGCATCGCCCGAAGGGCGGAGACGGCTTGCGTCAGGATGGGCCGACACTGGGCCAGGCTGGGTTTGGGGTGATCCTGCATCCACTGGCGCAGGGACTGGCCTTCGATGGGCTCGCACAGCAGGTAGAGGAAGGGGCTGTCGGCCGGGGCCGGCTGAGTCTTCATCAGGTTGGGATGGCGAAATTGACTGCCGATCCAGGCTTCATGAATGAAGGCCTGCAGATAGAGGGGATCGTCCTCAAAATTGGCCGAGGGGGCCTTGAGTGCCCACTCCTGGCCGGTTTCGCCGTCCCGGGCCCGATACAGGTGGGAGCGGGGGCTGGCGTGCAGCACTTCGAGGATCTCAAACCCATCCAATTTCTGGCCCGGCTTGAGCACGGGTGGAATGCGTCGTTGGTACAGGGCCTGGTCCAGACTGGCCCGATCGGTATCGGGCAGGGCGTCCACCCGCACCAGCAGGCAGCTGAGGTTGTCGTCGGAGCCGTTGGCCAACGCCTGTTTAACCAGGGTTCGGCTGAGTCGTTCGAGATCCGTCTGCAGCGGTGCATCGGCCAGCAGGGTTTCGAACTCTTGGGGGGAGACAAAGTCATGCACGCCGTCACTGGTGAGGAGGAAGAGATCATTCACTTCCAGCTCGGTCTGGCTGAGATCGACCTCAAGGTGGGGATCGGCCCCCAGGGCACGGGTCAGTACCTGGCGCTGGCCCAGCTGGCGTTGATGGCTATGGCTTAAGATCTCCAGTTTGCCGCCGCGCAGGCGGGCGATGCGGCTGTCTCCCACCTGCAGGAGGAAGGCGGTGTGGGATTTGAGGATCACCGCGCTGAAGGTGGTGAGCCATTGCTGCTCGGCGCTGCGGCTGAGCATGAAACGGTTGATCCCATCCAGCACCTTGGCGGCGCTGCGGCCGGTACTCCAGCTGGGCGGGGTGTCCTGAAAGTCACAGATGAAGTCGCACACCGCCAACTGAGCCGCGGCGGCGGCGTGGCTGGCGGAGGAGACGCCGTCGGCCAGGGCGGCGATCTGGCCCTTGTAGTAGCTCTGCACCGGATCGCCGGCCCGGGCGGCAAAGGCATCCTGATTTTCCGGCTTAAGCCCGGCGATCGAGTGACCGCCGAGGCTCAGCTTGGGATCGCGCAGCGGGACTGCGCGCTCCGTCAGGGGGTGATCGGGGTTAGCCGACATTGATCAGCTCCACACTGCCGTCCTCTTTGACTTCCGCCATATGGCCCTTGGGCTCCTTGAGCAGGAACAGGGCGGCCAGACCCACCAGGGCGGTGGCGGCGATAATGAGGAAGAATGCCTGATAACTGACCATGGATAAAGCGGTCAGGTAGACCACGGCACCGACGTTGCCATAGGCACCGGTCATGCCGGCAATTTGCCCGGTCAAACGGCGCTTGATCAGGGGCACGGTGGCGAACACCGCGCCTTCTCCGGCCTGGACGAAGAAGGAGCAGGCCATGGCAGCGGCAACGGCGAGGAACAGGGGCCAGCTGCTGTCGATCATCGCCATCAGGCCGTAGCCCAGGGCCAGGCCGGCGGTGAGGATGATCAGGGTCTTCTTGCGACCGAACTTATCGGACAGCCAGCCGCCACCGGGACGGGAAGCCAGGTTCATAAAGGCGTAGGCCGAGGCCAGCAGGCCCGCATAGACCATGTCCAGCTCGAAGGTTTCGGCGAAGAACAGCGGCAGCATGGAGACCACGGCCAGCTCGGAGCCGAAGGTGGCAAAGTAGAGCACGTTCAGTACGGCAACCTGCTTGAAGGGGTAGCGGTGCATCTCGGGGACATCGGCGCTGAACAGGCCTTTGTTGATCTCTATGGTCTTGGCGGCTTCCAGCAGGTAGAGCAGCACCAGGCCGGCGTAGGCCACCCAGGTCACGGTCTCGCTGAGCAGGGCCACGCCATTGGGTGACAGCTTCCAGGTCAGCAGTGCCAAGGCGCCGTACATGGGCAGTTTCATGATCAGCAGGAACAGCAGATCGCCTCGGCTGGTCACTTCCATGGCGCCGGACTTCTTCGGCTTGAAGTAGGTCGAGCCTTTGGGCGTGTCGGTGACGTTGAGGTACCAGATCACGCTGAACACCAGGCTCAGGACGCCGGTCAGGGCGACGGCGTAGCGCCAGGCCTCGGGACCGCCGATCAACAGGGTGATGGCGGGCAAGCTCATGGCCGCCGCCGCGCTGCCGAAGTTACCCCAGCCGCCGTAGATCCCTTCGGCGGTGCCCAGCTCGTTGGCGGGGAACCATTCAGAGACCATGCGAATGCCGATCACAAAGCCGGCACCAATGCCGCCCAGCAGGAAACGCGCCAGGGCTGCGGTCTCGAAGTCCTGGGCGAAGGCGAAGGCGAAGCAGGGCAGGCTGAAGATGGCCATCAGCGCCGCATAGGTGAGACGGGGGCCGAAACGGTCGGTCAGCATGCCGATGATCACCCGGGCCGGGATGGTCAGGGCGACGTTGAGGATCAGCAGGGTCTTGATCTCGGCAGGCGTCAGGCCGAGGGTTTCCTGGACCACGCCGAGCAGGGGCGCGAAGTTAAACCACACCACGAAGGTGATGAAAAAGGCCATCCAGCTGAGGTGGAGGACTTTCATTTTTCCGGTGAAGGAAAAGATCTTAATACCTGTGTCCATCGGTAAACACTCCTTGTATTGCATGGCGGCGGCACGGCGACTGAGCGCGACCGCCCAACCCGGGGCCGGCACGGCCCAAGGTGAGGGGGAAGGGCGCCGGGGCGCCCAAAGCGAAATGGTTGGGGTTAGCTGGCCAGCTGAACTAAGCCGTCCTGTACCCGGACCGGGTAGACCGGCAGCTGCACCTGCTCATCCTGCAGGCACTGGCCGGTGCGCAGGCAGTAGTGGTGCTTGTACAGGGGCGAGGCGACGGTGAGCCGGCCCTTTATCTCGGCGATCAGGCCGCGGGACAGCACGTTGGCGCCGCCGAGGGGATCGTGGTTGCCCACCGCGTAGAACTGGTCGTCGCCGGTGCGGAACACTGCAACCTGGGCGTCGCCAAGTTGGGCGCACACGCCACTGCCGGGCACCACGTCATCCTGGGGGCAGATATCTATCCATTGGCTCATGAGGAAACCTCCAATACGTCAATACGTTGTTCTTGCGAAAATTCGGTTTTCGGGGCGGGGCGGATCTGGCCCCGCTCGGGAATAAACTGCACCGCGGCATCGGGTTCATCGCTGTTGATGAAGTGGCTGAAGCGCTTGAGCTTCTGCGGATCTTCCAGGGTCTTCTTCCACTCACATTCGTAGGTGTCGACCAGGTGGGCCATCTGGGCTTCCAGTTCGGCACACAGGCCCAGGCTGTCCTCGATCACCACCTGTTGCAGATGCGCCAGGCCGCCTTCGAGGTTCTCCATCCAGACCGAGGTGCGCTGCAGGCGGTCGGCGGTGTGGACGTAGAACATCAGGATCCGGTCGATGTACTGGATCAGGGTTGCGTCGTCGAGATCCGTGGCGAACAGATCCGCATGGCGGGGACGCATGCCGCCGTTGCCGCAAACATAGAGGTTCCAGCCGTTTTCGGTGGCGATCACGCCGAAGTCCTTGCTCTGGGCCTCGGCACATTCTCGAGTACAGCCGGAGACGGCCATCTTCACCTTGTGCGGTGAGCGTACGCCGCGGTAGCGCTCTTCAATCGCGATGGCCATACCGGTGCTGTCCTGCACCCCGTAGCGACACCAGGTGCTGCCGACACAGGATTTCACCGTGCGCAGGGCCTTGCCGTAGGCGTGACCGGTCTCGAAGCCCGCCTCCACCAGCTTTTCCCAGATGGGGGGCAGCTGGTGCAGCTGGGCACCGAACAGATCGATCCGCTGGCCGCCGGTGATCTTGGTGTAGAGGTTGTATTCCTTGGCGATCTCACCGAGGACGATCAGCTTGTCCGGGGTGATCTCACCGCCGGGCACGCGGGGCACGATGGAGTAGGTGCCGTCCTTCTGCATGTTGGCGAGGAAGTTATCATTGGTGTCCTGCAGCTGCAGGTGGGCGGGATCCAGGATGTGATCATTCCACTGGGAGGCCAGCATGGAGCCGACCGCCGGCTTACAGATCTCACAGCCGTGCTCGCCCTTGCCGCATTCCCGCAGGACGGCGTCGAAGGTGCGCAGCTCCTTAACCCGGACCATCTCGTACAGCTCGGTGCGGCTGTGGCCGAAGTGCTCACAAAGGTCGGTATTCACCTCCAGTCCCATCTTGGCCAACTGGCTGTTGAGCACGTCGCCCACCAGCGCCGAACAGCCGCCACAGCCGGTACCGGCCTTGGTGCAGGCCTTGAGTTCGCCCAGATCGTGGCAGCCATCTTCAATGGCGGCGATCAGGTCCCCCTTGGTGACGTCGTGACAGGAACAAATGTGCGCGCTGTCCGGCAGCATGTCGACGCCCATGGCCGGAGCGGCACCGCCTTCCGCGGCGGCGGGGAACAATAGGGTTTCCGGTGGCTGTGGCAGGGGAATGTCGTTGAGGCACAGTTGCAGCCAGTTGCCGTAGTCGCTGCTGTCGCCCACCAGGACGGCGCCGAGCAGCTTGGTGCCGGACTCATCCACCACCAGTTTCTTGTACACGCCGGTGGCTTCGTCGGTGAAGCTGTAGCTCAGGCTGCCCTCGCTGTTGCCGTGGGCATCACCGATGCTGGCGACCTCGACGCCCAGCAGCTTGAGCTTGGTGCTCATGTCGGCGCCGGTAAAGGCGCTGTCCTGTTGGCCTTGTAGGTGCTGTGCCGCCACCTTGGCCATGGTGTAACCCGGCGCGACCAGGCCGAAGATCCGGCCCTGCCACAGGGCACATTCGCCGATGGCGTAGATCTCGGGATCCGAGGTGACACAGTGATCGTCGATAACAATGCCGCCGCGCTCGCCGATCTCGAGATCCGCCTGGCGGGCCAGCGCGTCCTGGGGACGAATGCCGGCGGAGAACACCAGCATGTCCGTATCCAGGGTGGTGCCATCGGCAAACTGCAACTGATAGCGGGTGGGCGCATCGCTGTCCGGGTGCGGGGCGATGTTCTGGGTGTTCTTCTCAGTGTGAACCCGCACGCCGAGGGCTTCGATCTTCTCCCGCAACAGGGCGCCGCCGCCGCCATCCAGCTGAACCGCCATCAGGCGGGGGGCGAATTCCACCACATGGGTTTCCAGCCCCAGGGTCTTGAGGGCATTGGCCGCTTCCAGGCCGAGCAGGCCGCCGCCGATCACCACGCCCACCTTGCTCTGCTGAGCCGAGTCCTGGATCGCTTCGAGATCCTCAATGGTGCGGTAGGGGTGAATATGGGGCTGATCTTTGCCCGGTACCGGCGGAATGAAGGGGAAGGAGCCGGTGGCCAGCACCAGCTTGTCGTAGCTCAGGCTATCACCGCTCTCCAGCTGCACGGTTTTGCCCTGCCGATCGATGCCGGTGACCCGGGCGTTGAGCTGATATTGAACGCCCGCTTGCTGGTACTGAGCCTCGTCGGTCAGGGCCAGGGTACTGGCGTCGCCGGTCTCGAAGAACTTGGTCAGCTGGACCCGATCATAGGCCAGTCGGGATTCTTCGCTGAAGGTGACGATCTCAAATTGGTCTTCCGCACTCAGGGCATCGATCAACTTGTGTCCGACCATGCCGTTGCCGACGACGACGATGCGTTGCTTGGGGGTGAGTTCACTCATGGGGCTACTCCTAATAAAATTCGGTGTGTTCGGGCTTAGGCGCTCAGCGCCTGTGGCATGCCGGACTGCGTCAGGGGGCCGAACCAGGCCAGTTGATCGGCCAGGCTGACGACCTCACCGATGACGATCAGGGTCGGGCTTTGCAGTTGATGAATTTGGCTGTCCTGCACCAGCTGACTGAGCTGGCTGGCGATCACCCGTTGCTCGGGACGGCAGCCCTGCTCGATGAGGGCGGCGGGGGTATCCAGCGGCATACCCTGAGCCGTTAGCTCGGCGGTGATCTTGGGTAACTGGCTCAGGCCCATGTAGAACACCAGGGTCTGGTTGCCCCGGGCCAGGCCTTGCCAATCTATGTCAGGTCCCGCCTCACCGCTTTGGGCGTGGCCGGTGACGAAGGTGCAGGCCTGGGCCAGGCCACGGTGGGTCAGGGGAATGCCGGCGTAGCTGGTACAGCCGCTGGCGGCGGTAATGCCGGGCACGACTTCGGTCTGGATCCCGGCCTGATGCAGGCGCAGCATCTCCTCGGAGCCGCGGCCGAAGATGAAGGGATCGCCACCCTTGAGTCGGCAGACACGGAGGCCTTTTTGGGCCAGCTCGACGATCACCTCGTTGAGCCGGTCCTGGCCGATGCTGTGGCAGTTTTTGGCTTTGCCGACGAACAGGGCCGTGGTGTTTTTGGGAAACAGGGCGCGGATGGCGTCGCTGACCAGGTTGTCGTAGAGGATCACATCGGCCTGCTCGATGCAGCGCAGGGCCTTGACGGTGAGCAGATCCGGATCGCCGGGGCCCGCACCCACCAGAGACACCCTGGGCGTTTGCCCGGAAGAGGCGCCGTCTTTTGCTGCTGTGGTTAAACTGTCCCTGTTCATACTGCATTCCTCGTTTGCATCGGCTGAGCCAGCGGTGCGCGTTCTGGCATGGCGCTCTGGCGTTCTGGCAAGGCCTATCGCAAAAGCGGTGCCAATATCACTTGGTGGGTAAAACTCAGATCTAAGCTGTTGTATGTAAAAGGCTTGTTCATATCGGTTTGGAGTGTTCTGGCAACAGTGCAGCCAAGGTGAATGCACAGATCTGCACAGCCGTGTTGCAGCCGCGTGCGATTTTGGTGCATTGCTGGCAGATGAGGCGTTGAAGAGAGGGGGTCCTTGGTTTTTTTCCTTTATTAAACAGTGCCATATTTGCTTTTGTCAGCATGGCGTCATCTTTGCACTGGGTTTGACTCATTGAGTCATTTGTATTGAGCCAAAGGAGTGCAGCGATGTCACAAGGGACGACTCGGACCACCTGTCCCTACTGCGGAGTAGGCTGTGGAGTGCTGGCGAAACATCAGGATGGGATCACCACGGTGAGCGGCGATCCGGATCACCGGGCCAATTTCGGCAAGTTGTGCACCAAGGGCATGAATCTGGGGGCAACCACAGATCCCGAGGGCCGTTTGCTCTATCCGCAGATCCGCGGTCAGCGCGAAAGCTGGTCCCGTGCGTTGGCCTATGCCGGCAGTCAGTTGCGTGACACCCTGGATCGCCATGGCCCCGACTCGGTGGCGTTTTATGTCTCGGGTCAGTTGCTCACCGAGGATTACTATGTCGCCAATAAGCTGATGAAGGGCTTTATCGGCAGCGGCAATATCGATACCAACTCCCGGCTGTGCATGTCCTCCGCCGTGGCGGCCCACAAACGGGCACTGGGGGCGGATGCGGTGTCCGGCTGCTATGCCGATCTGGAGCTGGCGGATCTGGTGGTCCTCACCGGCTCCAACCTGGCCTGGTGCCATCCGGTGCTGTACCAGCGCATTCTGGCGGCCAAGGCGAAGCGGCCCGAGATGAAGCTGGTGGTGATCGATCCCCGCCGCACCGCCAGTTGTCATGGCGCCGATCTGCACATTGCGCTCAAGGCTGGCACCGACATCAGGTTATTTAATGGTCTGCTGCACTACCTGCGTGAGCAGGGTCAATTGACGCCAGACCGACTGGCCTCACTGGATGAGGTACTGCCGACGCTGGAGCTGGCGGCACGAGCCGGTGATGTGGCGCAGGTGGCGGCGGCCATCGATGTTGACGTCGACGCCGTAACTCAGCTGTTTGACTGGTTTGCGGCGACCGACAAGGTGGTGACGGTGTTTTCCCAGGGCATTAACCAATCGGATCGAGGGGTGGATCAGGGCAACGCCATCCTTAACTGTCACCTGGCCAGTGGCCGCTTCGGCAGGCCCGGCGCCACCGCCTTCTCCATTACCGGTCAGCCCAATGCCATGGGCGGTCGTGAGGTCGGCGGTCTGGCCAATACCCTGGCGGCGCACATGGAGTTTGGCGATGTGGAAGCGCATCAGCGGATCAGCCGGTTCTGGCAGGTCGACACCCTGGCCACCGAGCCGGGCCTGAAGGCGGTCGATCTGTTCGACGGGATCGAAAGCGGCCAGATCAAGGCGGTGTGGATCATGGGCACCAATCCGGCGGTGAGCCTGCCCGACTCGGCGCGGGTACGCAGGGCGCTGGCGGATTGCCCCCTGGTGATCGTCTCGGATTGCGTGGCCCAGACCGACACCACGGCATTGGCCGATGTGTTGCTGCCGGCGCAAGGCTGGGGCGAGAAGGATGGCACTGTGACCAACTCGGAGCGGCGGATCAGCCGTCAACGGGCGTTTCTGCCGCCTGCCGGAGAGGCCAAGCCGGATTGGTGGATCATCTGTCAGATGGCCAAGGCGATGGGCTTTGGCCACGGCTTCGAGTTTGCCAGTGCGGCGGCGATCTTCCGTGAACACGCCGAGTTATCCGGCCTGGACAATGCGGGCGATCAGCGACGGGACTTTGATATCTCGGCATTGGCACAATTAAACGAACGGCAGTACGACGCCCTGGCGCCGCTGCAGTGGCCGCAACCCGCGGGAGGGCCGTTGCAGCTACAGGATCAGCGTCTGTGTGCCGATGGCCGCTTCTTTACGGCCGAACAGCGGGCCCGACTGGTACCCATTGCCGCCCCTGTCTCAAGGGTGCCCGCAACGACGGAGAGGGGCATGCGGCTGAACTCCGGCCGTTGGCGCGATCAGTGGCACACCATGACCCGCACAGCCAAGGCCGGCAAGCTGAACCAACATGCGCCCGAGCCCCTGGTGCAGTGCCACCCTAGGGACGCCGGGCAACAGCAACTGCGAGACGGCCAGCTGGTGCGGCTGAGCAATGGCCAGGGTGAGGCAGTGCTCAAGCTGCAGATCACCGATGCGGTGAGGCCGGGGGAGCTGTTTATGCCCCTGCACTGGAATGGTCAGTTTGCCTCCCAGGCCTGGATCAACGATCTGGTGGCACCGCTGTGCGATCCCATTTCCGGTCAACCGGCCTTTAAGCAATCCCAGGTTCAGATAGAGCCGGTCTCCGTATCCAGCGTCGCGACGCTGCTGAGCGTCAGGCCACTGTCTCTGGGTGGCATGCGGTATTGGAGCCGGATCCCGGTCGACGGAGGCTTCCTCTACCATATCGCGTCCGAACTGAGTCCGACGGCCCTGGCACAGACTTTGGCACTGCGCCTGCCCCGGCAGGGACAGTGGCGCCGGCTGCAGGGGCGCTCCGGTGCGCGAACCTGTGTGGCCATGAGCGATGGCGACCGGTTGCAGTGGCTATGGGAGATCGGTGCCGACAGCGACAGCCTGCTCGGCAGCGGCTTCAGTGAGCTGCTCAGCCAGCCGTTCGAGGCCCGTCAGTTGCGTCATATCCTGGTGCCCAAAAGCCGGGCAACCGGGGCCATGCTGTGCGCCTGTCGTCAGGTGACTGAGCGGCAGGTGAGTGAGGCCATTGCTGCGGGGGCCGACTCGGTGGCGGCACTGGGCGAGTGCACCGGCGCCGGCCTCGGCTGTGGCTCTTGTCAGGGCGACTTGGCGGAGCGGTTGCATCTGGCCCCGATCCCATTGCGTGAGATCAGTTAGAGCAGGCGGAGGATGGATAAAGGTTACCTATCGGCCTTTCTCGAGGGGGAGCCGAGGGTAATTCATCTTTCTGCCGAGCGGAACTCGCGCAGGTACTTGTACACAGCGTGGCGGCTGATCCCCAGGCGTTCGGAGACCATGGCGGTGGCTTCTTTCAACTCGAAAATATTGCTATCAAACAGCACTCGGGTAATCGCTTTGTTTTTGCTCTTGGGGGTGATGCTGCTGTCCGCCTGAACATCGCTGATGGCTCGATCCAGTGAGTGCTGGATCACGTCATTGGCCGAGGTGCCAAAGTTCTCAGCGACGGCCACCGTGGGGCTGGCCATCTGCGGCATCATGGTTTTGATGATGTCGGAGAAGGAGTGCGACAGATTCATATTGACGCAAAACAGGCCAATGGCCTTGCCGCCTTCGCCTGCCAGTATCAGAGTCGTGGACTTGAGTAATTCACCGTCTTTGCCTTGGGTGAAATAGCTTTTCGGAGCAACCTCGCCATTTTTCTCATACTCCTTCAGCATTTTCAGTCCAAGATCGGTGATTGGCGAGCCAACCTGGCGCCCGGTGTGGTGACCATTGACGATCTTCACCACCGACTGATCAAAGCTCTCCAGAGAGTGGATCACCACTTCGCAATGGGGGCCAATAAGATCCGCCATGGAGTCGGCAAAGCGGAAGTAGTTGTTCAACAACTCGCGATCTTTATCGGAAAAAGTTATATGCAAAGATGCGGTCACAGAGGAGCCCTCAATAATGGAATGGGGTGGAAGGTCGTCGTTGATCTTAGCCAGTGGTTTGGGCCGAGTTCAAGCCACTAAGGTGCCACTGACAAAGGGAAAAGCGAAATGGCAAAACCATTTCGCTTTCATCACGGGTATTAACTGCTCAGTTCACCTTGCCAAACGATCCTTCGGTAACGCTCCGGGTTGGTGTCCCCTTCAGTGCTGAACAGCAGCACCACGGAGTCTTGATTTAGACCCAATTGCGCCATCTGCTCGGCGGCATTATCGCTGTTGGCGATGGCTACCAGCATGCCCAGACACAGGGCACCGGACTCACCACTGGTGATCGGCGCATCGCCTTTCAGCGGGTTGCCCAGCACACGCATGCCGGTGGCCGCCACCTTGTCGCTGCAGGAGGCGAACACCTGGCTGCACTGGCGCAGGATCGGCCAGGTCACCGGGTTGGGCTCACCGCAGGCCAGACCGGCCATGATGGAGCTCAAGTCGCCGCCAACGGCGGTCATCTCACCGGCTTCGCTGGTGCCGGAGCGGTAGATGCAGTCGGCCGCAGCTGGCTCAGCGATCACCGCAGTGAAGTTGTCGGCGCCCAGGGTATCGGCGTAGTAACCCAGCACACCGCCGGCCATGGCACCCACACCCGCTTGCAGCAGGATATGACTCGGTTGCTCATCCAGCGCCTTGGCTTGCTCCAGGGCCTCATCGGCCATGGTCATGTAGCCTTGGGAGATCCAGGTGGGGATCTGCTCATAGCCATCCCAGGCGGTATCCTGCACCAGCATCCAACCCTCTTTGTCGGCGGTTTCGCTGGCCAGACGCACGGTGTCGTCGTAGTTCACCTCGGTGACGATGCATTCGGCACCCAGGCCGCGGATGCGGTCGACGCTGGCCTGTGGTGAGCCCTTGGGCATGTAAACCACGGCCTTTTGCTTCATCTGCTGAGCCGCCCAGGCGATCCCGGTGCCATGGTTGCCCGCGGTGGCGGTGACAAAGGTGATCGGCGCCGGCAGCTGCTCGGCGATGCGGGCCAGATCGATCCGATCCAGCTCGATGTTCAGGTGCTGGGCCAGCACCTGACCCAAGGCATAGGAGCCACCCAGCACTTTAAAGGCATTGAGTCCAAAGCGATGGGATTCGTCCTTCACCAGCAGGGATTTGATCCCCAGTTGTTGGGCTAACTTGGGCAAAGACACCAGAGGGGTGGGCTGGTAGCCCTGGATCTGGCGGTGGAACTGACGAGCCTGCTGCGCCAATCGATGGCTGAACAGTGGGCTGTTCTCACCGTTGTAAAACCGGTTGCTTGCTAACGTGATCATGAACAAAAACTCGCTTTAACACTCAATGAGCCGAGATCACTCGGCGATGAAGGCGATGGCTTCCACTTCCACCAGGGCATCTTTCGGCAGACGGGCGACTTCGATGCAGGAGCGGGCCGGTGCAGAGGTGCCAAAGACTTCGGTGTAGACCTCGTTAAAGGCCGCGAAGTTTTCCATGTCGGAGAGGAAGCAGGTGGTTTTGAGCACCGTTTCCAGAGAGGCGCCACCTTGCTCCAGTACGGCTTTCAGGTTGGTCAGAGATTGGCGTGTCTGCTCAGTGATCCCACCCTCAACAAACGCCATGGTTTCCGGATCCAAAGGCAGCTGACCGGAAGTGAAGACAATATCCTTAAGACTAGTGCCTTGAGAGTAAGGGCCAATGGCGGCTGGGGCTTGTTCGGTATGGATGATTTTTTTCATGGTCAATTCCTCTGAAGGCCAGAATCGCAGACTGGCTCTGATCGGTTTTCAATAAGACTGCACTCGGACCTGGACTCTCAAACGCCGAATGCTCCGTATGACACTCGGTCAGTGTGGTGACGACAGACGGCATCAGCGCCAACGAAGTGCATTTCGGTTACCAAGTGTTGATGCCATTCTAGGGCAACAGTCGGGTTCTTGGCAAGGTTCCCACGGACAAAAGTTAACTAACGTTAACTTTATTGAGGGGGGCTCAATTCGACAGAGAATGCCCCTGAATGGTAAATGTCTGTATTTCATGGAATTTATTTCGATTCCAAATGAATCCCAAAGAACTTTGAGGTCTCAAGTGTTGACTCTGTGATCTAAATCACATCAATTGGGGTTGGGATGGGTACCATGGCCACACAAGTAACCAATAGTTGACTGTGCGTCATTGGGGCGGGCCAATCCGAACCTGTGAGCATCGATAAGGGAGAGAACACCATGAGCCAGGTATTGCAACGCGGTTTTGATGTCACAGAGTTTGAGCAGCGTACTGCGAAGGCCCAGAAGATCATGCACGACATGAAGTTGGACGCCATGCTATTTACTACAGAGCCGAATGTGCGTTATTTCACCGGCTTCCACACTCAGTTCTGGCATAGCCCAACCCGTCCTTGGTTCCTGATCGTTCCCGCTGAAGGAAAGCCAATCGCCATCATTCCCGAGATCGGTGCCACCGGTATGGCCGGCACCTGGATCGAGAACATCATCACTTGGCCGTCACCACGGCCGGAAGATGACGGGATCAGTCTGGTGGCCAGTGCCTTGAATAGC
This sequence comes from Ferrimonas sp. YIN67, assembly GCF_057219095.1. Classification (NCBI taxonomy): domain Bacteria; kingdom Pseudomonadati; phylum Pseudomonadota; class Gammaproteobacteria; order Alteromonadales; family Ferrimonadaceae; genus Ferrimonas; species Ferrimonas sp. YIN67. The sequence goes on from NZ_JBXVVJ010000009.1 coordinate 82,165, forward strand.
CTGCCCTGTAAGCACGGTCGTGTCGGTGCCACCCTGGGGATAGAGTCCCACCTGCGGATGCCAGTGGCCAATTACATGGCGTTGACCACCATGGTGAAAAAAGAGTTTGTCGATTGCTCCTTGCAGGTCCATAACCTGCGCCAGGTGAAGTCCCAAGCAGAGATCGCCAAGACCCGCGAGATCTGCCGCATCACCAATGAAGGCTTTAAGAAGATCCCGGGCTATGCCAAGGCCGGGATGACCGAGCGTGAGATCTGCAAACAGTTTCGTATCGACATGCTTAGCGCCGGTGCAGATGAGTGTCCTTACATCATTGCGGGTTCCGGTCCGGACGGGTACGACAGCATCATCATGGGTCCTACCGATCGGGTGATCGAACCGGGCGATATCCTAATTATCGATACCGGTGCAGTCCGCGACGGTTACTTCTCCGACTTCGATCGCAACTGGGCTTTTGGTCACGCCAGCGAGCAGAGTAAAGCAGCTTACCGCGCCATCTATGAAGCCACCACCAAAGGCTTTGAAGCGGCTAAGCCGGGCAACACCACTTCCGATATTTACCACGCCATGTGGTCCGTGCTGGAAGCCAATGGTGCCATGGGCAACGACGTCGGGCGTCTGGGTCACGGCCTGGGCATGGAACTGACCGAGCGTCCCTCCAACACCGCCACGGATAACACCGAGCTTAAGCCTGGCATGGTGATGACCCTGGAGCCGGGCATGGTGTATGCCCCAAGCAAGTCCATGGTGCATGAAGAGAACATCGTTATTACTGAGAACGGTGCTGAGTGGCTGCACGAGCGTGCCGAGCCAGAGCTGATCATCATCGACTGAGCCCAAACGACCTATGCGGTGCCGTGACAGGGCACCGCCAATGGAGAGAGACAATGGAAAATATCGAGCAGTTCAAATCCTTTCAAGTTCCCCTGGAGCATGTTCAGGCTCCCCGAATCGACCGGGTCCATATTGGCTTGGTGCAACTGAGTACCGACCACTCCCTGGAGATGGATTGGGCCAAACTGTACGGCACCCAGGCGGCGGCCTTCAGCTCGCGGGTCTACTACAGCTCAGAGATGACGCCCGAGGCTCTGGATGCCATTGCCAAGGGGATCAGCGATGCATCGGATCTGATCGCCGATGGTTTGCCGATGGATGTGATGGCATTTGGCTGCACCTCCGCCTCCATCATCATCGGTGAGCAGCGTGTCGGTGAGCTACTGAACAAAAATCGAGAAGGCTTGCCGACCACCAATCCCTGGACCGCCGCTCAGGCCGCGTTCAAACACTTGGGGGCGCGTCGCATCGCCGTCTTCTCCCCCTATCCAACGGAGGTGAACTTCCCTCTCTATCAACAATTAACCAATGCCGGCTTCGAGGTTGCCACCCTGGGCTCCCTCGGCATCGAGAAAGACACGGAGATCACCAAGATCGCCAAGGAGTCCATGCTCGAAGGACTGGAAAAGATCCTGCCTGGTTCGGGCGCCGAGGTGGTCTTCATGTCTTGCACCAACCTGAGGGTACTGGACCACATTCAAGAGATCGAGGATCGCTTCGGGATCCCCGTTGTTTGCAGTAACTCCGCCATGTTTTGGCACGCCATGCATCTGGTGGGCAAAAAAGCGCACTGCCCCGGCTATGGCCGCCTGCTCAACGAACAATAACAACGAAAGACTCAATACGAATTCATAGGAAGAGAAAATGACTAACGTAACCAAAGGTTGGATTGCCGCGATCTTTATTGGCCTGCTCTGGGGGATCCCCTGGATTGTTGGCACTCCTATCCTCGAAGTGATGGACGCACAGGTCCTGGTATGGCTACGCTATACCGTCGCCTTTATTACCTTGGGGATCGTCTTTAATGTCGGCCTGGCCTCGGGCAAGATGACCAAGAAACAGGATTTCAAGTTAAGCTGGGGCAATCGCAAAGATGTATTTTGGGCCGCAGCCTGCGGGATCATTGGCCAGGGCGCGTTCAGCTTCCTCTCCTTCCTCTCCCTGGACTACATCACCGCCTCTGAAAACGGCGTGATCCAGGGCCTGATCCCCATTCTGATCCTGACCGTCGGCTTCCTCCGTCACAACGAACGTTTCACCACCATTCAGTTGCTCTCCGCCCTGTTTGCCTTCATCGGTGTGGCCATCCTGGTGATGGACCCCGAGTCCGAGACCCAGGGCTTTAACATCGGCCACCTGATCTGCTTCCTCAGTGCCGCCAGCTTCTCATGCTGTGCCTACGCCCGTGCCAAGCTGGCGGAGAAATATGGCTCCGTTGCCACCATGTTCCACCAGTTTGTCTTCGCTTCCCTAGGCTTTGGCGTCTACCTCGTCTTCGCCGGTGCCGACTTCTCCAGCGCCCTGAATGTGTTCAGTTCTCCGCTGCGGATCCTCTGCATTGCCATCCTGGGCGTGGGGATCTCCGGCCTGAGCTACCTGGTCTACATCTACGCCATGGAGAATGTCGGCGTTGACGGTTCCGGTATGGCACTGAACCTGATGCCACTCTCCTCCTTCATCCTGGCCATTTTCGCCCTGGGTGAAGCCGTCACCCCGATGCGCCTGCTGGCCATGGTCGTGGTGATTGGATCCATGATGGCCTTCGTTAAGTTCAGCGCCAAGAAGCGGGAAGCGCCTGTCGAGCTCGAGCCTGCCACTGCCAAGTAAGCCCTGTGTTACTCAAGGCAGCCCCCGGGCTGCCTTTCTTCGTAAGGAAAAGTCATGTCTCTCGAGCAACAGATCGTTCAATGGCGCCACCACATCCATCAGTATCCTGAAACCGGGCTCAAAGAGTACCAGACCGCCGAATTTGTCGCGTTAAAGCTGGAGGAGTTTGGTCTCGACGAGGTGCACCGCAATATTGGAAAAACCGGTGTGGTGGGCGTGCTCAAGTGCGGCAACAGCGATCGCGCGATTGGGTTGCGCGCCGATATGGATGCGTTGTTTGTCCAGGAAGAGAACACCTTCGACCACGCCTCTAAGCATGAGGGCGTAATGCATGCCTGTGGCCATGATGGCCATACTGCCATGCTGCTGGGGGCGGCGGCCGAACTGGCCAAAAGCCGTGATTTTGATGGAACTGTCTATTTCATCTTTCAACCGGATGAAGAGCGCGGCGAAGGCGCCAAGGGAATGATCGCCGATGGTCTGTTCACCCGCTGGCCGATGGAAGCGATCTACGCCATTCACAATATGCCGGGCCTGCCGGCCGGTAAGATCATCACCCGCCCCAGTTCGATTATGGCCAGCGAAAGCAGCTTTGAGATCAAGGTGAAAGCCACCGGTGGTCATGCTGCCATGCCGCATATGGGCACGGATCCCATCGTGGTGGGGGCGCAAATCGTCTGTGCTTTGCAGACCATCGTGTCTCGAAACCTCAGTGCCATCAATGAAACTGCGGTGATCTCAGTGACCGAGTTTGCCACCAACGGCACGGTCAATGTGATCCCCTCTGAGGTGACCATCTCCGGCGACACCCGCAGTTTCACCGACGAAGCGCTGGCCAAGATCGAAGCGGCCATTGAGCGGGTGGTGGCGGGTCAGTGCCAGTCTGCCGGGGTGGACTATGAGTACCACTTCAATAACAGCTTCCTCTCTACCATCAATGCCCCCGAGCCGACCGAGCATGCAATCCGCGCGGCTCAAACGGTGGTGGGCGCCGACAACGTGGACGGGGCGTGTCAGCCACTAACCATCAGTGAGGACTTCTCCTTTATGCAGCGGGAAGTGCCTGGCTGCTACATCTTGATGGGCAACGGCGAAGCGGGTTGTACCGGAGGCAATGCACTGCATCGCCCCAACTACGACTTCAATGACGCCATCTTGATGACCGGTGTGAACTACTGGACCACCCTGGTTCGTCAGCAGCTGTAAGTCAGAGTTGCGCTGCTGTCGAGTCGCCGCAGAAGCCAATCAAAGCTGCTATGCCGACGTCTTTCGAGCGGCCAGAGCCCCACCCGGCTCTGGCCGTTTTTTTATCGCCTCTACGTGGCGTGAGATTTTCTCGATAACCGTGATTCGAACACTCCATTATCGCCCTGAGGCAGGTGTGGGTATTGTTTGCTCATCGGCACGACGCCAACCTTATTGAAGACACAGGAGTAGTACCATGAGCACCAACTTGATTGGACTGGAGAAAAGCGGCGCCCAGGCTTTGGCCGAGCAATTGAACGGCTTGCTGGCCAACTATCAAGTGCTCTACATGAATGTGCGGGGTTTCCACTGGAACGTCCAGGGGGCCAACTTCTTTGAGCTGCACGCCAAGTTTGAGGAGATCTACGATCAGCTGCTGGTCAAGGTGGACGAACTGGCAGAACGGATCCTGACACTGGGCAGCCAGCCCCTGCACGGCTTCTCCGATTACCTGATCCGTAGTGCCATTGAAGAGGCCAAGGATGTGCACGACGGCCATCTTGCCATCGAGAACATCCTCACCTCCTATCAGCGCCTGCTGCGGCTGCAACGTCAGATCCTGTCCGCCGCCTCCGAACTGGGCGACGAAGGCACGGTCTCCCTGCTGAGTGATTACATCAGCCAGCAGGAGAAGGAATCCTGGATGCTGGCCGCCTATCAGGGCCGCCGCGCCTGATAGGCCAAAGACGAGACGCTTCCCTGCAAACGACGCGTTAACGAAGCCAAAGGGCCGCTCAATGAGCGGCCCTTTGGCTTTTGTCATGCTGGCCAACCCTGACAGGCCGCTACGCAGGCTTGGAGTTGGTCTGGGAGGCGGCCGCTTTATGCTGAACACCGGCCAGGGGAGTGACATTGTGCTGGGGCAACCACTGGTGCAGGATACTGAGCAGTGTTTGTCGATTGACCGGTTTGGCAACAAAATCGTTCATTCCAGCGTCCAGGCAGGCTTGAATGTCGCAAGGCTGGGCGTTGGCAGTCAGTGCAATGATGGGCACCGGTTCTCCGGTTTCACGTTGCCGCCATAGCCGGCTCGCCGTTAAACCGTCCATCTCTGGCATGCGGATGTCCATTAGGATCAGATCAAAGCGTTCGGCAGTTAAGGCATTCAGTGCGAGCTGTCCATTGCCAGCCAGTGTCACCTGGTAACCGGCTTTACTGAGTATGGCTTTGGCCACCATTTGGTTGGCCCGACTGTCTTCCACCACCAGTAACTTTATGTCGCCGTGGAGGGGGGCTGAGGCATTCTGTCTGGGGCTATCTACGGGTAAAGAAGCCACTGGCCACAGTATCTGCCGAAGGCGGCGGGCGCTGATGGGTTTCGTGAGGAGCTGATCAAGCCTTAGGGTGGCTTTGAGCTGCAGTGTCGCGACCGACTGCTGCCCGGCCAGCATCACAACCTGCCCCCTATCTCTCAACCAATCCCGGCGCAGATTCGCCAGTTGACTCGGACTCAATGCCAGCAGTAGGGCGCTGTCTATCAAGATATGTTCAAACATCTGATCGCCCAGTCTCGCTCGGGACAAGGCGCCCAGATCGGCGCCGTGTTCGCATTGGCAGTTCCAATGGGCCAATTGTTGGCAGAGGGTCTGGCGGTAGCGCTTTTGGGGATGTAAGACAAAAACCTTGGTTGGGTGCGGCGTGTCGATGGCGGCAGGGGACAGGGCAGGGGCATCCAGGCGGAACGCAAAGGTGCTACCCTGTCCCTCTTCGCTTTCCAGAAGTAGCTCACCGCCCATCAGTTTGAGCAGTTGATGACTGATGGCCAGGCCCAGGCCGGTGCCTCCAAAGCGGCTGGTGCTGTCGTCGTGGACTTGAACAAATTCTTGAAACAGTTTGGCTTGCTGTTTGGCAGGAATGCCGATCCCCTGATCGGCCACGGTACAGCGCAGTTGCCCCTGTTCCCCTTTACCGTGCCAGTCCAGCTCGACGTTGATGGTGCCGTGTTCACTGAATTTGATGGCATTGTCGACCAGGTTGAGCAGGATTTGACGTGTACGATCATGATCGCCAAGGATCTGCTGGGGTACCCGTTTGTTGATGCAACTGGCCAGCTCCAACCCTTTTCCGTTGGCTTTCGGGGAGAGGATCTGCAATACCGAGTCGACAACCTCTTCCGGGTTGAAAGGGGCGAGCCGCAGGTGCAGCTGGTCCGCTTCGATGCGGGAAAAGTCGAGGATGTCATTGATCACACTGAGCAGGCTCTGGCCGGAATCTCGCGCTAACTGACCGTACAGGCGCTGCTCTTTATCCAATGGCGTGTCCAGTAGCAGATCTACCGCACTCAAGGTGGCGTGCAGTGGTGAGCGCAGCTCATGGCTCATGGTGGCAAGGAATCGGGATTTGGTCTGATTGGCATGAACCGCTTGCTCCTTAGCCTGATCCAACTGCTGGTATTGCTCTGCCAGCTGGCGGGACATGGCATTAAAGGCATGGGCGGTTTGACTCAGTTCATCGTTGCCGGGCAGCTGAACCTGATGGCCCGGCCCCTGTTGTTCCAAACGTCTGGCTGCCGACTGCAATTTACCAAGGCTTCGGGTCAGGTAGGCACCCAACAAGATGGAGAACAGGGCAACCAGTGCCATCTCGGCGGCGGCAATGGTAACTAAACGGGTTCTTGCGGCGGCGAGCAGGGCGGTGAAACGGTCGACGGTGATCCCCAGCTGCACCTGGCCAAACCGGGTGCCGGCGGCATGGATCTCCGCTGCGACGTCGAAGGTGTTGTCCTTGAGCTGATCCAAGCGAGTGTCCGGGCTGCGTTGTGCTATCGCTTGTGGGCTAAGCCCTGCGCTGGCCATTCGCCGATGTTTTGCATCGAACACGGCTATGTAGGCCACCTCGGCCTGACTGACCGCTTCATCCACTAATACCTGCAGGGTGGCCAGATCCGTGGCGATCACCGCATCTTTGCTCAGCGCCGCAAACAGCACCGCGCCGGTATTGGCTCGGGAGATGATCTGCGCTTCATTGGAGCGCTGCAGGAAGTCGAGACTGCTCCAAACCAACACCACAAGTAAGATCGCTTCGATGCTGGCAACACCGATCACTGTCTTGGCACGCAGGTTCATTCTTTTGTCCCACTCTCAAGCAGATCCAGCCCCAGCGATCGGACTGGATCCCAGTCGCTGTCCTTCGCCGGGCCGATGCCACTGAATTTGATGGTGTCGAGCAAGGCCTGGCCTTGTGGATATTCGCTGAGCCGGAACAGTGCTCGAGCGATCCGACCGGCGACATTGGCATTGACTCTGGGATGGTAAGCGAAAGCGTGGGCCGGATAGGGCGGGGTTTGCCACAGGATCCGCAAGCCGTCGCGTACCTGGGGATCTGTGCTGTAAAAGGTCCGGAACACGCCGCCACCGGCCGGATAAAAGCCCTGCTCGACGGAGCGATACACTGAGTCGTGGGATGACACGTATTTGGGTGTGATCGCTAGGCCAGCGGCGGCAAGATGACTGCGAGGCAGAACACTGGCGGCAAAGGCCGCGGGGGCCGGAAACGCCAGTGTCTGTCCCGCGAGTTCGTGTAAGTCTTGAATGGGGCTGTCTTTGGCAACTACCAATATACCCACCAGTTGCTTGCCGGTTTGCCGGGCCATCGCGATGTAGCCAGGAACCTGGTGGTAAACCGTGTAGTGATAGGGGTTCATATAGGCGATGTCGTATTCGCCCTGTCGAACCCGTTGTTCGAAGGTGGGGATATCCGGAGCGGTCTGAAACTCAAGTGTCAGACCGGTTTGGGCACTTATCTCGTCTAGCAGTGGTACCCAGTTTTTCGCCAGGGTGCTGGCGGCCTGCTGGGGTACGATGCCAAAGGTCAGGGTTGCTTGCGGGGTCGGATTTTCCGTTTTTGCTTCTACGCAGCCGGTGACGCTGCTGGCCCCAAAGGCCATGATCCCAATGGCCATGCGAAGTGAACGGTCGAGCCGCGTAAGGGTTATCAATATACGGTTTTTGAATGCTGGGGCCGCCATCTAGAGATCACCGACTGAGAGATAACCATGTCGATAAAGCAGGATTGGGGCCAGAACTTACTATTCTGTTTATGTTGTACTTTTCATCCGAGATGTTCGGAATTTCGCAAAGTGCATGGCAATTTGGCAAGGCAGGATCGAACAAGCCGCCCGTAGGCGGCTTGGAACTGGAAATGGTGGGTGCTATTCGATGTTCTGGATCTGTTTGATTGTTAAAGGTTTAATCTTCAGTCTTGGCGGGGCTTGTGGCGAAGTTTGGGTTGGGAAGAAAGTGCACTTGTCACCATTTTTGTCACCACTTTGCCCGTTCAATCTTTGGTTTTATATATCGATTGAGCCAGTTAGCCAGTTTGCTCCAAAGCCAGGTTCATCGCCTCGGTGATCGCAGCCTGAAATCAACTTGGTCGGACATTGCGCATGTACTTGATAATCACTCTTTGCACTATCACAGTCCTTTCAATCCGCGCGCCCGCGGGGGGCGCGACATCGCGTTAGATGCCGCCATCCAGTTCGTAAAGGTTTCAATCCACGCGCCCGCGGGGGGCGCGACGGCAGCCGTATTAATGACAAACTGCGCCCTCTGGTTTCAATCCACGCGCCCGCGGGGGGCGCGACCAAAGCTGGCAGGCAAGCGCAAGCTGACGATGGAGTTTCAATCCACGCGCCCGCGGGGGGCGCGACTCCAGCAAGTCTTATGACTCGAGTTAGGTCTGTGGTTTCAATCCACGCGCCCGCGGGGGGCGCGACCACCACCGATCACCGACTGTTCCGCTTCGAGCGAGTTTCAATCCACGCGCCCGCGGGGGGCGCGACTTGACCCCCTTGGCCCAAGCCTTAAAGTCACCGGTTTCAATCCACGCGCCCGCGGGGGGCGCGACTTGTTGTAATGACTGCGCCAGTACCTCGGATCGGTGTTTCAATCCACGCGCCCGCGGGGGGCGCGACTTTACCCGCAACACCACCACCACTTACCGCGACGAGTTTCAATCCACGCGCCCGCGGGGGGCGCGACCAGCATCATTTCGAGCATGATTCACCCCCATCAAAGTTTCAATCCACGCGCCCGCGGGGGGCGCGACTCCCCCACGCGATCATTTTTATACCCACGCGCTTGTTTCAATCCACGCGCCCGCGGGGGGGCGCGACGCCCAGACGACCTGCTGGCAATCACCTCCGAACTGGTTTCAATCCACGCGCCCGCGGGGGGCGCGACGCCGGAGCTTGAGCTTAAAGCGTTCTCCCACGACGTTTCAATCCACGCGCCCGCGGGGGGCGCGACTCCGGGTCTCGGCCAGTTCTTTGTCTGCGGTAAAGTTTCAATCCACGCGCCCGCGGGGGGCGCGACACGCTCCTTCAGCAGCCCAATCTCGGCGGACAGCGGTTTCAATCCACGCGCCCGCGGGGGGCGCGACATGAGGTGGTGTGGACCCCTGACGATGGGGTGATCGAGTTTCAATCCACGCGCCCGCGGGGGGCGCGACTTGGAGACATCCACGGTAGAGCCCGCCGCGAAGTGTTTCAATCCACGCGCCCGCGGGGGGCGCGACCTACAACATCGACCTTCTTTCCGAGCAGTTGGAGGTTTCAATCCACGCGCCCGCGGGGGGCGCGACCTGCTTACCTTTTTGCAATACCGGACCAACAGGGGGTTTCAATCCACGCGCCCGCGGGGGGCGCGACAGTACAGGGATAAGTACCAACAATTACATCGGGGTTTCAATCCACGCGCCCGCGGGGGGCGCGACTCCTTACGACGGGCGTTACGAGCGTCGCGGTTGCGAGGTTTCAATCCACGCGCCCGCGGGGGGCGCGACACCAACGCCCTCCCCCACCCCAACGACGACCAGGAGTTTCAATCCACGCGCCCGCGGGGGGCGCGACCTGGGCTGGCGCAGGGCATCGAGCAGGGCGGGACTGTTTCAATCCACGCGCCCGCGGGGGGCGCGACAGCCTGAGTCCATTAAACCGGCACCGCTGAAATATGTTTCAATCCACGCGCCCGCGGGGGGCGCGACGCGGCGTCGCGGCCGGCTGATCGTCAGCACCAAAGTTTCAATCCACGCGCCCGCGGGGGGCGCGACGTGGCGTTCAGCTCCTATCTGCACCAACAAATCTGGTTTCAATCCACGCGCCCGCGGGGGGCGCGACTGATGGCCACAGTCTGGGCAAGGCACCTCATACCGGTTTCAATCCACGCGCCCGCGGGGGGCGCGACAGCATGTTGGTGTAGGCCGGAAGGTGGATCGATAGTTTCAATCCACGCGCCCGCGGGGGGCGCGACCTGGGGACTTTGGGGATTTGGATGACGAGGTCGAGGTTTCAATCCACGCGCCCGCGGGGGGCGCGACGTCTTGATCTGGGTTGAGCGCCAGCATATCCATGTTTCAATCCACGCGCCCGCGGGGGGCGCGACCCTGATTGGCCGCGCCATGGTGCGGAATTTCATGGTTTCAATCCACGCGCCCGCGGGGGGCGCGACGTGCTGCTGGAGCTGAACTTGATCGACGTTACGGAGTTTCAATCCACGCGCCCGCGGGGGGCGCGACTTGAAAGGACTCAGGCGCTTCATGGGCGCGACATGGTTTCAATCCACGCGCCCGCGGGGGGCGCGACGTACGAGGCGGACGCAGATCGGGTGCGCTCTGGTGTTTCAATCCACGCGCCCGCGGGGGGCGCGACCCAAACAGGACAACATAACAATGGCCGATAATACGTTTCAATCCACGCGCCCGCGGGGGGCGCGACACTCTATCGAGGTTGCCAGGGTCGTGGTTAACAAGTTTCAATCCACGCGCCCGCGGGGGGCGCGACACTGGGTTGGGTCTAGGAATTGGGCAGGTACACCGTTTCAATCCACGCGCCCGCGGGGGGCGCGACGACTTGCAAAGGTATCCATCATCAAGCTGGTGACGTTTCAATCCACGCGCCCGCGGGGGGCGCGACGATATATCCAGTAATGCTGTGGTGTTACGTCATCGTTTCAATCCACGCGCCCGCGGGGGGCGCGACCTCTAGGGCTTTGGCCAGCCGGTCCACCAGACCAGTTTCAATCCACGCGCCCGCGGGGGGCGCGACGTTCATGATCCTCTTGGCTCAGTATTTCATCCGAGTTTCAATCCACGCGCCCGCGGGGGGCGCGACGCCCGTCCCTGGCTGATGCCGGGCGTGGCATCAGGGTTTCAATCCACGCGCCCGCGGGGGGCGCGACGCGATTCTGGTTAGCGCTTCGGCCCATGCTTCAAGTTTCAATCCACGCGCCCGCGGGGGGCGCGACGAGTGACACCAAGTGCGCAATTTAAAACTCACTGAGGTTTCAATCCACGCGCCCGCGGGGGGCGCGACTGACTTTGCCTATCCGCAGTGGCGCATAGCCCTGGTTTCAATCCACGCGCCCGCGGGGGGCGCGACATCTGCTCGAAACCCAAACCCCGCCACGGGAAGAGTTTCAATCCACGCGCCCGCGGGGGGCGCGACATGCCATGCTAAAAAGTATTTGCACCAGTCCAAAGTTTCAATCCACGCGCCCGCGGGGGGCGCGACACCGTCCAGGCTTTAGAGGCTTCGCCTGTCAGGTAGTTTCAATCCACGCGCCCGCGGGGGGCGCGACGCGCCCACCTGACCGCGGCCGGCAAGCAGGCCCTGTTTCAATCCACGCGCCCGCGGGGGGCGCGACCAGGATCCCCACCTTGACTACGTGCTCAATGTTTCAATCCACGCGCCCGCGGGGGGCGCGACCGATGACCCAAACAAAGCCGGGTCGAAAATAATGGTTTCAATCCACGCGCCCGCGGGGGGCGCGACGATAAATAACTAAGCCACACAAGGACGTGAGGCAGTTTCAATCCACGCGCCCGCGGGGGGCGCGACCGGTTCGGCCCATGCGATAACGACAACGTGATCCGTTTCAATCCACGCGCCCGCGGGGGGCGCGACCTTGTTGGTGATACGCTCCAACTCAGACTGGATGTGTTTCAATCCACGCGCCCGCGGGGGGCGCGACTCCCAGACCAATCAGGATCACCATGTAAATAACGGTTTCAATCCACGCGCCCGCGGGGGGCGCGACTGGCCGTGGTTCCACCTTCATCATTGTCATCCATGTTTCAATCCACGCGCCCGCGGGGGGCGCGACACGCCGGGGTAGGCATCGGCCAGCCCCTCCTTGTGGTTTCAATCCACGCGCCCGCGGGGGGCGCGACTGGCATTGTCCAGGAAGGCGTTCCGCTTGGGACTGTTTCAATCCACGCGCCCGCGGGGGGCGCGACCCACCTCGGGCCGCGCCTTCATCAGCAAGTCACGGTTTCAATCCACGCGCCCGCGGGGGGCGCGACATAGGCTTTGATTGTGTGCCCCCATCAGTGGATGTTTCAATCCACGCGCCCGCGGGGGGCGCGACAAGTTCTGGGTGTCACCAGTGTTTACGATTTATGGTTTCAATCCACGCGCCCGCGGGGGGCGCGACGCGTCCAGGGCAACCTCCAGGGCAAAGAGCAAAGTTTCAATCCACGCGCCCGCGGGGGGCGCGACTGCCTCAGAGGAGAGGCTTATCTAGCCTATCTTGAATTGCCTATTGTCGCCAAGCTAAGTGGTGGCAGTACGTTCAACTAGGGCTGAACGGACAGCGCTGTGATTAATTATATGTTTTTAAAGAACATTGTGTTGTCGCCAACCAGCCGGGGTATCAGTGAGCACGACAGGTTGGCGATCACAGTATCAGGACATCTTTAAAGAGATCTAACGCGCGTTTGGCCCCATGGTGCTCTACTTTGGATCGCCAGGACTTGCCAAGCTTGTAAAAGCGCAGGCTGTCGAGACATGGGTCGTAGATATCGAGAAGTGCAGCCTTGAGCTGTACCCATTGGGCAGGAGTGATATCGCACTCAAACACGGAGTATTGGACTCGGGTGCCGAAATCGAGGCAGACTTTGGCTAGGCGCCGCAACCGCTTTGGGCCTTCTGGATCATCAAAAGAGACATCATAGGTGATCAGGATCATCATTATCACAGGCTCCTTGTCGTGAGACCGTTACTATTGTTTTAGCGCATCACATAGGGTGGATAGTGCTGAAGGTCGCCACGCAGATGGCGGGCCAACAACATCGCCTGGATATGGGGAAGCAGTCCGAATGGCACTTTCTCTTGTAGATAAGGGTGGGTTAATTCCTCCTGCTTTTTACTTTGCCAGGCTTGCAAAACTTGTTTTCGGCCTTCGTCGGTGAGGCGGATGTTGCCAAGGGTGTCGCTACGAAAGTCACTGTTATTCAACTGCTTGCGGTTGACCAGAGAAAGCGCTAGGCGATCGATGATGGGAGCACGAAACTCTTCGAGCAGGTCTTGGGACAGGCTGTCACGCCCCGGACGATCGCAGTGAAGAAACCCGACCTGGGGATCGAGCCCCGCACCGTGTAGGGCGCCACTGATCTCCTTTCCGGCGATGGAGTACAGGAAGGAGAGCAGAGCGTTAATAGGATCTTTAGGTGGACGCCGGTTGCGCCCAGAAAACTGAAACGCTTGGTTTGTGATTAGGCAATCAAATACCCCGAAATAGAGCCTGGCGGCTTCACCCTCCAGGCCGCGCAGCTTATCCATATCGGTTTGGATTTTAAGCGCATCAATGATCCCCTTCAGGCGACTGGCGGACGTGTCGATGTCGGTGGTAGTGCCGTAGGTGCGTTGATAGCGTTGCAGCACACGACGGGATGATTGGACCTTGGCGGCCAGGATATTGCGGGCGATAGGGAGTGGGTCCCTTTCGGAGCGCTGGTATTGTTGACGGCGCAGCAGGACATTGCCGTTTTGGTGGCCTATTACACGTGCCAGATAGCGGTCGTGACGATCGTAAAATACCAGATTGGTTCCTCGTTCGCCGCAAAGACCCATCACTTGGGGCGACACCATTACATTGCCAAAACAGAAAATATTGCTGATGGAATGGATGGGCAACTGCATCAGTATGTGTTTCTTGCCATCGAGACGTTGCTCGATCATTAAGGTTTCCCGTTGTTTATGCAGGTAAGCGCCGTCTCTGGTGATATAGAGGCTATTTTGCAGCTTTTTCATGGGCTGCCTTCCTTATCAAATAAACGGTCGATATAGGCTTTACTTGAATCGTTTTTGGTCAGAGACGGCTGGCAAAGATCGAGCAAAGAGCAGGCGTTGCAGTGCGCTGCTGGTAACGGAGGGGGCGTTTGCCCGCCGTCGAATAAGGCTCGGACCTGAGCGACTACGCTAAGCGTGCGTTCTCTGAGTCTTTCATTGATGGAGACAGGGTGCCGGGCGCGCCTTTGCCAGTACCAGATCGCGGCCTCAGTAATGCGTTGGCCTGTCATTTCCTCCAGGCAGAGCACTTGGGCGCAGAGCTGGAACTGGTCGCTGTCGTGCAGCTTGGGTTTACCCCGTTTGTATTCGATGGGTGTCAGTTGGCCGCTATTGAGATCGCGTTGGAGGAGATCCAGTTTACCGGTCAGGCCTAAGCGAGGCGCACAGATCTGTACACCTCGCTCATAGCGGATCCCCTTGCGAGTCTCCGGTGCACCGTGATCCACCCGCTGGTGCAGTTGCTGGCCCTGTGCAGTCAGGTAGTTTTCAGCCCAGGCCTGTTCGTTGTGGATCAAGCCACATTGGCGTGGACAAAATGCGTAGTGCTGCAGGGCCGATAGCGGGATCAGGCGCGTGTCGGTCATGATTAGAACCCTTCGATGATCTCGGGCTCCAGCCCATCCAAGGCGGGCCTCAGGCTGTCAATTAAGGCCGAGTTATCCAGCGGTAGTCCTTGTGCGAGGTGTGATCTCAGGGTTTGGTGCACCTTGGCGGAGGAGTATTGGCCGGATTTAGTGCTGTGTTGCCACCAAATCACTTTACTGACTGCCATGGAGCCTTCGGGTCGCGCTGAAGAGGCATCTCCTTCAAATAGACGGGGCAGAACGGCTTTGATCAGCTCAGCATCTTCATTGTTAAAGCCGGTGCGTTCAGCCAGTTGTGGGGTCATAGCGCCATAAGCGACGTAGGTGGCATGATTGACCCGATGTTTCATGCCCATCGTATCGGCGCTTTTTTTGTTGCCGTCACCTTCGCCGCTAACGCTTTTGGTGATTTGGGTGCTGGAGATACTGATGGGCTCAAGACTAAAGGCTGACTGGATAGTGACTGGACCCCGGATCGGTAGGGAGATTCCTTCACTTCCGGTGCTTTTGCTATAAGCAAAGACCTGCCCGAAGGCGCGGACATCCAGCCATTTTTTACAAACAATCTCCGTGGCTTGAGCAATCGTGGTTTTTTTTGTATTGAATGTATCTTTTCCGACACCGAATTCGTTCGACTCTGCTCGTGTTCTCAGGCTCGGCATACCGTCGGTTTTCTTTTCATCGGATTGAACGAAGATAGATTGACCGGACTCCTGTAGGCGATCACGGATCTTGCGCTTGAGGCAAACGTCGGTGATCTCGCCGTAACCATCATAGTCTGTTCGTGGCCGGTTGCCGTTAAGCGGATCACCATTGGGATTGGCGCTGTCCACGGTAAAAATTAGAGCGAAATCAATTTTATTGCTGAGTGTCATTGTGCGGCTCCTTCCTGTTGTTCTTGATCCATTTGTCCGGCTTTCTTTTGCCGTAAACTCAAGCGTTGGCAATGAAAGCCCAATAAAAATTCGCCTGTCAGGGCTCTGTCATCGCAAAATTCGTTACTGGCGAACAGGCCCATAACTTCATCGAGCTTTTGACTGCGATCAATGGCAAAGCCAGCGGCGTTACTGTGTAGGCGTTGCAGATATGGCTGCAGGGATTTCTCGATGGTAAGCCAAGTTGATGCGGGCCGGTCGGCAAACCGCTGCATCATGCGAGCGGCGGACGTGGGTCGTTTTTCTTGCGCTTTATCTAAAGCGAATTGCTCGATATTGTCGGCAAGCGCCAGCAGGCGACCATAGAGGTAATCCCGCGAACGGTTATGAGGTTCAAGTGCCATTGCGTAGTCTCTCCTTGATGCAGGCTTGGGGTGGCGATAGAAGTAGCCGCGGTAAAGCGCACAAGCGACCCCGAGGTTCTGCTCCCATTGCCATTGTTCGTTGCTTTTATAACTGTGTCGGGCGCTCGCGCGCTGTACGGCTCGGCGTAATATATCGATGGGCAGTGGCCGCCCTTCGGTGATGCAGGGCAGTATGCGCTCAGTGAGGTTCTTCTTGAGCGATTTATTGCTGTCGAGGATGTCGCCATAGGTGGCCTGCAGAAGCGTCCAGGCGCTGGGGGCACTGGCGAACCAAGCTGGGTAGCCCTGATTTTGCTTTTCTTTGCTGGCCCGTTGCCACCAAGCAAACTGGCTTTGCCACAGCGCCAGGTTTTGCAGATATTCCTGCGGGGTAAAGTCACGATAGTAGGTGATGGCCATTCGTCCCGGCGTGGCGGAGTCCAGTCCCATAACGACGATGCTATCGGAGAGTTCTAACGGATAGCGCATTTGGTAGCCTGCGAGTCGCTTATTGAATTCGCTGGCAAAACTTCGGCCTAAATCGAAGCTGTGATCGCTTCCAGCCTCGGTTATTTGAACAGGAGCTGCGACTTGCGAGAGATCATCGATATTGTCCCATGGATCGGATTCTGCCAACGGCGATGGCATATCGTCACAGGAGATGGCCCAAGCGACAATGACCTGGTCGTCGTTGCGTACTCCCTGACGGGCAATAAGCCAACGCAACGCATTGTGAGCTTGTTGGGTGGCTTCAAAGCTGACATTGGCGGCTTGGCTGCTGTCGGTAAAGCGGCCACGAAAGGTAAAGCCGGAGTTATCATTGGCAGAGATGAGTTTGGCCTTATCCCCAGTGTGTCGTAGTTTCGCCGGATGGTTAGTGGCGGCTGCAGCCATCTGTCCCGTTACCAGGCATAACTGCTGCTGTCCGCCTTGGCTGACATCGTAGTTGATCCATGCCTGTTGCAAGCTGGTATCCAGCCAAGTGTCGGATAATGGATCGCCTTCGCACTCGATTGTCCAGCAGACCAGTGCGTTGCCTTGGTCCAGTTGCCCTTTTTCTTTTGGCAGCACTTTAAATAGAAGCGGCGTCGGTTGCTCACTGTCCGTGGGCCACGAAGTCAATAAGGTGTTGTTGTGGTCAATGAAACAGATGTTGGCGGCGACTAAGTCTGCGATCACCCGACCTTGTTTGACGTAGTTCAACACGGCTTGGGCTCTAAGGTGGGTGCATTCTGAGTTAACCCAGTTCTGCAATTGATTTATATAACCTTGGGAATAGGCTTTTTTGAGTCCGCCATATTCCGCGTAATCCGCAGCGACGTATTGGATCTTATCTGCGAGAGGGTGGGGAGCTTCGCCACTGCTTCTGCCCGCAGACTTCTCTGTTGCTGGTAAAATAATTTGGGTCTTCTCAAGCACGCGTGCACGCTTAAATTGTCCTTCTTGATCCAGCACAATGTTAATGTGTGCATTTTGTAGAGTGTGGGATATCGGCATCATCCCGGCTTCGTCTTCAAACGCACGCTGGTTGGCGGTCTGATAGGTTTGATGCAGCTTATTGAGCCAACTCATGATTGCGCTTCCTCTGTGTCAACGCTCTGCAATGAACTGCCGAGTTCAAAAGCTTTTGCCTGCATCGGACGGACTAAACGCCTAACCTGAGTCGTATCTGTGCCATCAAATTGTTCTGGAGTCGGGAAGGTTAAGACGCCGTGATGCATGGTTGCATGCCAAAAGCGGCTGTGCAGTTCGTTGATACCCGTTTCATCGGGGTAGTCAAAGCCATGAAACATCGGACCAAAGCCAAGCTGATCTAACTCGTCGTAGGCACCTTGACCGTGGCCAAACTCGCAGGGTTCGACATAGGCCTGACAATCACGGGTGCCTAGGAAGATATCTTGCCTTCCGCCTTTGTGCAGCATGCGTTTGGCGATGGCAAAATGTTTGCCGTCGATACGATCTTTGGCCAGCTCTGGGCGATGTTCGTTCCAGATAAAATGTGCTTGAACCTGGTATTCAACCTCGTGCAGAAAGGTATAAATTGCCAAGCTGTTGCCGCCGCCCCAAACCAAAGGTTTGGTGCCCTTGGTTTGAGTGCGAATGGGCTTAATAACCCGCACTTTATCAATCACCCAGATCAGGGTTGGCTTCCAGTAAATCGATTTTAATACGCCTTTTAACGCTTCATAGGTGGGCACATGGTAGCTGCACTTTTCACCGCCCATTTTGGTAACGGGATCGGTAAACAGGGCATGGCGTCCCCAGACTCGAAAGCTGAGGCTGTTTTTCGGGGTGTTCTCCACCGGTTCTCTCCTTAAATGCAGCAAAACGTTGGCGATGCCACCGGTTTAGTACTTAAACCAAAGGCTTCGCTGTAAAATTCTTCCTTTAGGTAATACAGCCCTTCGCCGGGCTGGGTTTCGGCAATGGCATCGGCTTCCCTCAGCTCTTTCCAGACCTTGGGAAAGACATTGACGCTGTATTTTTGGGCCGCTTTCAGTGCAGTGGCGTAGCGAGCGGCATCAAATTGTTTGGCGACAGCGCACAGTTCAGTCACTAGCTTACGTCCTTCACCATGCTGGACAATTACCGAATGGGTCGGAGCGTCGATGGCTTTAAATACCCGGCCTGCCTCCATAAACGCTTGTTGCAGTAAGGGGAGTTTGCCCTCGGCTTGACGGTTTCGGTATCTGGGGTTGGTGTCATGATTGCCCAAAAGTGTCAGTAAGCTGCTGGCTTTGCCCTGACTGTCGGTGCAGGGGTAGCGCATTTGGGTTTGGCGGTCGAAGAAGTAGTATTGGAAGTAGCGGGTCATCGCTGCCGGTTCGAGCCAATCGTTAAAGTTTTCACTGAACACCCGCAAGGTTCGTTGCTTGCCTATCTCAATATCGGCGAGTTGACGGGTGTTTTCTTGTGCGGGGTTGACCACATGCACCTGTGCGCACGGATGCCGGCCATTGCGATTGCACCGCCCGGCCGCTTGGGCAATCGAATCCAGTCCGGCCAGAAAACGCACTACAGAGGCAAAGTCGACATCGACGCCGGCTTCGATTAATTGGGTACTAATGCAGAGCACCGGCAGTTGTTTGTCTAGGCGGTGGCGGATGGTGGTGAGCATCGCCTGTCGGTGGGCCGGATATTGGTTGGTGCTTAGATGAAACAGAGCGTCTTCAGGAATAGATTCGACGCAGTGCTGATACATGTCGATGGCCCATTGTTTGGTGTTCACGATAAGCAGACAGCTGCTGTGACGGGCAAATTCGGTTTGTAGCAATGCTGCAATTTCTTCGGCTTGCCAGCCTTCGGCTTTGCAGCGATTGACGATCTCGACCCGTTTGAGTTGGGAAAACAGTTGAGGAACGTTGGGCACCAACTCGTTGTTCTTCGCTAGTTGCAATCGACCATTCTTGGACGCTTGCAGTTTGTCTAACAAGGGTTGGGTGGCTGTGCATAACAGGGCGGTACTGCCGGCGGTTTGGCACAGAAAATTCAGGGCGTTACAAAATAGATGGGTGCAATTGATTGGCAGGGTTTGAATTTCGTCAAACACCATAACGCTTTTGGCCAGTTGGTGCATGCGGCGAGCGCTGCGGGTGCCGCCGCTAAATAGGGTTTCAAGAAATTGCACCATAGTGGTGATCACTATGGGGGCATCCCAATTCTCACTGACCAGTTTGCTGTGCCAGGTTTGCTGCTCTGGCTCCAGATTAGAGTGGTGTTCTAAAAGCCACGGATGAGGGTCTTTCTCTCGCTCCAAGGCGTCGCGCATCACTTGGGCATTTTGCTCGATGATGGAGTTGTAGGGGATGATATATATGATGCGTTCGAGTTGATGCGCGTGTGCATGATGGAGCGCATATCGCAAGCTGGCATAGGTTTTACCGCCACCAGTTGGAACGGTGAGCGTATAGATCCCAGGTTGGTCGTTGGCACGTAGTCGACATTGTTCGGCTATTTGCTGGCGGATCGGATCGATGGGACTGCGAATTTTGAAACTTGCCAGTTTTTGTTCTAAGCGCTTGATGGCTATTGGCCAATCTGGGAAGTTAGGACGGGATAAGCGCGCCGCTTTGCGTGCCGGATCTTCGAATTCGGCGCTGTTTAATCGGTCGGCATCGATTAGGCAGCTGAATAGAAAGCGGGTGAGCAGACCCAGTTGCAACGCTGCGATTCGTGAATGTGGGACAAAACTGGCACCGGTCTCAGAAGGTTCAGTCAGTAATGGTTTTATAATCGCCATAAACTGACTGACAAGGTCAGCTCCAGCCAGTTGCTGTGCGCGCTCTACCACCGTTGTATCGGCACTATCGCAGCATTCAGTTAGGTGGGTTTGTTGGTCTTCCTTGCTCATGCGTTGGCCAAACACATCACCGCGTTGTGTTGAAACTGCAAGGCAATCGATTAAACCACTGTGATGCGAAGCTACACACAATGCCAATATCTGTGCGCACAGTTCGCCTTGTCCTATGCCCCCATACTGGCTCAGTGCTTGATAGATGTATTGTGCCCCAGCGGTTGAATGGTCGATTTTGCCTTTCATCCCTTTGGCATCGACATACTCATCATCATCTGGATTGATTTGGCCAGTTGCAGAGCGCAGATAGTACTGAAAGTTTTGGCTGTATTTTCCGAAGTCATGGAGTAGGCCGATAAGCTCTCCGGCTGCTGGTAGTCCACACTTATTAGCGAAACCACAGCTAAGTTGAGCCACCTCTTGGAGGTGAGACTCGATGCTTTGAACATCGCCATCTGTTGACCGTTGATGTGCGATATATTCGCTATGCATATTGGCTTATGGTCATTCCTTGACCCCATCAATTCTTGTCTGGTTTTTATACTATCGATTTGTCGACTTAACAATGTTTAGACAAGATGCGAGAAATCTACGATGCTAATGCTCGCCACTAATCCATCAACCCCATTCCTTTTAGATAACGAATTGTGCGAAGACGGCATATGGCCGATCAGGGGAGCCTTCGAGTTAAGGGGAGAAAGTGCAGACTGTCTGGCAGTAGCGAAGGAGTGATGGTGGAAGGTCTGTTCTAAGGCGTTCTGTTTCCTATTGCTAGGAAAGTGTTGCGTTCATCTGAGAAGTGCCGTTTAAATCGAAGCGCAATAGACAACAGTGTGTGGGAGTGTCTTCTTGCGCGTTATCTTCGGCAGGCGCGTAAGGCTCCCCTCTGGACTCTCAATTCAATTTGTGTGACTTCCCCCGCTTGCTCGAGTAAGTGACGGGCCCGTGCCTCGATTATGGCTTAGGATCGAGCCAAGTAGTCCTACTCCAAGTTAATCCTGACCATTTTGCGAAGCGAGGACTGGCACCAGGTAGCCGATGACAACGACGACCCATTGTGGGCTCCGGACGATGAAGAAGATGGGAGCGGAGGTGATTGCTGATCGAATGTTGGCAACCTCCATTGCTGTATTGCACCAAAGGTACGGAGGTGCATTACTATTCTTTGAGTGAACGCTTGATAGTTTTGCCACGCTTTAGCTGTTCAATCGATTCGCTGAGTTTTTGGGCATTAGCCGGGGAACTAAGTAGGTGCAACGTTTCCATGAGGGAGCTGTAAGAACCCATCGACATGATAACCGCGTCTGGACCATTACTCCGAGATATCCGAATGGCATCATCAAGCAGATCAACTTCGTCCAGTATTGATTTAAGGTCTTTTTCGGCATTTCCTAAGGAAATTGTTTTCATACATACCTCCGGAATCCAGGTTTGCTGTTTTATTCTCTATGGATCAGAAAAATGGCAGCCATAACTGGAAGAGTACATCAAATATCTGACCATGCATTCAGCATATCCTCATTGTCACGTCCTACCTCACTGCTTGCTCTCGCAGGCTGGGTGAAGATCGTTGCTTCAATAAGAGCAGTAATAAGTAACTGATGCCCGGAAACGCTGAGTTGTTGCGGGCTCGCGCTTATCTGGTTGTTATCAGAGGTTATTCGTTATCTAACCTGGCTTAACCGGCGTGCTATAAGGCGCGAGGTAGATAGGTCAATGTGTAGCGCTGGATGGTTACTTCTTATTGGGCAAAGACACAGAGAAGCAGCTAGACCAACTCATTGTGCTGATCACTTACCAACGGGCTGTATAGTTGATCCGTTTGATCAGGAGTGTGATCAGCAGTAGAGAGCCGGTGATACTCGCCGGCTCACTGTGCTGCTACTTGTTGTAGACGATGCGTTTGCCGTCCTTCTCTTTAGACAGCAGCTTCTGTTCAACCAGTTCACGCAGAGCCATATCGAAGATACCGGTGTCCTGTTTGAAGGCCTTGTTGTTCATAAAGCGCTGCTTGAGGGTGGATATGGCCAGGGATTTACCGGACTTCATCAGATTCAGCAGTCTGACTTTGGCGGCCTCGCGCTTCTCGTCCTGGCTTGCCTGTCCGGTCATCACGTTGTTGGTACGCAGCATGTTCACCTTGTTGGTCAGGTCTTGACGGACAAAAGCCCAAGCCCATTCCAAATGGAGCCTGTCTACGACACCCTCGATGCTGGCAATTAATGAAGCCACCTTGGTAACGACCTCCATGGCTCCGGCACACATAGTGCCAATCACCGGTTCGTTGCGTAGTTGTTCCAGTTGATTGTCCAGCCAATCCAGATAGATTTGGGCTTCATCTGTCATGGCCATCGGCTCCAATCTGTCAGCTTTTACTTGTATAACGGCATCCGCAAGCTGGGATTGGATCTCGCTATCGACTCGCAGGCGCGGCAAGACCTTTAAGACTTTTTCAGGAATACCGGTTCCGCCATCGACCAGCAGCAGCCGACTCATGAAGCCAGTACTGACATCTTCCGCCGTTAGTACTCCGTCCATGCTTTCCGGCGTGGTGAAACCAATCAGGTTCAGAACGGGGTTGCGCAATCCCTCTTTGAGGGCCTCGATGCACTTTTCGTAAACCTTGGTTTCCTCTTCCCATTTGCTCCACTCCGCAGTCCCCTCGGCGGCCTTGGCCTGTGCACTGCGTGCCTTCTGTACCCGCTTTTGGTACTGCTCTTTCAGCTCTCGAGCCGTATCTCCATTAATGTCGACACGATGGCCGTTTGAGATTCTCAGCAGATCACTGGTGATGCGTACCAAGTAGTCAGGGGCGTTACGACCTTTGGTGCTGACAAAGAACTGGGACACCTCGTCGATGGCATAGAAAGCACAGGGGTTACCGGGGTCTTCCAGCAAGTTACGGAAGATCTCCTGGGCACTCTTGAAGTTACCGTGGATCCCGTTCTGGGTAACGATGCCAACAATTTCCCTTGCATACTCCAAGGGCCGATCTTTACCGCTTCGGCTGGGGGCCAGGCACACGATGATCGTCGACAGCTTACCGCCGGTACAAGACAGCCGATACGGTGCAAACAGGCAGGACATTGCGTATAGCCCAGAGGCTACCGCCAGATCAGGTTGGGGGCGCAACGATTGTTGGAGGATGTCCCTTACCATCTGTCCGATGATCCCTGGAGGGTTTGTCAGTTCGATTGTGGGATTAACTTCGGGCAGAACTGTAATCGGATTAATGAGTAAAGGGTTGATCGACTCTGCCAATTCCATAACGCAATGCTCAAGCTTGCGACGCACCTCTTCCAACCTAGGAAATTGGCTGCCCTTGAACTCAATCACTTCACGCAGCTCATTGTGGACAAGACGAAGTTTAGTGTACTCCATCAACTTGGCCTTGCGATGAGCAAACGAGCTGTTGCCAATCGTATTGTGCGCAATGTGTAAAGCCCTCGGACCAGGATGGTCCGGCCCCAATTGCTCCAATTCAGTGAAAACCGTCGAAACGTCGATCGGTTCGTTGCGTTTTTCCAAGGCTTTAATGGCACGGAAGATCTGCTGGTGCACAGGGATGGTAAAGTGCTCTTCCTTAAGGCTCGGTTCTTTGGAAATTAGTTCGCCATTGTTGATGACCATTCCCAGTGCATCTTCCTCGAAGCCACGGTTTGCAATTGGAATTGGATCAGTCATTGGACGCCTCCTGTACAGCTTGCTCTACCCAGGCCAACAGGGTGCTGCGCTTCCAGCGGGTGCAGTTGGCGCTCAGGCGGATCCCGGCCGGAGCACGGCCTTGGCGGATCAGTTTGTACCACCAGGCTCGGCTGGTTCCGGTGATGTTCTTGCGTTCGGATTCCCCGACCAGACCTTCAATAGCGTTAGCTTGGGCAAGCAGAGCTACACGCTGCGGATTCGTGGGTTCTTGATAGATGGGGACGTGAGCCCCGCGCTCAATGTGGGTCATATCAACCTCGTCTATGAAATGGGTTCACATACGAAGCTGAAGTTGATGGGTTGATGGATAGACTAACCGTCAACCCTGGCTTGTGGATCTTTGTCTACGGCGGTTTTCGGCCATACGCTTGCGGGCCTTATTCATGGCGTATTTCAGGTTGCCACGATCTAAGGAGCCGCTCTGCTCCGTTTCACGGCATTCCCAACAAATCATGCCGGGCTCATCCCTCACAAATTCGATCCTGTGTTTGATAAACAGGGGGTCGTTTGGAGGCAGACTATCAATTATGTGCAGGACTTCGGGGGTCTGTAAGTTCGGCTTCCCCTCCAATAAGGACACAAGGAACTGGGTAAAGCGCGATGGTGGTCTCGGTGTTCGAACGGTGGTGGCCTTCCCGCTAGAGCCTTGCTCGCCAGTCTTATGCGTATTTTCTTGCAGCGCTTGTTCTAGGGCATCCAATCGCATGCTTAGCGCGTTAGGCTCAGTGACCTTAAATGCGTACTGTTGCTTTGCAAATTGGATTGAAGAGGGGACCTCCGTGCGGAGTAATTCACAGGTTTGCTCCATCTTTTCAATGAACGGTTTAGCCAAAGACAAACCATCGTCACCTAAACCATAGTGGCCTAAGATCTGCTCAATATGGTCTTCGAGATTGAAATAGTGTTCCCACATCCAGGCAAAGATATTGGCCGACTGTTGACCGATGAGGGACTCGTTCATCGGGTCGACAAGCTCGATGTCTAGCAGTTGAGCATTATTGTATGTTAGCCGGTTCTCAATGGTCATCAGCTTTGCGGACTCCATGGCTTCTTTCTCCCTGTCAAACTGCACCACTGATTACTGCCTCTAAATTGGTAAGGGCCACTTTGCGTTCGTCAAAGTAGTCGTAGCGGTCGTAGATCCCTTCGACACCGCGCAATTTGTGATTCAGGCAACGCTCGGCAATATGGCTTGGCGTGCCAATTTCGGCCAGCAGGCTGCGGAAGGTGCGGCGCAGATCATGCACGGTGAAGTGCTCAAACTTGGGCTTATCGTCGCTGGACAGCTTCTTGATGGCGGCGTTCAGGGTGTCGGGGCTGACATGGCCGTAGCGCTTGCTGACACGCCGGTTAGGGAACACATAAGGGCTGCTTGCGGCGATCACTTGTAACTCTTGCAACCAAGTCGTTGCGGAGGCGGTCAGCGGTATGGTCAAAGCAACATTGGTTTTTGCGCGGTCTTTAGGGATCACCCAAATACTGCTTTCGAGGTCAAATTCCTCCCACCGGGCGGCGAGTAGCTCCATTTTGCGTACCCCCAAGCTGACCAACAGGCAGACCGCCAGGTAGTTGCTACGGGAAAACTGCAGTGGGTGGCCACGCAACACCTTAAAGGTGGTGGCTAATTCTGAGAGGGACAATACCCGGTCACGGGCCTGCTCAATGCCACCGGCATCCATGCTGTTGAATGCCTCAGCTGGGTTGTGCGTCAGTAGCCCCAGCTTTATGCCATGACGGAACATCTGCTTCATGTACATCAGGGCATCGTTGGCGATGGAAGGACGGTTGCTGTCTACGATGGCTTTGAGGACGCGCTGCACATCCATGGCGGTGATCTTATTCAGCGGAAACTCGCCGATCTCCGGCTCGATATCTTTCTCGAACACACGGCGATAGATCTCATCGTTCTGGATCCGTCGGGCAACGGCATTGAGCCAGTTCTGCCCCAGCTCTGAGATGGTTTGGATGGGTG
This sequence comes from Ferrimonas sp. YIN67, assembly GCF_057219095.1. NCBI lineage: Bacteria > Pseudomonadati > Pseudomonadota > Gammaproteobacteria > Alteromonadales > Ferrimonadaceae > Ferrimonas > Ferrimonas sp. YIN67. The sequence goes on from NZ_JBXVVJ010000009.1 coordinate 107,971, forward strand.
CCTGTTGGGCACGTTTGCGTTCTAGCAGCGGGTCGTCGCCCTGACGGAGCATCTTCTTGTGCTCTAGGGCTTGCTCACGTGCTAAGGCAAGGGGGAGGTCGGGATACTGACCGAGGCTGAGAGCTTTGCGCTTGCCAGCAATGGCATAGCGCAGCTCCCAGGAGCAGCCACCGGTTGTGCTTACACGAAAGTAAAGGCCTGCCCCGTCGCTGTAGCGTCCGGTATCACCGGCCTTTCTCAGGCTGTTGACCTGTTTAGCGGTCAGTTTCCCCATTCGACATTTCCTCCATGAAACGATGCTTTGTCACCATGACATTTGGCGTCGTCTTGTCACCATTTTTGTCACCACTTGGTGGTTACAATAGTAGACAAATATGGGGTCTTGTCACCAGCGTTTCCTACACTGCGTCGGGTACTTTTTTGTTTTTACTGAAAAAATACTAGAGTAAACACATTATTCGATGTTCTGGATCTGCTCGCGCATCTGCTCGATAAGCACCTTGAGCTCGACGGCGGCGGCGGTGATATCGCTGCTGATGGACTTGGAGGCCAGGGTGTTCGCTTCCCGGTTGAACTCCTGCATCATGAAATCCAGGCGTCGGCCACAGGCGCCGCCTTTCTTCAGCACTTTGCGGGTTTCTGCCACGTGGGCATCGAGGCGATCCAGCTCCTCGGCCACATCCAGCTTTTGCGCCATCAGGATCATCTCCTGTTCGATGCGCTGGGGATCGAGATCGTCTTTGACTTCGGCGAGGCGGTCGGTCAGTTTCTGACGCTGCCAGGTCATGACTTCCGGCATGCGTGCGCGGACGAACGCGGCCTGCTCGGTGATGGCGTCGAGGCGCTGCTGGATCAGGGCTTCCATCGCCTGACCTTCGGAGGCACGGGCGGCGATAAAGTCGGTGACCACTTCGTCAAACTTGGCCAGCAGATCTTTGCTGATCCCATCCATGTCCTGTTCACCGGTCTCCAGTACGCCGGGCCATTTGAGCAGATCGACCAACTGGATCTGGCCTATCCCCGCCATGGTGTGCAGCTGCTGAGCCTTGTCCACCAGCTGCTGGGCCAGGGACTCATTCATCTGCAGGGTATCGGCTTTCTGGGCCAGTTCGAAACGCAGGTTCACTTCCACTTTGCCCCGGGCCAGGCGCTTACGCAGGCGCTCGCGCAGGACGGGCTCCAGGCCACGGAACTGCTCAGGCAGGCGCAGGTAGGTTTCCAGGTAGCGTTGGTTAACGGAGCGGATCTCCCAGGAGGCGCTGCCCCAGTCGGCTTTGATTTCACCGCGGCCGTAGGCGGTCATGGAGTGGGTCATGATCGGGACTCAATTAGGAAAAAACCCCGCCAGTATAGCCATTAGACGGCGGGGATAACACCACGTCGGGAGTGGGATTGCTGCCGCTCAACCGCTATAATGTCGCGCAATTTCTCATAGATCAGGTATAGCGACATGCGTTCTAACGGAAGAACTGCGGCCCAGCCGCGCCCGGTGGAGATCACCCGTAACTTTACCGCCCACGCCGAGGGCTCAGTGCTGATCGCTTTTGGTAACACCAAGGTGATTTGTACCGCCAGCGTTGAGGAAGGGGTGCCACGCTTCTTGCGAGGCAAGGGCCAGGGTTGGGTCACCGCCGAGTACGGCATGTTGCCCCGTGCGACCCACAGCCGCAACAATCGTGAAGCGGCGCGCGGTAAGCAGAGCGGTCGCACCTCTGAGATCCAGCGTCTGATCGGTCGCAGCTTGCGGGCCGCCATGGATCTCAAGGCCCTGGGTGAGCACACCATTACCATCGATTGTGATGTGATCCAGGCCGATGGTGGCACCCGTACCGCCGCCATCACCGGCGCCTGTGTGGCTCTGATGGATGCCATCGATTACCTGAAGGTCACCGGCAAGCTGAAGATCAGCCCGCTGAAGCAGCCGATTGCCGCCGTTTCCGTGGGGATCGTCAAAGGTCAGCCTGTGTGTGATCTGGATTACTCCGAGGATTCCACCGCCGAAACCGATATGAATGTGGTGATGGCGGAAGATGGCCGCATCATTGAAGTGCAGGGCACCGCCGAAGGTGAACCTTTCTCCTTTGATGAGATGCACGCCATGATGGCCCTGGCCAAAGATGGCATTGCCGATCTGATCGCCGCGCAAAAAGCCGCTTACAACCAAGATTAATGACTAAAAAGAAGTGGCGTGGCCGCTTCTTTTTTTGCCTGTACCCACTGACCAAGCTTTGGAGACATTGTGAAAGCCTACCAGAAAGAGTTTATTGAGTTTGCCCTCGACCGTAACGTACTGCGTTTTGGGGAATTTACCCTGAAATCTGGCCGTACCAGCCCCTACTTTTTCAATGCGGGTCTGTTTAATCGGGGCAGTGACTTGGCCAAGCTGGGACGCTTTTACGCCGCCGCCCTGATGGATTCCGGCATCGAGTTTGATCTGGTCTTTGGTCCTGCCTACAAGGGCATTCCGATCGCCACTACCACGGCGGTGGCACTGGCCGATCACCACGACTGTGATATGCCTTACTGCTTTAACCGCAAAGAGGCCAAAGATCATGGCGAAGGCGGCAACCTGGTGGGCAGCGAGCTGACCGGCAAGGTGATGCTGGTGGATGATGTGATCACCGCCGGCACCGCGATCCGTGAGTCCATGGAGATCATCCAGGCCAATAACGCCGAGCTGGCCGGGGTACTGATCGCTTTGGATCGTCAGGAGAAGGGCAAGGGCGAGCTATCTGCCATTCAGGAAGTGGAGCGCGACTTTGGTTGCTCCGTGGTGTCTATCGTCACCCTGGGTGATCTGATCACCTACCTGGAGCAGCAGAGCGGCCGCGAAGCTGAGCTGGCCTCCGTCCGCGCCTACCGTGAACAGTACGGTATTGCATAAGGCATGAAGCCCGGCTCTGGGGCCATGCGTTTCAGAGTTGGGCTATTTGGGATAGGGCGGACTCAGTGCTTATTCAAGGGCATTGCGGATGGACCGTCTTTAATTGAAAAGGATAATTGATGCTTAAGTTTGCTTTTGAGCTGCTCAAGAGGAACTGGCTCAAGGTGTCTTTTTACCACCTGACAGGCTTAATGCCACGGCGTGAAAAGCAGGCGGTATTTGGTACCCATAATGGGGCTTTTAAGGATAACGCGAAGTATCTTTTTCACTATCTGCAGGAGCATCGAACCGATGTGCGCTGTATCTGGATTGCGAAGCGCCAGACACAAGTAGAGGAGATGCGCGCGTTAGGTTACGAATGCCATCTTTCCGGGTCGGCACGAGGCGCCTGGTATTGCGCAACCAGCCAGTATTTTTTCTACACCACCTACCTGCGCGATATCAGTTACTTTCTGTCGAAAGGGGCAACTGCGGTCAACCTCTGGCATGGCTTGCCGCTGAAGAAGATCGAGTTTGCGATTGAAGAGGGGCCGCTAGCTGAGCGGTTTAAGCAAGACAGGTTCAACCCTAATCGCATCCGTCGGCCGCACCTGTTCAGAAAGCCTGACTATGTGTTGTCCACCAGTCCACTGATGACACAGTTCTTTTCCCAGGCTTTTCGCATCGATGCGCAGCAGTGCCTGGAATATGGCTATCCCAGGTTGGACCATATCGGCCATCCGAACGCCTTCCGGCAGTTGGTATTGTCAGCGCGGGAGCAGGAGGTGCAGGCGCTCTTCGCCAAGTACAACAAGGTGTTTTTCTACCTCCCCACCTGGCGTGATTCAGGGGGAGATATCATGGCCGATCTGAAGCTGGATCTGACTGCGATCAATGCCCTGATGGCGGACAATGATGCTCTGTTTGCGGTGAAGTTCCATCCCAATACACAGTACGACAAGTCTCTCGCGTGCGGGCTGGATAATATTCAGATATTGGAAGGGAACTTTGATATCTATTCGGTACTGGGGGATGCAGACTGCCTGATCACGGACTACTCGTCCATTCTCTACGATTATCTGCGTTATCGTGACTGTGTCATCCTGTACACGCCGGATCTGGAGCGATACAAGGCAGAAAGTCGGGGATTAAACCTCGACTATGATACCTACACGGCAGGTATGAGGGCTGAGGATTTCACAGGGTTACTGGAATGCCTGGGTGGAGTATTGGTAGGCGAGGTGAACAGAGAGCGCTTGTCTTTCGTGAAAGAAGCATTCTGGCGAGATCAGCAGAAGCCAGCTTCAGAATTGATTGCGGATCAATTCTTTGGAAAGAACGATTGAGATTAAGTTCGACATTGAGTCTTCCTGCAGATAAAGGCATTTTGCCTTGCTACGGGAAGACTCAACTGGTCAGGTGTATGAACTATTAGCTCTGCAGTAACTGCTTACGAATAAAGGCCCACTGTTCGGAGAAGTCGGCGGTGGGCAGTTGCTTGAAGTCACTGCGGACGAACTGGGCGATCCGCCCTTCGGTCCAGGCCAGCAGCAGGTTGGCCAGCATCCCCTCCTCCAGATAGAAGCCCTGACCTTCGCGCAGGCTCTTTTCACGCAGCACCTGCTTGATCTGGGTTTCGATCTTGCCAAACAGCAGGTTGATCCGTTCGCGCAGACGCTCCTGCTCGCCGATCAATGCATCGCCGGTCAGCAGGCGGGTGATCCCGGGATTGCGCTCGGCGAAGGTGAGCAGCAGCTGCAGGATCATCTGGCAGCGGTTCATGGTGTCCTTCTCTTCCATCATCACCAGGTTGATGCGTGACAACAGGGTATCTTCGATAAACTCGATGAGTCCTTCGAACATGCGTGCCTTGGAGGGGAAGTGACGGTACAGCGCAGCCTCGGAGACCCCAACTTCGGCAGCCAGTGCCTTGGTGGTGATCCTTTGTCCCGGGCAGGTTTCCAGCATCCGTGCCAAACATTCAAGGATGTGTTGGCGGCGATTTTTTTTGTTATTGGCTGCCATGAACAGGCTCCTGTGTTACTGAGTTCCCGAGTGGCCGAAACCACCTTCGCCGCGATCAGAAGCGTCAAACTCGTCGACCAGCTTGAATGCCGCCTGCACGACGGGGACGAACATCAGCTGGGCAATGCGCTCTCCCGGCTCCATGGTGAAAGCCTCGGTGCCCCGGTTCCAGCAGGACACAAACAGCTGGCCCTGATAATCGGAGTCGATCAGACCCACCAGGTTACCCAGGACAATCCCTTTCTTATGGCCCAGCCCAGAGCGGGGCAGGATAGTGGCCGCCAGGCCAGGATCGCCGATGTGGATCGCCATGCCCGTGGGGATCAGCTCAGTCTGGCCAGGCTTCAGGATCAGGGGGGCATCCAGCATGGCGCGCAGATCCATGCCTGCAGAGCCAGGGGTAGCGTAATCCGGCAGGGGCCATTCACTCCCCAGACGGGGATCCAGGATCTTCAGTTCAATCGGTGTTTTCATCGGTAGGCAATCGCTTGGCAATGGTCAATAACAGTTGGCGGGCCTGGTCGGCTTTCGCACTATGGCCCAGGCTCTGTGCGCCATCGGCCCAATAGAGGGTCAGGGCGTTGCCGTCGGCATTAAATCCCTGTCCCGGCTGGGAGACATCGTTGGCGGCGATCAGATCCAGCTTTTTGCGGGCCAGTTTATCGCGGGCGTATTGTTCCACATTGTGGGTTTCGGCAGCAAATCCAACGGTATAAGGACGGGATTTATGGCTGGCCACGGTGGCCAGGATATCCGGATTGCGCACCAGCTCCAGGGTCATGCTGTCCTTGGACTTCTTGATTTTGCCCTCGGCAACGGTGGCGGCGCGGTAATCGGCCACGGCGGCGCAACCAATAAAGATGTCCTGGCCTGGCAGGGCATCGAGGACGGCATCCAGCATCTGCTGGGCGGACTCGACGTCGATGCGTTCCACGCCGGTTGGCGTGGCCAGGTTCACCGGTCCACTCACCAGAGTAACCTCGGCGCCCAGACGACGGGCCTGCTCGGCCAGGGCGAAGCCCATCTTGCCGGAGCTGTGGTTGGAGATGTAGCGCACGGGATCCAAAGGTTCGCGGGTTGGGCCAGCGGTGAGCAGCAGGCGTTTACCAGCGAGTGGCTGTCCGGCTGCGAGTTGATGCTGCTCGCCCCAGTATTGGGCGATCTCCTCCGGCTCTGGCATGCGGCCTGGTCCGACATCGCCACAGGCCTGGTCGCCGGCGGCGGGCCCATAGAGATCGATCCCCCGTTCAGCCAGGAGGCTCAGGTTTGCCTGGGTCGCCGGGTGGCTGTACATCACCTTGTTCATGGCGGGGCAGAGGATCACCGGCGCTTCGGTGGCCAGTACGGCGGTGGTTAACAGGTCGTCTGCCATACCGGCGGCCATCCGGGCAATCAGGTTGGCGCTGGCGGGGGCGATGATCACCGTATCGGCCCAGCGAGCCAGATCGATGTGACCCATGGCGGACTCGGTAGCCGGATCCAGCACGTCGTGCACCACGGGATGACCGGAGACGGCCTGGAGTGACATCTCGGTGACAAAGGCTTGGGCACCTTTGGTCAGTACCACACGGACATCCGCGCCTTGCTCACGCAGGCGACGTACCAGGTTGGGGGCTTTGTAGGCGGCGATCCCACCGCTGACGCCAAGCAAAATTTTGGCTTTACTCATTTTGAACTCTTGTTCCGGGCGCTGCTTTGGAAGAGTGGCCTAAGATAACACAGTGCCGAAGGGAGTCGGCAGGGGCGAATACAAGGAAGGGAAGATCATGGCCATTCACCACTGGCCCCACCAGGAGCGACCACGAGAGCGCTTGATAGCACAAGGGCCGGCCGCGCTTAGCGACGCTGAACTGCTCGCCATTTTTTTGCGAACCGGGGTGCCAGGTTGCAGTGCCGTGGAGTTGGCGCGGGGCTTATTAGAGAAATTTGGTGGTCTGGCGCCATTATTGGCCGCAACCAAGCAGGATTTTTGCGCCATTCATGGCCTTGGTGAGGCGAAATACGTACAATTGCAGGCCACATTGGAGTTGGCGCGTCGAACACTGGCTTGTGAACTGGTCCGGGACTCGGTTATGAGTTCGCCACAAGCGGTCAGGGAGTATCTACGCAGCCACCTGCAGGGCCTGGGGGAGGAGCGGTTTTTACTGCTATTGCTGGATAGCCAGCATAGGGTGATTAAACTGGAACAACTGTCCCGGGGTACTATCGATGCGGCATCCGTGTATCCGCGTGAGGTGGTAAAAACAACCCTGACAGCCAATGCGGCTGCGGTGATCCTGGCACATAATCATCCTTCCGGTGTGGCTGAACCCAGTCAGGCTGATCGCCACATTACGGGGCGGATCCAGCAGGCATTGGCACTGATCGATGTACCGGTTTTGGACCATGTCGTGGTAGGCAGTGGACACAGTTGCTCGTTCGCAGAACGGGGCTGGTTATGATGTGAGGCGCAGTCAAAAGGGACCTGGCTTGATCTTTGCCTTGGGATCTTGTATAAAATGCGCCCTTCGTGTGTCCTCGGGCGACGGCCATACGAGGCACAATGATGCTCGAGCTAAAATTGGAGACTGAAATGTCTAAAGTATGTCAAGTTACCGGCAAGCGTCCGGTAACTGGGAACAACGTTTCCCACGCTAAAAACCACACTAAGCGTCGTTTTCTGCCTAACCTGCACACCCATCGTTTTTGGGTAGAAGGTGAGAAGCGTTTCGTTAAACTGCGTCTGTCCGCTAAAGGCATGCGTATCATCGACAAGAAAGGCATCGAAGTAGTTCTGCAAGAACTGCGTGCCCGTGGCGAAAAGGTTTAAGGAGTTAAACGATGGCTAAGAAAGGTATTCGTGAGAAGATCCGCCTGGTGTCCTCTGCTGGCACTGGTCACTTCTACACCACTGACAAGAACAAGCGTGAAATGCCAGAGAAGTTTGAGATCAAGAAATTTGATCCAACCATCCGCAAGCACGTTCTGTACAAAGAAGCCAAAATCAAGTAATTGGTTTTTGCCTCTTGAAGAAGCCCAGTCTCCGGACTGGGTTTTTTTGTGCCCAGAAAACGCTGGCGAGCACTGAGACACCACTTCCGCTGGCATAAGATCCGAGCGTGCAATGGCAGAGAAGTTTGAGATCAAGAAATTTGATCCAACCATCCGCAAGCACGTTCTGTACTGCGAGCCCAAAATCAAGTAATTGGTTTTTGCCTCTTGAAGAAGCCCAGTCTCCGGACTGGGTTTTTTGTCCTGGTGACACTGCCGGGCAAACCGACAGATGAGGGGAGATAGAAGACAGGACGTTGCGCTGACAGAGTGCAGATTACAGGAAGAGCTGTTTTTCCTGCTTTCCCTGCCTTCCGTTAATTGCAGAAGACAGGACGCTGCGCTGACAGAGTGGAGAATGCAGGAAGAGCTGTTTCTCTTGCTCTCTGTTCCCTGTTCCCTGTTCGATGCTACCTGCTTCCTATTTCCTTAGTCTGCTCAACACCCTACACTGAGCCAAAACGAATTGGACTGGACGCAGATGGTGAAGCGAACAAAAACATACAACAACATGCTGATCCTCCTGGTAGCCGGTGCCGGGATCCTGCTGATGACCCTGGGGCGGATGACCGGTGGGGATCACAACAGTTTTCCCCTGCTTCCGGAGGAGGCTCACTTGGAGTCGCTGGTCTTTTCAGACTTGGTGGTGCGCCACTATGAGGGTCAGTGGCGGTCTCAGCCGGAACGACCAGTTGATCAACTGGCGGGGCTGGCCGGGGCGTGGCGTAACGCCCGAATGGTGCCGATCGCCAAACCTGAGCCGGATCCGGCGGGTCATATCCAGGTGGATGTTTACTTGGATGACAGTGGTTATCCCCATACCGCCTTGCTATACCCCCACATCAATGCGATCAAGTTATTGACCGACGAACAGTGGTGGCGTCTGGTCAATCAGCAGATGGAAACCATGTTGCCCCGACCCCAATGATGGAGATCGATCGTCGTGCCGGAATTACCCGAAGTTGAAGTAACGCGCCGAGGGATCGCACCCCACCTAGAGGGGCAGCGTGTCGCCGAGGTGCGGGTCCGAAACCCAAATTTGCGCTGGCCTGTAAGCGAGCAGATCCAGCAGATGGTAGGGCAGACCATCCTTTCCGTCCGGCGCCGGGCTAAGTATCTGCTGCTGGAAACAGAGGCGGGCATATTGATATTGCATCTGGGAATGTCCGGCAGCTTGCGGGCGCTCAAGCCCGCCCCTGAGCCAGGCAAGCACGATCACCTGGATCTGGTACTCGCGAATAATGCGGTATTGCGCCTTAACGACCCCCGTCGCTTCGGTGCCGCCATCTGGTGGCAGTTGCCTCTGGAAGCGCAGCCTCTGCTAGCCAACCTGGGACCTGAGCCTTTGACCCTGGCATTTAATACTGGTCAGTTAAGGGCGGCACTGAAAGGTAAAACCGGGGCCATTAAGACAGCCTTAATGGACAACAAGGTGGTGGTGGGAGTGGGGAACATCTATGCCAATGAGGCATTGTTTGCAGCCGGGATCAGGCCGACTGCTGTCGCGGGCAGCGTCAGCATGGCGCGTCTGGAGCGGTTGGTGTCTGAGGTAAAGAGGGTATTGAGTCGCGCCATTGAGCAGGGGGGGACGACACTGAAGGACTTTACCCAGGCTGATGGTAAGCCTGGCTATTTTGTCCAGCAACTGCACGTGTATGGCCGCGGGGGAGAGCCGTGTCACCAATGTGGCGCGCTACTGAAGGAGATCAAGCTGGGGCAGCGAGCCACAGTCTATTGTGGGCGCTGCCAGCGCTGAGCGTGATCGTTTTTATTTGCCTAGCTTAGCCATCAGGGGGGAAACCACCTGTGCCGGGATGAAGCCCTGAACATCGCCATCGTGCAGGGCGACCTCCTTGACCAGGGAGGAGGAGATAAAGGAGTTCTCCTCGGCCGGTGTCAGGAACACGCTCTCCAGATCGGGATAGAGCCGACGATTCATATTGGCCAATTGAAATTCGTACTCAAAATCGGAAACGGCACGCAGGCCTCGAACCAGCACCCGAGCGTTATGTTGCTTGGCAAAATCCACCAGGAGCCCTGAGAAGCCGACGACCTCCACGTTCTCTATGTCGGCACAGATCTCCTGGATCAGGGCGACACGCTCCTCCAGCGAGAACAGGGGTTTCTTGCTGGGGCTGGCGGCCACGCCGACGATGACGCGGTCAAACATGCGGCTGGCGCGAATGATCAGATCAAGATGGCCGTTGGTGATGGGATCGAAGGTCCCTGGATAGATTGCACGTTGGCTCATATCACTCATGTCTACGGTTGTATTGGAGGCACTCAGTGTACAAAGTTCTAGAACACTCTCCTACTGTTTGCTGCCTCCAAGATCCTTACTCCAAACAGCATGTGAGACACAGTGCTTTGGGAGTCGATTATGGGCAGTAAGGCCAGGATAATGACTCAGACTTCCAAGATTGGATATGCAAGATGGCCAAGAAATTATCTTTTTTCTGACGGGGAATGGGCCAGCAGCTAAGCTGCGATCTTTTTGTGAGCGTCGTGGCACATGACATACATGATGCACCAAGTATACTGGCAGAGGCTGCTTGTGCTCCGGGCAATCCAGTGCCCAGAAGTTCTCGCGGCCCCAAGTTCAAGTGTGCCGATGCCTTGAATTACCGGAGAAAGCCACATTGTTACTGGCGGATTTTTTGATCTATCTGGTACTTATGAGTCCGGTCAAGATTGGCTAATTTGTGAAGCTGGAATGCCAGGCATGGTCATTAATCTCGTGTGGTTGAAGCCAATTGCCCGAAGATGTATCCCTATACACTAGGGTTTCGGTTGGGGTGCAAAATTGCGGCAATTTATGCTCCGCTATCTTCTCCAAAGTTGATGTTCGCACCGGCTTTACGCAGAGCGATCTGCTCTTTGAGTTTGGCATAGCCGTATCGATTTTTTGTCAACTCTCAAACCCCAAACGAATGCTACGGATGTGGCTCGTTATCGTGAGTCAGAGGGTGAAGTCTGTGCTCCTTGATATGGGGTCATCTAGGTCCCGGTGGGGGCGGCGGTGAACGAGTGATAGTGGGTCCGTTACAGCGCAAATGTGCTAAGCGGATGCCGAAGAGATTGATCGGAGAATACCAAATGTACAAGGCTTTGGGAGTGACTCCTGGAGTGATGTATCAATGTAAAAGAGCGCTACTAAGGTAGCCTTTCAGACTTGCCATGGTTTGGCATAAGGGCAGCTATGCGTGTCATTACTTTTGGCACTTTCGATATGTTTCATGTTGGGCACCTCAACATCCTTGAGCGGGCTCGAGACTTGGGATCCAGCTTGATTGTTGGCGTTTCGTCTGATCAATTGACCTTCACTAAGAAGCAGCGTAATCCCATCTGTTCGGAGCAGAGCCGAATGCGCATTGTTGATGCTCTTTCCTGTGTTGATGGCGTATTTCTGGAGGAGTCTCTGGAGCAAAAGGCTGACTATATTCGACGTTATCAGGCTGATTGCCTGGTGATGGGGGATGACTGGCAAGGCCGGTTTGATCATCTGATGGCATTTTGCGAGGTGATTTATCTGCCACGAACGCCGGCTATCTCTACGACCGAACTGATTGAGGTGGTTCAGAATATACAGCCGGCCCCCTGTACAACCCTTTCAATGGATTAGCATGTCTGAGCCAAACTCCCTTCAAGTTTAAGTTCCCCCTGTAAGTGTCAGTTACCACACGCCACTCATCTTGGTGTTGAGGCACCAGATTTGATGCTGTGGCGTCGTTTAGGTACTAGGGTCGGAGAGGCTCGGTATCGGTCTAAGCTGTGGGGGTGGCCGCTGTTTGCTGTCGGCGATGCTTGGTATAATTGCCAGCATATAAGTCGGAGCGGTCTATGCCGGGTCGCCGATATTGAGCTTTCTGATGGCCGTATTAAGGCGTCGAATCAGCCGAACAGTCATGCCGTTGAATGGCAGTTTTAACGGCAACGCAATGAATTTCCTGGAGTTTGGATGTTAAACAATAAAACAGTATTGATCACAGGTGGCACAGGCTCCTTTGGTAAGAAATTTATCGAGACGATCCTCGACCGCTATCCTGATGTGAAGAAGATCATCATCTACTCCCGGGATGAGCTGAAGCAGTTTGAGATCAAGCAGAAGTACCCGGCCTATGACTACCCGATGCTGCGCTTCTTCATCGGTGACGTGCGGGATCGCGATCGGATGATCCAGGCCTGTGAAGGGGTGGATGTGATCATCCATGCGGCAGCGATCAAGCAGGTGGATACCGCCGAGTACAACCCGACCGAATGTATTCGTACCAATGTCGATGGTGCGGAGAACGTGATCCATGCCGCCCTGCAGTGTGGCGTGCACGATGTCGTCGCCCTGTCCACCGATAAGGCCTGTGCCCCTATCAACCTGTATGGTGCCACCAAGCTGGCGTCCGATAAGTTGTTCACTGCCGCCAACAACATCAAGGGCTCCAAGGATATTCGCTTCTCCGTGGTGCGCTACGGTAACGTGATGGGCTCTCGTGGCTCGGTGATCCCTTTCTTCCTGGGCAAGCGGGACGAGGGCGTGCTGCCGATCACCCATGAAGAGATGACCCGCTTTAATATCTCCCTGCAGGATGGCGTTAACCTGGTGATGTTTGCCCTGGGCAATCACCTGGGCGGTGAGATCTTCATTCCTAAGATCCCCTCCTACAAGATCACCGATGTGGCGACCGCCGTGGCCCCTCAGGCGAAGACCCGTATTGTCGGGATCCGCCCGGGTGAAAAGCTGCACGAAGAGATGATCACCGATACCGACTCGCTTAATACCATTGATCTGGGTCCTTACTACGCCATTTTGCCCTCCGTGTCCTTTACCTACAGCGAAGACGAATACCTGGCGCACCATAAGGCAGAGAAAGTGCCGTTCGGCTTTAAGTACAACTCCGGCACCAACACCGAGTGGGAAACCGTCGAGAGTCTGCGTGAGTTGATCGTTGAGCACGTCGATCCAGACTTCGCCGTATAAGGAGCGCAGAAGGTGATCCCCTACGGTAAACAAGAGATCATCCAGCAGGACATCGATGCCGTCGTCGATGTCCTGCAGTCGGACTTCCTGACTCAGGGCCCGCAGGTGCCAAAGTTTGAGCAGGCGCTGAAAGACCATACCGGGGCCAAACATGCCCTGGCGGTCAACAGTGCCACCTCGGCATTGCATATAGCCTGTCTGGCATTGGGGTTGGGCAAAGGCGACTGGCTGTGGACCACGCCGGTGACCTTTGTCGCTTCGGCCAACTGCGGTTTGTATTGTGGCGCCGAGGTGGATTTCGTCGATATTGATCCCCGCACCTATAACCTGTGTCCTCAGGCCCTGGCGGCTAAACTGGCGACGGCCAGGGAGCAGGGGCGTTTGCCTAAGGTGCTGGTCGCCGTGCATCTGTGTGGCCAGTCCTGCGACATGCAGGCGATCCGTGCCCTGGCCGATGAATACGGCTTCGCGGTGATTGAAGATGCCTCCCACGCCATCGGTGGCCGCTATCAGGATGCCCCCATCGGCTGCGGCCGCTACAGCGACATCACCGTCTTCAGCTTCCACCCGGTGAAGATCGTGACCACCGCCGAAGGCGGCGCGGCGTTGACCAATAGCGATGCCCTGGCGGCCAGAATGGCGCTGCTGCGCAGTCACGGGGTAACCCGGGATCCAGAGTTGATGACCGAGCCCTCCCACGGAGGCTGGTACTATCAGCAGATCGATCTGGGCTTCAACTACCGGATGACCGAGTTGCAGGCGGCGCTGGGCGTCAGCCAGATGGAGCGCCTCGATGCGTTTGTTGCGGCCCGTCACCGGTTGGCTGAGCGTTACAACCAACTGCTGGCAACCTTGCCCCTGACACTGCCCTACCAGTTGCCTCAGACGTACTCCGGGCTGCATCTGTATGTGATCCGTCTGCGACTCGATGCCATTGCCCTGACCCATCGTCAGGTATTTGAGCAGCTGAGGGAGCGGGGGATCGGCGTCAACCTGCACTACATTCCGGTGCACCTGCAGCCACACTACCGGGAGATGGGCTTTGCGGCGGGGGATTATCCCCAGGCTGAAGCCTATTACCAGGAGGCCATCTCCCTGCCGATGTTCCATCTGATGACGGAGCAACAGCAGGACACTGTGGTGGCGACACTGGCCGATATTCTGCAAGGTGATCAATGAAGATCGCCGTGATCCCGGCCCGCGGGGGCAGCAAACGGATCCCCCGCAAGAACATCAAGCCATTTCATGGCAAGCCGATGATCGCCTGGTCCATCGAAGCGGCGAAAGCCGCCGGCTGCTTCGATCGTATCCTTGTCAGCACCGATGATGATGAGATCGCCGAGGTGGCCCGGCAATACGGTGCCGAGGTGCCCTTCGTTCGCCCCCCTGAATTGTCCGATGATCATGCCACCACGGTGGAGGTGATCCGCCATGCCGTGAGCTGGTGCCAGGATCAGGGCTGGGCACCTGAGTACGTCTGTTGCCTCTATGCGACCGCGCCTTTTGTGCAGAGCAATAAGCTGCTTGAGGGCCTGTCGATGATGAAGGAGCAAGGCTGTCACTATGCCTTCACCGCCACCAGTTTCCCTTTCCCCATCCAGCGTGCGCTCAAATGTGATGCCGAGGGGCAGGTGTCGATGTTTCAACCGGAGCACTTCACCACCCGCTCACAGGATCTGGAAGAAGCCTTCCACGATGCTGGTCAGTTTTACTGGGGCAGGGCAGATGCCTGGTTGGCTGGGACGCCCCTGTTTGGTCAGCAGTCCCGGCTGATCTTGCTGGAGCGCCACCGGGTTCAGGACATCGATACCCCGGAAGATTGGCTCCGGGCGGAAACCCTGTTTCAGCTGTTATGAGCAATCAGACCAAAGCCGCCAAACGCATTCTGATCCGCACCGATGCCTCATCATTGATCGGCTCCGGTCATGTGATGCGCTGCCTGGTGCTGGCCGCCGCGCTACAAGCGCGGGGTGATCAGGTGGTGTTTGCCTGTCGGTCGCAACCCGGCGATCTGATCCCACTGATCCGTCAGCGTGGTTTCGAGGTCATCGAGTTGACTCGGCCAGAGTCGGCAATGGTGCCTCGCTTCGAAGCGGATTACGCCGCCTGGCTACAGGTGCCGTGGCAGCAGGATTGTCAGGAATTGCTGGCGCAGGCTGGTCACTGCGACTGGCTGGTGGTGGACCACTATGGGCTCCCTAAAGGCTGGGAGCAGCAGATCAAGCAAGGCCTGAAGTGCCAACTGATGGTGATCGACGATCTGTTGCGGGAACACGCCTGTGATCTCTTGCTGGATCAAACCCTGGGCCGGCAAGCCGCCGAGTACCGCGCGAAAGTGGGCACAAACTGTCAGCGCCTGACGGGCACCGACTATGCCTTGCTGAGCCCGGCTTTTGCCCAGAACCGTCAGTCGGTCGAGGGGCGACAGCGGGATCCGAATCGGATCCTGGTGACCATGGGCGGGATCGATCAGCCCAATGCCACCCTGGCGGTGCTGCAGGCGCTGTTGCCACGAAAAGCCGAGGTGCAAGTGACCGTGCTGCTCAGTCAGCGGGCACCCCACTATGACGCCGTCGCGAGCTTCTGTCGTCAGCAGCAGGCGTGGATCCGCCATATCGACTTTTGCAGCGATATGGCCGGTTTGATGGCCGAACATGGCTTGGCCATCGGCGCACCGGGCTCGACTTCCTGGGAGCGTGCCTGCCTGGGCCTGCCCAGTATCGTCGTGCCCCTGGCGCAAAATCAGGAAACGATCTGCACCAATTTGGTCGCGGCGAATGCAGCGATCAGTGTGCCAGTCACGCAGATCGCCAGCCAATTGCTCGATGCCTTAGAGAGGTTGAGTGAGCAATATCAGGATTATCAGCGCAACTGCTTCAGCCTGTGTGATGGCAGGGGAGCGGAGCGAGTCCTGACGTACTTGGGGGCAGCAGAGAGCCTGTCGCGGGTAACACTGCGCGCTGCGACGTCGGCGGATATCGAGCAGGTTTATCAATGGCAATGTTTGCCAGAGACTCGCCGTTTTGCCCTTAATCCCAAGGTGCCGTCCTGGTCTGAGCATCAAGCCTGGATGCAAAAGAAACTGCTCTCGGACACCGACTACTTTTATCTGATCCAGTTTCAATCAGGGTCCGATCATCCTGAACCCGCCGGGGTTGTCCGGCTGGATCGTCAGTCCGAAGCGAACTATTTGGTTTCCATATTTCTGGCCCCGGAGCACTTTGGCAAAGGCCTGGCGAAGGGGGCATTGGCTCAGTTAGACCGTCAGCATCCCGATATTAGGATCCATGCCACGGTACTCGCGGATAACCAGGCGTCGCAGGCTCTGTTTGCGACCGCGGGTTACCGACGGGTTGCTGCCGACACATTTATTCGAGATCCATTAGAGCGAAAAGAGTTATGAGCGCAGAATTTTCCATAGCAGGTCGTGCCATTGGCCCGGATCAACCGCCCTATATCATTGCTGAGCTGTCGGCGAATCATAACGGCGACATCAACCGTGCCTTCCAGATCATGGAAGAAGCGGTCAAAGCCGGTGCCGATGCCATCAAATTGCAGACCTACAGCGCCGACACCATTACCATCGACTGTGACAGCGAGGATTTTCAGATCCACGGTGGCCTGTGGGATGGTAAGAATCTGCATGAGCTGTACACCTGGGCGCAAATGCCTTGGGAGTGGCATAAGCCACTATTTGATAAGGCTAAAGAGCTGGGTATTACCATCTTCAGTTCGCCCTTCGACTTCACGGCTGTGGATATGCTGGAAGAGCTGGGGGCGCCAGCCTACAAGATCGCCTCGTTCGAAGCGATCGACATTCCCTTGATCAAGTACGTGGCGAAGACCGGCAAGCCGATGATCATCTCCACCGGTATGGCCAATGAGGAAGAGATCGCCGAAGCCGTTGCGGCGGCCCGTGAGGCAGGCTGCGAGCAGCTGGTGCTGCTTCAGTGTGTCAGCGGCTATCCTGCCCCGGCAGAGGAATACAACCTGCGCACCATTCCGGATCTGGCTCAGCGCTTTGGTGTTGTCGCCGGGCTGTCCGATCACACCATCGATAACACCACGGCCATCACCAGTGTCGCCCTTGGCGCTTCGGTGATTGAAAAGCATGTCACGCTGAACCGCGATGGTGGCGGGCCTGACGACAGCTTTTCGCTGGAGCCGGCGGAGCTGAAACACCTTTGTGACAGCACCAAGGTGGCCTGGCAGGCGATGGGGCAGGCGAACTACCAGCGCACCGAGAGCGAAAAGGGTAACGCCAAGTTCCGTCGCTCCCTCTATGTGGTGAAGGATGTCAAAGCCGGCGAAGCCTTGACCGCAGACAATGTTCGCAGCATCCGGCCGGGCTTTGGGTTGGCCCCTAAGCACTATGAGCAAGTGCTGGGAAAGGTGGCTTTGCAGGCAATACCACGAGGAACTCCGTTGGATTGGACTTTGTTGAAAAGCTAATCCAAGTTTGTTGTTAAGTAACTTTAAGGGCTGTTTAATGCTATGAAAACAGCCTTTTTTAATCGTCTGGTTTATTATGAAATGTCGTGAAATCTATATTTGTTTGACAGTTCGCCACTTACTCTTTGCTCTTATGAGAGCTAGGGCTAGGCCAACTGTAGATTCTCATATAGTCGGTCTTTATGATCAGGAAGAGTTGTTCTATGGAGTAATCGATACATCTCAGTTACCAGACAACATTTTCTATCATCAAGTCTCTCGTCATTCATTGGTTAGAAACATAAAAAACAAGCTTTCTGGTAAGTTGTTTCGATGGTTTAGCTCTTCCCCCCTACCAAGTACAGGCTGGCAGAGAAAATATTTCATCTCTATTGTCTCCGGGGAATGCTCACATTTGGCTAGCATTCTTAGAGATAGAAAGTGCTCAGAGTTGTTTCTGTTCAATGATTTTAACAGGGTGTCAAGGATGTTCTTGACGCTGTTTCCTTATTACCAAGTGATGGAAGATGGTGTGGGAAACTATGTGGAAATAAAAATCAAGACACTAAAAAGAATTTCTCGGCGAGTTACAGGTAAATCTCCTTGTTGTGCGTTTGGTGATACAAGGCGATGTAGCCAAGTTCATGTGCTAAATCCAGGAAATGTACATATTTCAGTCCGAGATAAGGCAACCAAGTTGACTTTTTTGCACAGTTTGGAGGATGCAGAGTGGCTGAAGAGAGTGTTCAAGGTTCAAGACGATATGATTTCTGAATTCAGTCAGAATCGAGTCATTCTGCTGACACAGCCGATCGATGATTTAGATGGGTGTACAAAAGAACTTAAAGTTAGCTTGTATCGAAGAATATGTGAAAAACTTCTAAGTATGGGTTTTCAGGTAGAGGTTAAAGCCCATCCCCGAGAGAATATCAAGGATTATCAAAGTCTAGAGAGTGTCGTTACTTTGTTACCTTCAAAGCTTCCTATAGAAGTGTTCATACTTTCTCAGCCTGACAAAATCAAACTTGTTTCGATAGTTTCCTCTAGCGGGATGGGATTTGAACATTTATGTGAACGCATATCTTTGACCAAGGGAGAGCTCTATAAAAAGAGCGTTCAAGATTGGTTGAGAAAACCTGATCAATTAGAGGTGGATATTGAGCTTAGTATTAGTTTTTCCCTGGTTTAAGACAAGTTACTGTAATCTCGCCTAGCTATTGAAAGGACTTCTCTAATGGCATACTAGGTCAAAACAGTAGAGTATATCGTGAAGTCTTGATTTGTGGTAAAGGCAGGATATTACCTCTCGCGGTGCTCTCATATTGAACTGGCGTTACTTTTTTCTTATCCATAAATGGTGTATGTTGCCGACTATTTTGTTACTGATGTAGTTTTGGACTTGGTCGATAGTCGGAAAATAACTCATTCAAATTAGTATTTTTCAAGAGTTATCGAAGGTTCTGTAAAGGATGGGGGCTAACTGCTGGCGGGGTTGTTATGGTTTTTTGATGTTCTTCTCTGACGTTTTGTTTGTGGATTGCAGTAGATTTGTTTTTGATGTGTCCAGTCTACGTCATCAGCGTTGTTTGGCTAGCTAAGTGTATAATTTTAAATATGTGTCCTGTTTGTCATTGAGGTTTAAACTTACGTGTTTTTGAGGTCTTTCGATTATTTCCGTGGAATTGCTATATTGTTTATTGTCATAGGACATAGCACAATTGGTGAATTTCGCCACGAGAATACTCTATTCTTTAATATTATAACTGGGGGGACTACCTATTTTGTTTTTATCAGTGGTTTCTTGTTTCAGTGGTTGATGAAAGAGAATTTCTCCTATCATAAGTTCATACTTAGAAAGTATCGGTTTGTTATTAAGCCATATTTGATCTGTTCGACCTTTGTATTGATCTATATGGTGGTCAAAGGAAGTTTTCCTGCAGCTTTTGGTGATGTTGGCCGCATGGAGGGGCTGGTTACTGGTCTTTTGAGTGGTCGTCATATGACGGCTTATTGGTATATCCCATTTATCGTGGTCATCTTCCTAATTGCCCCCCTCCATATCTGGTTCGGACGCCAATCAATCCGCACGCAAGGCATTATGTTGGTGCTTGGATTTATTATTTCGTCAGTGCTCCATCGTCCTCTGGCTGTTGCCAATGTAATGCAGAACGTGCTGTATTATCTTCCTTTGTTTTGGTTTGGTATTTTTGCCGCCAAACACAAGAAGGAATTTGTCGGGCTGCGAAGGTACTGGTGGCTGTTTGTCAGTATTATCTTCACGGCGCTCTATATTCATACTTACATTGACCAGATCTCTGGAAGCTATGCTAAGGATGGGATTGGTTTTAATGGGATCGACATGATGCTGATCCAGAAGATGTCGATAATCCTGCTCGCCATGGCCTTTGTCGATTGGTTCGAACACAGGGAGTGGCCGACTTTGTCCTGGATCGCGGCGATCTCTTTTCCCATGTTTTTCCTCCATGGCTACGTCTTGTTTGCTTTCGGTAAGTGGGGATTGAGATCCGGAATGGGTCGCTGGTTCGATAGCAGTTTGCTGGCATCAAGCATCTATGCATCTCTGGTGCTATTAACAACCCTGGGTCTTGTGGTCGCCTTGAAGCGATGGCTGGGGCCTCGCAGCCGCGAGATCATTGGTGGCTAGCCTTCCCTCATAAGCGGCGGGGTACTCAGGGTGAGCCCAAGTCATCGCGAAGCGTTACCGAAGGGTCAGACGTAAGCCCAAAGGTATCAGGGAATGATGCGAGCGCTTCCTTAAAATCTGTCATCCGCGTAGGTCGAATTGAGTGAAAACTGTTACACTCGTCGGCCATTTTGAGGCGCATCGCGCGCTCATCGACACCCATATAAGATCAGGACGAGAGGCTCATGCTGGAGAGCGGCATGGGGATAGGCTGAAGCGGATGACAGCGGTTGTTTATAATGAGGAGAGTGGAGTGAAACACGCAGTCACCCCTGAAGCGAGCGATACGGTTGACACGAGGTTTGGGCGAATGGCCAAGTCACGTCATTTGAAGCTGGGTCTGGTCAAGCGCATGGCAGCACGCTATGCGCTTGGCCAGATGGTTAAGTCATCTCTGCTGAAGATGAGTCCGGTTAAACGAATTGTTGAACAAGATGCTCAAGCGCTATCGGTTATCCATGCTGGCCGATACCAGTTTATGTCCCTCGAACGGGCCAAGATGATCCAGCCCGCCTATGAGCGCATTCGTGCCAAGCGGATCATTCCGGAAAACTTCTCTCTGCGCAGTGATAAGCGCCTGGCCCTGATCATCCCTTTTCGTAACCGGGATGTGCACCTGGCACACCTGCTGCCGGATCTGCGCCGTACCATCGAAGCTCAGGGGATCGATTTTGAGATCTTCGTGGTCGATCAGGTCGACAGCAAGCCCTTTAACCGGGCGAAGCTGTTGAACGTTGGGGCGCACCTGGCCTGGGATAAGTTCGACTACTTCTGCTTCCATGATGTCGATATGATCCCTCGGGATGTGAGCTACGCCTGCCCATCCTCTCCCTTGCGACTGGCGTCGCAGGTCTTTGCCAAAGACGGTTCACAGCGGTGCTTAGCTTCCGTCTACATGGGGGGCGTGGTCAGCATCTCCAAGGCAGATTTCGAGACGATTAATGGCCTGAGCAATCGTTTCTGGCACTGGGGGCAGGAGGATGACAACCTGCGGACCCGAATTCTGGAGGCGGGTCTGTGTCCCGTGGTCGATCTTAAAGGCGAGTTTCAGGAGATGGATGACTCCAGCGATCGCTTTACCGTGGTCTCCAACTCCGGGGTGAAAACGGATAAGAAACTGGCAAAGAAAATGATTGAGAAGAACCGCCAGTATCAGGACATCGTCTCTCGCGGATTGGTACCCGCCAGTGCCGAAGGGCTTAGCGATCTCGAATACACCCTGGTTTCGAAGGAGCCCAAAGAGGGGTATGTCCATGTCAAAGTTGAGCTGTAAGCCAGCCCTTGAGTTTGTCGGAGCGTCGCGGTGAAACTGCTGTTTTACGTTGAACAAGACTACTCCTTTGCCATTTTACGACCGTTGCAGCGTGAGGCCCTGGCCCAGGGCCATGAGGTTCGGTGGTTGCTGATCGGCAATGAGATCGATCCCACCCTGCTGGCGGAGGATGAATGTGCCCTGTCCGGGGTGGGTGAAGCGGTGCGCTATCATCCCGATGCCGTCTTTGCGCCGGGGGATCGGATCCCAGGATTCCTGCCTGGCCTTAAGGTTCAGGTTTTCCACGGGCTCAATGAGGATAAGCGGGGCAACCAGTACCCGGAGCGGGGGCTGTTTGATCTCTATTGCACCGAGGGGCCCGGACGTACCGGCATGCTGGCGCCTCTGGCCGCAAAGCGGGGCTATTTTAAAGTGGTGGAGACGGGCTGGATCAAGCTGGATGCTCTGCTGAACCCTGTGGCTGAAACCAACTCGGTGTCTCGCCCGACCATCCTCTATGCCTCAACTTTCAGCCCCAAGCTCTCCAGTGCCGAGGCCCTGCATGACGAGATCCGCCGCCTCAGTGCTGATGACCGCTGGCATTGGTTGATCACCCTGCACCCGAAAATGGCGGCGGAGACGGTGGCAAAGTATCGAGCGTTGGCCGGGGACAATGTGGAGTTCCATGGCACCGACAAGGTGGTGGAGTTGCTGCATCGTGCCGATCTGATGGTCTGTGACAACTCCTCGATATTGCAGGAGTTTTTATTGTTGCAAAAGCCTGTGGTGACCTTCAGAAACCGGGATCCCCAAGCCTGTATGATCGACATCAGTGAGCCAGCCCAGTTGGCGCCGGCCATTGAGCGAGCACTGATAGCCGACGCCGCACGGGATCTCGCGATCGCCAACTATGGCCGAAGCATCACCCCCTATCTCAATGGGGGCTCGGCCCAGCGGGTGCTGACCGCCGTAGAAGCGATGCTGGCCGCGGGCTGGAAAGACAGGAAGCCGGCGAATTTCTGGCGAAACTGGAAGATGCGTCGTCAGCTTAACTACTACAAATTTTGGTGAATCATGGATAAAGCGTACCGCCTGTCGGTCACCATCATCACGATGAATGAAGAGGATCGGATCGAGCGTTGCCTCGAGTCCGTGAAGGATCTGGCCGATGAGATCATCGTCTTTGACAGCGGCAGCACCGACGGCACACTCGATATCGTGCGCCGTTACACCGATAAGGTGTGGCAGACCGACTGGCCGGGCTTTGGTAAGCAGAAGCAGCGCGCTTTAGCACAGGCTACAGGAGACTGGGTGCTGGCCATCGATGCCGATGAAGCCCTGGATCCTGAGTTGCAGGACTCGGTGCGGGACCTGCTTAACCGGGAGCGCGGTGACGTGGTGGCGGTGAAGATGCCCTGGGCGGTGACCGTCTACGGTAAACGTCTGGATTATGGCCGCAGTGCGCGGGCGCCGCTGCGCATGGTATGGCGCGAGGGGGCCAGTTTTACCGAGGCTGAGGTGCATGAAACCATTCTGCATGCCCAGGGGGAAACCATCACCCTGAAGGGACGCCTGCTGCACTTTACCCATCGTAACTATGGCCACGCCATGCACAAAAACATGGAGTATGCCTGGCTGGGTAGCCAGAAGTATTTCCAGAAGGGCAAGCGCTGTCACAGCTTGCTGCTGGCCCTGTTGAGATCCTTCTGGACCTTCTTCCATGTCTATGTGGTACGCCGAGGTTTCCTCGATGGCCCGGTGGGCTTTCTAATCGCGGTAGGGTATGCCCAGAACAACTTTACCAAGTATGCGGGTTTGTGGACTTTGACACGTCAGGAAAAGCTGAATAAGCGCGCCAACAGGCAGTAGCGGATCACCGTTTCAGCACATTTGGCAATGAAAAAGAGGAGCTCAGTCTTGAGTTCCTCTTTTTTGTTTCGGTAGGGCCGTTAGAGCGACGCGAAGTATTCCAGGTACTTCCGGGTCGAGGTTTCACAGGAAAATTCATTCCCGATCCTGGCCTTGCAATGCTCGGACATGCTCTTTAACAGGGCGGGATCCCGGTAGAGTGTCCGGACCCTGTCTTCGATGGCGGCGGCGTCGTGGGTGGGGACCACGTAGCCGGTCTGGCCGTCGATCACGATCTCCTTGCCGCCGCCTGTGGTGGTGATGATCGGTGGAATGCCATAGCTCATCGCTTCCATCACGGCTCGAGGCAGCCCTTCGCCGCTGATGGAGGGCTGTACCAGCAGATCGCTGGCGACAATCAGCTCAGGTGCATCATTGCGGTAACCCGTGATATGGATCCGCTCCTTCATGGCATTTTGCTCTATCAGGGGGCGATACTGCTCCATGTTGTTGCCCACCAGCAGCAGGTGGAGATTGGGCAGATCGGCCAGGCTCTGTGCGGCCTCGATCATCACGGGGATCCCTTTGCTCGGGCGCGCGTTGACGGCGCAGATCAGCACAAAGTCGTCCTTGGTGATGCCAAATTCGGTGAGATCGGCCGGTTGCTTCTGATACCAGCTCAGCTCATGACCCTTATGGATGGCGACGATCTTGTCCTGGTTTTTCCAGACCCGCTTCAGGACGTCCTGGCGGACCTCTTCGGAGACGCAGACCGTGCCATCCAACCTGGGATGCAGCTGCGTGAGGTAGGCGGAGGGATCGTGTCGATAGATCCCGCCTGTGGTCCCCCGGTAGCTGACCACCTTCACATCAAAGCCGATGGCGGCAAACGCTGCATTGGGGATGGTCTTGGAGTTGGTCGCATAGATGACGTCGTACTTCTGTCGGCGCAACTCGGCCCGCAGCTCTCGAATGGTATCCAGGCAGACTTTGCGTTTGGGATAGCAATCAACGACCTTGAGGCCGCACGCCTCGAAACGTTTGGCGTAATCTGTCTCTTTTTGCGTAAAAACGGTGACGTTATGCCCCATTTTGACGAAGTTGATGAACATTTCGGCCTCGGGGCGCAGGGCGTTCATCGAGGTATTGGTTCGAGTAAATACAAGAATATTCATGATGGCTTTTCGGTATTCGGCGTAATGGGTGCTTGGCCCAAATACTGTTATGCGTTGCTGCGGTAAAACTCACGGTACCAGTCGGCAAAGCGCTTGAGCCCCTCGCTCAGTGAGGTGTCCGGGCTGAAGCCAACGGCCTGTTGCAACTGCTCGGTATCGGCGTAGGTGGTGTACACATCGCCAGGCTGCATCGGCATCAGATTCAGCTTGGCTTTGACGCCAAGGGCCTGCTCCAGGGTCTGGATAAAGGTCAGCAGCTCTACTGGCTGATGGTTGCCGATGTTGAACAGGGCGTAGGGCGCCTTGGATTGGTCCGGGCGCTCGCAGCGGCAGTCGGGATCGGCCTTGGGCACGGCATCCATTACCCGCACCACCCCCTCGACGATGTCGTCGATGTAGGTGAAGTCACGGCTCAGTTTGCCGTGGTTGTACACGTCGATGGGCTCACCGGCGAGGATCTTCTGGGTGAATTTGAATACCGCCATGTCGGGGCGGCCCCAAGGGCCGTATACGGTAAAGAAGCGCAGACCGGTCACCGGCAGACCGTACAGGTGGCTGTAGGTGTGGGCCATCAGCTCGTTGGATTTCTTGGTGGCCGCATAGAGGCTGATGGGGTGATCCACCGCATCGGCCTCGCTAAAGGGCACCTTCTCGTTCATGCCGTAGACGGAGGAGGAGCTGGCGTACACCAGGTGGGGCACCTTTCTGTGGCGGCAGCCTTCCAGGATGGTCATCATCCCGGCCAGGTTGCTGTCGACGTAGGCCATGGGGTTATCGATGGAGT
This sequence comes from Ferrimonas sp. YIN67, assembly GCF_057219095.1. Taxonomy (NCBI): domain Bacteria; kingdom Pseudomonadati; phylum Pseudomonadota; class Gammaproteobacteria; order Alteromonadales; family Ferrimonadaceae; genus Ferrimonas; species Ferrimonas sp. YIN67. The sequence continues at coordinate 133,055 of NZ_JBXVVJ010000009.1, forward strand.
AACGCACTCCGGCCTGAGCGGCGAGATGGACCACCCGGTCAAACTGGTGCTGTTCAAACAGCTCGGCCATGGCGGGGCGGTCGGCCAGATCCCGTTCGATAAAGCAAAATGCCGGGTTGGCGATCAGATGATCCAGGCGCGCCTGTTTGAGGCTGACGTCGTAGTAGTCATTGAGGTTATCCAGGCCCACCACCTGGTGGCCCTCCGCCAACAGGCGCTGACTGACAAAAAAGCCGATAAAGCCGGCGGCGCCGGTGACAAGGATCTTCATGCTTACTCCCTTTGTATGCTCTGGCCGCGTCCAATGCCGTAATAGTGAAAGCCCTTCCTGGCCATCCGCAGCGGATCGTACAGGTTTCTGCCGTCGATTATTACCGGGTGCGTCAACTCTTGCTTGATCAGATCAAAGTCCGGCGCGCGAAAAGCTTGCCATTCGGTGCACACCACCAGGGCATCGCTGCGGTGCAGGGCAGCTTCCTTGGTGCCCAGTAACATGAGTCCGTCCCGGTGGCCGTAGATCCTCTGGGTCTCCTCCATCGCTTCGGGATCGTAGGCCCTTACCCGTGCCCCGGCCTGCCATAGGGCTTCCATCAACACACGGCTGGGGGCTTCACGCATGTCGTCGGTATTGGGCTTGAAGGCCAGGCCCCAGAGGGCGATGGTCTTGCCGGCCAGATCACCGCCGAAGTGGCGCTGCAGGTTGCGAAACAGCACATTTTTCTGTTGCTGATTGACCCATTCCACGGCCTTGAGGATGGCGGCATCCTGCTCAATGCCATCGGCGGTGCGGATCAACGCCTGAACATCCTTGGGAAAACAGGAGCCGCCGTAGCCGCAGCCGGGATAGATAAAGTGGTAACCGATGCGGGGATCCGAGCCAATCCCGCGGCGTACCGACTCGATGTCGGCTCCCAGCTTCTCCGCCAGGTTGGCCATTTCGTTCATAAAGGAGATCTTGGTGGCCAGCATGCAGTTGGCGGCATATTTGGTCAGTTCGGCGCTGCGCACATCCATCACCACGGTGCGATCCTGCTGGCGGTTAAAGGGTTCGTACAGCTCCTGCATGATGGCGATGGCCTCGGCGTCGTCACTGCCGATCACGATGCGGTCCGGGCGCATGCAGTCGGCAACGGCGGCGCCCTCTTTGAGGAACTCTGGGTTGGATACCACCTGAAAGGGGATCTCGGCGCCGCGTTGGGCCAATACCTCAGCGATCCTGGCCTTTACTTTGTCGGCGGTGCCGACCGGGACTGTCGACTTGTTGACCACCACCCGGGGGGCGGTCATATGCTCGGCGATGGTGGTGGCTACGGCCAGCACGTACTTGAGATCGGCGCTGCCATCCTCATCCGGCGGGGTGCCCACGGCGATGAAGATCACCTCGCCGTGATCCGTCCCCGCCTTGGGATCGGTGGTAAATTGCAGCCTTCCCGCCTGATGGTTGTGGCGAACCATGGACTCCAGTCCCGGTTCAAAAATGGGGATCTCCCCCCGCTGCAGTCGTTCCATCTTGGCCTGATCGACGTCGACACAACAGACGCTGTGGCCAAACTCTGCCATGACGGCGGCCTGCACCAGGCCGACATAACCCACCCCAAAGACGGTGACTTTCATGCTTTTCCCCTTTCCCAAACGATACAGGCTGGCACCTAAGGTGCCAGCCTGTATCAGCATAGGCGCTATTTGCCTACCTGGAGTTAAGAGGGAAAGCCCTTAGAGGCGGGCCAGCAGGGTGTTGAGGATCATCAGCACAGGAGCGACTTCGATGCTGCGCATCAGCTCGCTGCCCTTGGCCCGGGTCCCCCAGGGGATCCGCTTGAGGGGCTTGCCCTGTTGGGCTTCAACGTGTTGGCGATAGGTGGAGGCGACGTACTGCTGGGAGAGGTAGGGGCCGGTACGCCCAGGGTTGGAGTGGGCGTACAGGCCGATGACCGGGGTACCCTGGGTCGTGGCCATATGAGCCGGACCGGTATCGGGTGCCAGCACCAGGGTGGCGCGGCCGAGCAGAGCCAGCAGTTGCTTGAGGCTGGTTTGGCCCACCAGGTTGGTCAGCTTGGTTTGTGTGTGGGACTGGATGGCGTCGGCCAGCTCTCGCTCCATCTCAGTCGGGCCACCACAGACCAGGATCTTAAGTCCCTGCTCGGCGGCCGCATCGGCCACGGCGGCGTAGCGCTCGGGCAGCCAGTTGCGCTCGGCCTTACTGGCGGCGGGACAGATCACCAGGGTGCGTTGTTCGTCGGGGATCTGCTCGGCGGCAAATGCGCAGTCGGCGTCGCTCACCGGGATCTGCCAGCTGGGCTGGAGATCACGGACGTCCAGCTCCTTGGCGAAGGCCATAAAGCCGTCGAGGACGTGTGGGGCAGTTTGGGCGGCGATGCGATGGTTGGTCACCAGGCTGTGACCCTCTTTGCAGCGGGCCTTGTCAAAGCCCACTTTCACCTTGGCCTTGATCCCGAGGCTGGCGATATTGGCTCGCAGGGCGACCTGCATATGCAGCAGTACGTCGAACTGGCGCCCCTTTAGGCGCTGCCAGAGATCGCCATAGGCTTTGTTGCCGAGGCCTTTATCGAAGATCACAAACTCGACCCCGGGAAGATCTTTGAGCAGCATGGCTTCCACCTTACCCACAATCCAGGTGATGGCCGCCTGGGGGTGGCGCCGCTGGATCGCCTGCACCATGGCCACCGCATGGCAGACATCGCCGATGGCGGACAGCCGCAGAATACAGATGGAGCTGGGGGCGTGAAGCAGGGCGCTGTGTTTGGACATGGGTGTGGGACTACCTGAGTTTGCTCTGGATTGCGGATTGTAAATAAAATAGCGAGTTCAACCAAGGATCCCCTTAACGATGAAAACCCTACAGCAAGCTCCGCACACCCTGTTTTTGGCCAATCACATCGCCAGTACCGACTTTTCTCCCCAGTGTTTTGACCCCCAATGGTTGAAGCAACAGGGCTGGCTGACCGGCAGCTCCGATGCTTCCGGTCGTAATCCGGCCTGGTTTTTTGCCCTGCAAGAGGGGGAGTGTGTGCTGCGTCATTACTGGCGCGGTGGTTTGCCGGCCAAGCTGCTAAATGACACCTTCCTCTACACGGGCGTGGAGCGTAGCCGGCCCTACCGGGAGATGGCCCTGATGGAGTGGATGTGGCAGCAGGGTTTGCCGGTTGCCCAGCCGGTAGCCGCCCGTTTGACTCGGCTGTTTGGTCGTTACCGGGCCGATCTGATCACCATGAAGCTGCCGGACAGCCGGGATCTGGTGGGCGCGTTGCAGCAGGGACCTTTGGGTAAGCGGGAGTGGCGCAAGGTGGGGGCAATGATCGCCCGCTTCCATGATGCCGGGATCTACCACGCGGATCTGAATGCGCGCAATATCCTGCAAAGTGGTGGCGAGTATTACCTGATCGATTTCGACCGGGGAGAGCGACGTCGCCCTCACAAGGGGTGGATGAAGGCCAATATGGAACGGCTCAAGCGCTCCCTGCACAAGGAGCTGGGCCGGGTTGAGGAGTTGCATTGGGTGCCGGAGCGGGACTGGCCTGCGCTGATTGAGGGGTACACGGCAGCCTGAGCCGGGGGCCCAGGTTTCCGGGCGGGCTTCGCCCTGCTAGGTTCTAGGAAAGAGCAGGAGCCGCTTCGTAGGTTAGCTTAGCGGCGCAGCCGCGTAAGCTGACGAGACTGATCAACCCTCAGCTTCCCGTCGTTCGTTATCGAACAGCGCTTGTGTCACCGCCAGACTGATCAACCCTCAGCTTCCCGTCGCTTGTTATCGAGCAGTGCTTCCGCGACCGCCAGTTGGCGCTGGGTGGCGCCACGATTGATCTCCACCACTCGTCGCCCCAGCTTACCCATGGCCTGAGCCTGGGCAGGCAGGGAGAGCAGGTGCTCCAGTTGGTCCGCCAGTTCATCGCCGTTGTTGATCACCTTCATGGCGTTGGCCAGGGTGAGGGTTTTGCCGATCTCGGCGAAGTTGAAGTAGTGCGGTCCCATCAGCACCGGCTTGGCCAGTGCTGCCGGCTCCAGCGGATTGTGGCCGCCGCGCTCGATCAGGCTGCCACCGACGAAACAGGCATCCGCCAGGCCATAGAGTGACAGCAGCTCCCCCATGGTATCGCCGATCAGTACCTGAACCTTGGGATCGACCCTGTCCCCTTCACTGCGCCGGGCGGTGGCAAATCCGCTTTGCTGGCTGAGGGTGAAGGCTGGCTCAAACTGTTGCGGATGACGGGGCACCAGGATCAGCAGCAGATCCGGATGCATCGACAGCAGCTGGCGGTGTGCCTCCAGAGCCTGCTCAAATTCACCGGGATGGGTCGAACCGGCACACCAGACGCTGCGATTGCCGAGTCGTTCCCGCCGCATCGCTCCTGAGGCCAGATCGGGCTTGGCGGCCAGATCGAACTTGAGGCTGCCGCATACCGTCAGCTTGGCCGGATCCAGTCCCAGTGACACCAGGCGTTCGCCATCCACTTCGTTTTGCATCGCTACGCCATCGATCTGAGCCAGCATGGGGCCCACCAAAGCGGGAAAACGGGCGTAGCCCTTTGCCGAGCGGGCCGACAGGCGGGCATTGGTGATCATCACGCGCGCGCCTTGGGCCTTGGCGGCATGGATCAGGTTGGGCCACAGCTCGGTTTCCACCATGACCACCAGTTCGGGCTGGAGTGCCTGGATGAAGCGCCGGCAGGGGGCGGGCAGATCCAGTGGCAGGTAGCAGTGCTGGACGCTATCGCCGAACTGTTGTTGAACCTGGGCCGAGCCCGTTGGGGTGGTGGAGGTGATGGTCAGGGGCTTGTTCGGGTAGCGCTCCTGCAGGGCCCGGATCAGGGGCAGGGCGGCCAGGGTCTCCCCCATGGAGGCGCAGTGCACCAGGATCCCACCGCCTTGGCGAGGCAGCACCCGGGTCAGGCGTTCGCCGAGGCGCTGCCGATAGGCTGGCTCTTTGCGGCTACGCCAGAGTAGGTAGAGCAGTACCAGCGGCAGCAGGAGGGTCAGGATCAGGCTGTAAATTAAGCGATTCATAATGGCGTTCCGAACAAAGTTGGCCTGATGATAGGGAAGGGCGCCTAGGCTTTCAAATGGCGGGAGGGCGATGCTAACCTAGCGCACATCTGTACAAACTCCGGACATCATCGGCACATTACCCATGGTGGGACTCACGTGAAGACCAAGCAACGCATTATCGAGGCCAGCTGTGCCTTGTTCAACGAACATGGCGAACGCGCCACCACCACCAACCATATCGCGGCGCATCTGGGGATGAGCCCGGGTAACCTGTATTACCATTTTCGCAATAAAGAACAGATCATTCGTGCCATTTTTGCCGAGTACGAACAGTACCTGGCCGAGGGCTTTACGCCGCACGACGACAACCCATCCAGCCTGATGCAGCGCTATCTGGACAGCATGTTCCAGGGGATGTGGCGCTTCCGTTTCCTCTACGCCAGCCTGTCGGACATCCTCTCAAGGGATCCTGAGTTGCACAAACGATACCTGGCAGCCCATCACAAGGTGTTGGCGGATGCGATCACCACCCTTAAGTTGCTCAAGCAGCAGGGGGTGCTGACGATGGAAGAGGCGTACCTCGAGTCCTTTGCCGAGGGGATCAAGCTGGTGGTGACCCATTGGATCAGTCACCTCTACACTCAACATCTGGAGTCTCCCATCACCGAGACCATGGTGTACCAGGGAGTACTGCAGGTGCTGGCCCTGTTTCATGGTTATGTGAGTGCCGAGTCAAGAGCCGAATTCGAGGCCTTGGTGGCCCACTACCGTGCCCTCGCACAGCCAGCGCTTTAGTGTCAAAGTCCTTATTCTGATCGATTTACAGCCACTATGATTGGTTTGCTTCAACTGAGCTGAAACTTACTTTGGCCAGCGTTAGAATGATGGGCAATATTATTCCACCGATCCCGGTGTTCCAGGAGAAAACATGTCTACCTCTGCCTTCTATCAGCAGATCCGTGATCAGATCGATCAGGTCAAAGCGGACGGCTTGTACAAAAGCGAGCGCGTGATCACCACCGCCCAACAAACCGCCATCACCGTTGCCAGCGGCGATCAGGTGGTGAACTTCTGTGCCAACAACTACCTGGGTCTGGCCAACCACCCTGAGCTGATCAAAGCGGCGAAAGCTGGCCTGGATGATCACGGCTTTGGTATGGCCTCGGTGCGCTTTATCTGCGGTACCCAGGACATCCACAAGACTTTGGAGCAGAAGCTGTCCGAGTTCTTGGGCATGGAAGACACCATCCTCTACTCCTCCTGCTTCGACGCCAACGCCGGTCTGTTCGAGACCCTGCTGACAGCGGAAGATGCCATCATCTCCGATGCGCTGAACCACGCCTCCATCATCGACGGCGTGCGTCTGTGTAAGGCCAAGCGTTTCCGCTACGCCAACAACAATATGGTCGAACTGGAAAACTGCCTGAAGGCGGCAAAGGAAGCCGGTGCTCGCAACATCATGATCGCCACCGACGGTGTGTTCTCCATGGACGGCGTGATCGCCAACCTGGAAGCCGTGTGCGATCTGGCGGACCAATATGGCGCCCTGGTGATGGTGGATGACTCCCACGCCGTAGGATTCGTCGGTGAAGGTGGTCGTGGTACCCATGAGCACTGTGGTGTGATGGATCGGGTCGACATCATCACCGGCACCCTGGGTAAGGCTTTGGGCGGTGCGTCCGGCGGTTTCACTTCCGGTAAGAAAGAGGTGATCGACTGGCTGCGTCAGCGCTCCCGTCCCTACCTGTTTTCCAACTCCCTGGCTCCGGCCATTGTTTCCGCCTCCATTCGAGTGATCGACATGATGGCGGATGGCGCTGCGCTGCGTGCCCGTCTGTACGCGAATGCCGAGCGCTTCCGCCGAGAAATGGGCGCGGCGGGCTTCACCCTGGCCGGTGCCGAGCACGCCATCATCCCGGTGATGATCGGCGATGCGGCGCTGGCCGCCGAGTTTGCCGACCGCCTGCTGGCGGAAGGCATTTATGTCGTGGGCTTCTCCTTCCCCGTGGTGCCCAAGGGTCAGGCCCGCATTCGCACCCAGATGTCCGCCGCCCATACTGATGCGCAGATGGATAAGGCGATCGAAGCCTTTATCCGCATCGGTAAAGAACTGAAGATCATCTGAGGAAGCCACCATGAAAGCTCTTTCCAAGCTGCACCCGGAAAAAGGGATCTGGATGGTGGATGCACCGAAGCCAGAGATCGGCCACAACGACATCCTGATCAAGATCCGCAAGACCGCGATCTGCGGCACCGACATGCACATCTACAACTGGGACGAGTGGTCGCAAAAGACCATTCCGGTGCCCATGGTCGTGGGCCACGAGTATGTGGGCGAAGTGGTTAAGGTTGGTCAGGAAGTGAAAGGCTTCGAGATCGGCGATCGCGTCTCCGGCGAGGGCCATCTGGTGTGTGGCCATTGCCGCAACTGCCGTGGTGGCCGTACTCACCTGTGCCGCAACACCACGGGCATTGGCGTCAACCGTCAGGGCTCCTTTGCCGAGTACCTGGTGCTGCCGGCCTTCAACGCCTTCAAGATCCCCGATGACATCAGCGATGAACTGGCCTCGGTGTTCGACCCGCTGGGCAACGCGGTACACACCGCCCTGAGCTTTGATCTGGTGGGTGAAGATGTCCTGATCACAGGGGCTGGTCCCATCGGCATCATGGCTGCGGCCGTGGCCAAGCACGTGGGCGCCCGTCATGTGGTGATCACCGACGTCAACGAATACCGCCTGGAGCTGGCGGCCAAGATGGGTGCGACCCGTACCGTCAACGTGGCCAAGGAGGAGTTGCAGCATGTGATGGCCGATCTGGGCATGACCGAGGGCTTTGATGTGGGCCTGGAGATGTCCGGTGTGCCTTCGGCCTTCAGCGGCATGCTCGAAGCGATGAACCATGGCGGTAAGATCGCCCTGCTGGGTATTCCACCGGGTGACATGGGTATTGACTGGGATCAGGTGATCTTCAAAGGCTTGGTGATCAAAGGGATCTACGGCCGGGAGATGTTCGAGACCTGGTACAAGATGGCCAGCTTGCTGCAGTCCGGTTTGGATATCAGCCCGATCATCACCCACCAGTTCCCCATCGATGAGTTCCAGAAGGGCTTCGAGGTGATGGGATCCGGTCAGTCCGGCAAGGTGATCCTCAACTGGGATTAAGCGCCATTGCTGTGATATCAACGCCTTCCTTCGGGAGGGCGTTGTTGTATCCGGTAAGTGGGTTCGTGCGCCTTCCGCCTTGTTCTGAATGTGGTTCCTGTGTAAAAGTTTACGGCTTAGGGAACTCTCAGTGATTACCTCCCTCTTACTTTCAGTCCTTTTACTTTGTGAGTGTCATGCGCCAGACGATCGCCGCCTTGATCTTGATGTTGTTCGCCCAGACCGCCATGGCCGGTCTAGGGGGGCATCAATGGCACCTGGCGCCCGCCGATGACTCTCATGCCCCCGAAGCACACCAGCACATTAAGCTGGATGGACTGGCGCAATCTTACGATGAGCCCAGCCAGGCGAGCCACAGTGACGCCTCCAAGATGGAGCTGTGTACTCAATGTGGCTGCCACAGTGCCCCGACCGCCATCGTCGTCGAGTCGGCGATGCCAATCGTGCCACGGGCTGAGTGGGTTGCCACGACAAGCCATGGCTACCTGCCGCCCGCTTTAACCTCCGCTTCCCCCCCTCCCATAGCCTGATCTTGCTAAAGCCAAACTGGGCCCGCTTTTGTTCAAAGGCGTTGGCCTGATTTTCCTTTTCGCAGGATAGATCCATGAAAATTATTTCCCGTGCCCGTTATTGGGCACTGCCACTGGCGCTGGGCGTTTGCCTTTCGCCAGTCAGTCTTGCCGCCGAGAATGCGGCGGCGGATCTGCGCAGTAGTGCATTGAGCGAGTCGATATTGACCCAGCTTGAACGACTGCCACAGATCCAAACCGAGGCGGCGCGCCTCAGGCAACAACAACTGGCGGTGGAGACCGCCGATCAGGCCCTCTACAACCCGGAGCTGGGCCTGGAAGCCGAGAATTTCGGCGGTGAAGATGAGATCGAGTACAGCCTGTCACTCAGCCAGGGCTATGACCGGGGCGATAAGCGCGGTCTGCAAACCCGTCTGGCGCAACTGCAGGCGCAGCAGGCGCTGGCCGAATACGCCCTGCTGCGCAATGACCAGCTGGCGGCCCTGTTGACCGCCTGGGTGGATCTGGATCTGGCGCGCCAGACCGATACCTACACAGAGCAGACGCAGCAGCGCACCGAAGTCATGATGAGTCTGGCGCAGCAGATGGTGAAGGTGGGGGAGATCGCCCCGCTGGATCGTCAGTTGCTGCAGTTGGAATTGGCCCGTCTGGCGGCGTCGCGCAGCGACAGCCAGCGGGCGTTGATCGAAGCCGAGGCGGCGCTGAGTCGCTTGGGGGGCGAGCCCCTGTTGTCTTTGGCCCGGGCGCGATCTCTGGCGTTGGGCGCACTGCCTGCGCCGACCCCGGTCGACCGTACCCGCTTACCTGCCCTGCAACCGGCCTATCAGGCGGTGAAGGCGGCTCGTGCCGAATTCAGTTTGAGCCAGGGCCAGGCCAAGGCCGATCCCACCTTCAGTGTCGGCGCCAGGAGTGACGGCAAGGATCAAAGCCTCAGTGTCGGTGTAGCCATCCCCCTTAACATCCGTAACCGCTTCAGCGGTGAGATCGCCCAGGCCAATCAGGGGATCATCATCGCCGAGCAGGAGTTCCTCCGTCAGCAGCGCGATCTGGACATTGAGCTCGATGCCCTGCGCCAGCAACTGGCGTTGTACAGCGACAGCGTAGCCCAGTGGCATGGGTTGGCCGATGGCCCACTGCAGGACAGTCAGACACTGCTGGAGCGGCAGTGGCGGGGCGGTGAGATCACCACCACCGACTATCTGCAATCCCAGCAACAGCTGACCGACACCTGGGCCAGTGGTGCGCAGTTGCGCGCCGAGCGCGCCCGCACCTGGCTGGCGCTGATGGCCAGCCGCGGTGATCTGGAGCTTTGGCTGCAACAACGCCAAGCCCGTTAACGTCTTGAGGAACAAACCATGAATACCCTGAAATTCTCCCCGTTCGCGGCGGCGTTGCTGACTCTGTCGTTTACGGCTACCCCCCTGCTGGCCAGCGACGGCCACGACCACCCAGCCACTGCGGCGGTGGTGAGCGAGTCCACCCTCGAGGGCCATGCCGAGCATGAGCATGAGCATGAGCATGAGCAAGAGATCGAGCGTCATGATGCGCACGATGATCACCGCGACGGCGATGATGAGCATGGCGACGAAGCACATGACGATGCCGATCCGCACGGGGGCCACGGCCATGACGACGAAGAGGCGGAGCCAGAGTTGCGCTTTGACGCCGAGCAGCGCGCCCTGGCGGGGATCGCCCTGGATCGTGTGGTCGTCAGCGAGTTCCGCTTCGATGGTCGCGCCCCGGCCCAGATCGTCGCCAACCCGGCCCTGACTCAGCAGATCTCCTTGCCGATCACCGTTCGCGTCAGCGCGCGCCACGTCAACGCCGGTGCCACCGTCACCGCCGGCCAGCCGCTGTTTACTCTGCTCTCCAGTGAGATCGCCCGGCTGCAGGGCGATTACCTGCTGGCCGTGGCGGAGTGGCAGCGGGTCTCCGAGCTGGGCCGCCAGGCGGTCTCCGGCAGTCGCTTCCAGCAGGCCCGCATCGATGTGCAGACCCGCAAACTGGATCTGATCGCCATCGGCATGACCGAGGCCCAGATCGCCGCCCTGAACGATCCCAAAACCGAGTTGGGCAACTTCGTCTATCAAGCGCCCATCGGCGGCATTGTCCAGCAGGACGATCTGATCTTGGGATTGAACATCGACGCCAACACGCCGCTGATGCAGTTGGCCGACGAGTCCCAGCTGTGGGTCGAGGCCAAGGTGCCGCCCAGCCTGGTGGACAGCGTCGCGCTGGGCGACACCCTGGTGGTGGAGGCCGGGGGCCTGCGTCATAACGCGAAAGTGATCGGCCGAGAGCACCGAATGGATCCACAGACACGGACCGAATCCGTGCGCTTGCAGATCGACAACGCGCAGCACCAGCTGCACGTTGGTGAGTTCGCCAGTGCCTACTTGGTGCAGAGCGCCTATCAGGGAGTGGTGCTGCCGGACAGCGCCCTGGTGCGTGGGCCGGATGGCGACTGGGCGGTGTTTACCCTGGCTCAGGACGATGCCGATCGGTTTGAGATGGTCGAAGTCGAGGTGTTGCAGAGCCAACGCGGTCAGAACCTGATCGCGGGTCTGACAGCCGGCCAGCAGGTGGTGGTGCGCGGCGCCTTCTTCCTCAATTCCGAACTGATGAAGGCGGGCTTTGATCCGCACGATCACTAAGGCGGACCGACCATGTTAGACGGATTAACGGTTTTTAAAGAGGGTGCCGTGCACCTTAGCCATACGCTCGGTTTTGCCGTGATGGGAGGCGATCATGTTGGATAGATTGACGGTTCTTGGGGAGAGTGCGGTGCATCCGTGCCGTATCGTGTGCCTCGCCGCGAAGGGGGGCGATCATGTTGGATAGACTGACGAGCTGGGCCGTTCATAACCGCCTGCTGGTGGTGCTCTTGCTGCTGGCCGCTTTAGGTGGCGTCCTGGCGCTGGTGCCGAAACTGGATCTCGACGCCTTTCCCGATGTGACCAACATCCAGGTCGACATCAATACCGCTGCGCAAGGGCTGGCGGCGGAGGAGGTGGAGCAACTGATCACCTACCCACTGGAGGCGTCTATGTACGCCCTGCCTGGGGTGACTCAGGTGCGCTCACTGTCCCGCACCGGCTTCTCCATGGTGACTGTGGTGTTCGAAGAGGGCACAGATATCTACTTTGCCCGTCAGCAGGTCAATGCCCAGCTGCAGGAGGCGCGGGAGATCATTCCCGACGGCGTCGGCACCCCGGAGATGGGTCCCAATACCTCGGGTCTGGGTCAGATCTACCAGTATCTGCTGCGGGCCGAGCCGGGCAGTGGCTATGACATCATGCAACTGCGTTCGCTCAACGACACCCTGGTGAAGTTGATGCTGATGCCGGTGGACGGCGTCACCGAAGTGCTCTCTTTTGGTGGCGAAGTGCGCCAATACCAGGTGCGGGTTGATCCGGACAAGTTGCTGGCGTTCGGTCTGACCCTGGACGATCTGACGGCGGCGCTGGAGGGCAACAACCGCAACACCGGCGGCTGGTTTATGCCCCGGGGCGAGGAGCAGTTCGTGGTGCGGGGCTACGGCTTTATACCGGCCGGTGAAGCCGGGCTGGATGCGATCCGGGCGCTGCCGCTGATCACCTTCAACGGCACGCCGATCACGGTGGCAGAGGTGGCGGAGGTCGGCTTTGGCTCGGAGATCCGGGTGGGTGCCCTGACCATGACCCGTCGCAATGACGAAGGGCAAGTGGAGGCCCTGGGCGAAGTGGTCTCCGGCGTGGTGCTCAAGCGCATGGGCGCCAACACCAAGACCACCATTGATGCCATCAAGGCGCGACTGCCGCAGATCCGCGCGGCCCTGCCGGATGGTGTGGTGCTGGAGCCCTACTATGATAACGCCGATCTGGTGGCCAAGGCGGTCACCACGGTGCGGGACGCGCTGGCCATCGCCTTCGTGCTGATCGTGGTGATCCTGGCGCTGTTCCTGCTCAATCTGCGGGCCACGCTGCTGGTGCTGGTGTCCATTCCCATCGCTATCGGTTTGACCCTGATGGTGATGGCCTACTTTGGCCTCTCTGCCAACCTGATGTCCCTGGGCGGCCTGGCCGTGGCCATCGGGATGCTGGTGGATGGCTCGGTGGTGATGGCGGAAAACATCTTCAAGCAGTTGTCGGCGAAAGGTAGCCAGACGGCACGCCAGCGCATCGCCGAGGCGGCCAAAGCTGTGGCACGGCCGGTGTTCTTCGCTACCAGCATCATCATCGTGGTGTTTGCGCCCCTGTTCACCCTGGAGGGGGTGGAGGGCAAGATGTTTCAGCCGATGGCGGTGAGCATCATCCTGGCCATGCTGGCGGCGCTGTTTACCGCCCTGGTGGTGGTGCCGGCGCTGGCGGCCTATCTGTTCCCCAAGCCGGTGGAGGTCAAACCCAGCCCGCTGCTGGTACCGATCGAAAACGGCTACCGGCGGCTGCTGGGTCGAGTGATCGACCAGCCCAAGGCGGTGGTGGCCAGTGCGCTGGCGTTGCTGCTGGCCACGGCACTGGTGGTGCCGCGCCTGGGCACCGAGTTCGTGCCTGAGCTGGAGGAGGGGACGCTCAATATCCGGGTGACCCTGGCCCCCACCGCCAGCCTGGAGACCTCGCTGGCGGTGGCACCCAAGCTGGAAGCCCTGCTGATGGAGTTTCCCGAGGTTACCTATGCGGTCAGCCGCATTGGTGCCCCAGAAATAGGCGGCGATCCCGAGCCGATCAACAACATCGAGATCTACGTTGGGGTGCTGCCCATTGAGCAGTGGACCTCGGCCCGGGATCGCTTTGAGTTGCAGGCGCTGATGGAGGCCAAGCTGTCGGTTCATCCGGGTTTGCTGCTGACCTTCTCCCAGCCCATCGCCACCCGAGTGGATGAGCTGTTGTCCGGGGTGCGCGCCCAACTGGCGATCAAGCTGTTCGGCCCGGATCTGGATGTGCTGGCCGACAAAGGGGGTGAGATCGAAGCCCTGGTGCAACGCGTCGACGGTGCCTCCGACGTGGCAATGGAGCAGATCGCCGGCGAGCTGCAGCTGGTGGTGCGGCCGGATCGCTACGCCCTGGCACGCTATGGCATGACGGTGGATCAGGTGCTGCAGCTGGTGTCCGACGGTGTCGGGGGCGTCAACGCCGGTCAGGTGATCGATGGCAACGCCCGTTACGACATCCAGGTGCGTTACCAGGAGTCCTTCCGTCAGGATCCGGATGCGCTGGCCAACCTGGTGCTGCGCAGCCCCGACGGCGCCCTGGTGCGCATGGGGGACGTCGCCGAGATCGCCATGGAATCCGCGCCGCCCAACATTCGGCGCGACGACGTGCAGCGCCGGGTGGTGATCCAGGCCAACGTGGTGGGCCGGGACATGGGCTCTGTGGTCAGCGATATCTACGCAATCATCGAGGCCGAGGCGGACTTGCCCGCCGGTTACGCGGTGCAGATCGGCGGCCAGTATGAGAGTCAGCAGCGGGCGCAAAAGCGCCTGGCCATCGTGGTGCCGATCTCGGTGGCGCTGATCGCCCTGTTGCTGTTCTTCTCCTTTGGCTCCGTGGGTCAGGCGATGCTGGTGATGGCTAACGTCCCGCTGGCGCTGATCGGCGGGGTGTTGAGCTTGTGGATCACCGGCACCTATCTGTCGGTGCCGTCCTCCATCGGCTTTATCACCCTGTTTGGTTTGGCGGTGCTCAACGGCGTGGTGCTGGTGGACGCCATCAACCAGCGGCTGGCGACTGGTGAAGCGCTGGGAACGGCGGTGTTTGAGGGGGCGATCAGCCGCTTGCGTCCTGTGCTGATGACCGCGCTGACCTCGGCATTGGGGCTTATTCCCGTGATCCTCTCTTCCGGTGTGGGCTCCGAGGTGCAGCGCCCCCTGGCGATGGTGATCATCGGCGGCTTGATCACTTCGACCCTGCTTACCCTGTTGGTGCTGCCGACCCTCTACCGGCGTTTTCCGCCCAAGGCGGTCGATACCAGTTATTGAGTTCGATTTCTGGGGCGTGTCAGCGGGGATCATGAGCCCGTCGCCTAACCCGGGTCTCATGTGCAGGATCTTTCGCTGAATTGCTCCAGGCCCTGATCCCCCAGTGGGATCGGGGCCTTTTTGCGAGTGTGGTTTCATGGGCCTGGGTGGTTGACTTGGGCTGATGCTCCACCCGTCTTTTCGCCGACGTCGAGGACGGCTCCGACTCTGGAGGTTGAGTTACCGCTGTTTCTGGCGAAGCATGACTCAACGTAAAAGACTCGTCAGGAGCCGCCGCAGTGAAGGCAAAGGGGGTTGTGGCGGGCGCGTAGCCGGGCGAAGCCTCACTCTCTTCAAAGAGCTAAGCTGCCGTCGCCAGCGCGACAAACCAATTTAGTTTCCTAGGGCAGGTTAGCCGCGCAGCGGCGTAACCTGCCGTTGCACATTATGGTGGGTCACCGCGTTGATTCAGGAGCTGGAAAACGATGGCTTACGCTGCGCTAAGCCTCCCTATGTAGAGCTAGGTTCACCCTTAGTTTCGTCGGGTTGGTTAGCCGCGCAGCGGCGTGATCGACCGCTGCACAGGCCATCAACAAAAAACGGCCTCCGTCGACGGTGGCGAGATCATCGCATTTTGTTTCTCTACGCCGCTGTCAGTACACTGGAGCAAAGTGTTTAGCAGAGATCCTTATGACCCAGTATCAATGCCTGCCTCTGGCACAGTTTGATGCCCTGGCCGAACAGGACGGGGTGCAGATCGTCGATATCCGTGATGCCAATGCCTATGCGGCGGGGCACATTCCAGGAGCCGTGCATCTGCACAATGGCAACCTGGCCGAATTTATTCTCAATGCCGAGTTCGACGATCCCCTGGTGGTGTGCTGCTACCACGGGATCTCCAGCCAAGGAGCCGCCGCCTACCTGGCCGAGCAGGGCTTCGAGCAGGTCTATAGCCTGGATGGCGGTTTCGAGGGCTGGAGTAAACACCGCCTGACACAGCAACTGGCGGCCCAGGAGACGGGCGAATGATGGAAGTCGGCGTCCTCGGCGATCCTCGTGCCGCCCAGGCGCTGGTGGACTATATGGCGACCCAGGGGATCGCGGCTCAGTTGCAGCCGGCCGAGGATGGGATCGCCATTGTGGTAGAAGCCCCCCTGTATCATCGGGGTCGTGAGGAGTATGAACGCTTCCTGGCCGATCCTTACCACCGTCGCTATATGGCCGCCTCCTGGGAGTCCGGCGCGGTGCCACAGCGTGGTGAGGGTGCCAGGTTCGATTACGGTGCGCCCGGATTGCAGTTTCTCCAGTCGTTGATCACTCAGTCTGGGCCCTTGACCCTGTCGCTGTTGATTGTGTGTGGTGGGATCTGGCTGTTTTGGAACATTGGCTTTGCCCAAAGCATCTTTAATGCGACCCACTTCTTTGCCAGCTGGGAGGCGATGGCCAGTGGACAGTGGTGGCGCTTCTTCACCCCATCGGTGATCCATTTTTCTGCCATGCATGTGGTGTTCAACCTGTTGTGGTGGTGGTATCTGGGGGGGCGTATCGAGCGGGAGCGTGGCGCTGGTACCTTGGCCATCTTGCTGTTGGTGGCGGGAACCTTGCCCAACCTGGCGCAGTTTGCCCTGGTGGGACCCAACTTCGGCGGCCTGTCCGGGGTGGTCTACGCTCTGGTGGGCTATTGCTGGATCAGCGGTCGCTTCAACCCCCATTCGCCCCTGGCGCTGCCGCCGGCCTATGTCGGCTTCCTGCTGCTCTGGCTGGTGCTGGGCTTTATGGGGATGATGAACATGGCCAACTATGCCCACCTGGGAGGACTGTTGGTCGGCGTGGCTCAGGCCCTGCTGGACAGTCGGACGCGACGATAAGCGTCACTTTGCAGACAGCAAAAAGCCCGTGACGCTTTGCATCACGGGCTTTTTGATGAAAGAGCGGCCCTGCACTTCGACGAGATGTGGATGGCAGGTTACGCTCGCTACGCGAGCTAACACTGCCCTACATCTCGTTCAGTCATACAGGTATTTGGTGAACAGCAGGTTGGCCAGCAGGGGTTGGCCGGTCTCCTCGGTCAGGATGGCGTTGATGGTATCAAAGCAGTCCCGCCGGATCGCTTCTCGCCCGGTGAGGGATTTGATCTGGGCTTCACTCTGTTGCCCCAGGATCTCCACGACAGTGGCGCGGATCAGGGGCGCATGGTGCTCGACGATCTCAATGGTCTCGAGATCTTTGAGCATTAATTCGACCTCGACCCGGACATAACCAAAGCGGCGTCCCTCGGTCAGGTAGTTGGTGACGATCTCCGGCTCCAGGCCATAGTAGCCGTAGTTATCGTGGGCGACATCCCCTGCTGTCAGCTTGGCATGGATGTCTGCCTGGGCAGGCGAGATGACCATTATCGCAGCAATAAGTAGGCCAATCAGGGTCTTCACAAGTATTTTCTCCCACAGGTGGATTATTTGAAATCTACCTTTCTCGTGGCGGTTTTGGCAAGTCGATGGGGTCTGATACTATTGGGCTACGCTGACCCAAAGGACCCCGGATGCAAGCCGTAACCCTCATCGATGCCCTAGAGCCAGGCCCTGCTCTGGCTAGCTGGTTGACCGATCCCAACTCACTGACCCTGAGATTGAAGACCCAGTGCCGTCGATTCGAGGTGGAGTGTCTGTGTGAGTGGCGGGCTCCGGCTGCCCAGGCGGGACCCGGGTGGCAGGCCGCCGAGCCCATCTGGTGCCGAGAGGTTTTGCTCAGGTTGGATGGTGTGCCCTGGGTCTATGCGTTGACCGAGGTGCCTCTGGCGACTTTTGCCGCGGGGGATATCGATTTTCAGAACCTGGGCAGTCAACCCTTGGGGGAGGCCCTGTTTGGCAGTGCTCGGATGCGTAAGGGACCATTGACGGTGCAAAGGTACTCCCCTGAGAGTCGAGCGGCCGAGGTGGCTCGGGAGCAGGGGCAGGCGGTCGCGTCCGCTTTATGGGGCCGCAGTCGTCAATTTTTCCTCTCTGAGCGGCCACTGAGGGTCAATGAGATCTTTCTTCCCTTTGCTGAGCGGATCATTGGTTAGCTATTTCGCTCTTTCTTTGGCTCGTCGCTTTGGCAAGGTGATTGAGCCGGTCAATGGCTGGTCTCTTTGTGCTGGTCGTCGTCCAGATGTTCGGTGCGACGGTGAGGGTCAAACTCCAACTCTTTGTGAACTGGCGCAAAATGTGAATGTTATGGTTTGGCAGAGTGTCCCTTTTGGGTCACACTGTGACTTATATTTGTGAAGGATAATATATCGATGCGACTGCTCAGTGTGCTTATGCTGATCTTCGCCCTGTTTGCTCAGGGTGCGGTTGCTCGTGTCCATTTGATGCCGTCGATGCCGGTCGATATGACCACCATGGCGCATGACGACCATGCTCAATCCACCCCGGAACCACATTGCGATAGGATGGCGATGGCCCAGCATGACTGCTGTGATGAGCCCATGCCGGTCGATTGCCATGATGCCAAGACGCCCTGTGAGGGCGAATGTGGGCAGTGCAAGGTGTTCAGTCCAGCCGGGGTGGCCCTTGTCAGTCAGGTAACCTTTTCCTTGCCCTCTCGGCCGCAGCGGTGCGCCGGGAAGATCCAGACCTTTCATGCCGTGGTTCTGTCGGTCGACAGTCCTCCTCCGATAGCCTGATCCCTTTTATTCGAACCTGTTGTCCGTACTGAGTTTTGCTCGGGACGTGCTGTTGCGATCCCTATTCGCCAGCCTGTTGTATCTGCCGCCGAGAACGCTCGGTGGTAACGAATAATTTGGAGTCATCATGACCAAGCTGTCCTTTCCCGTATTGATGGTCGCCGCTGCGGCGATCCTGTTTTCCTTTGTGCCCGCTCACGCCGCCGAGTCCGCTGCCGAGCATCACTGTCCCCACGCTCAAGCCCAATCCCACTCTGGCAAGGCCTCCTGTTGCGCAAAGCACAAGGGGGCGTCCGGTGAAACAAAAGATTGTCCACACCAGGGAGCCCATGCCGGTCACCATGGTCATCATAAGATGGGTAAGATGGTGGCTGGGGCCGATACCCATGCCTGCCCTATGCACCCCAAGATCACCGGTCAGGCCGGTGATGAATGCCCCAAGTGCGGCATGAAGTTGGAGCCTGTGGCCGGACACGCAGCGGTTCATACCCATGATTGCCCCATGCACCCGGAAGTGACCGGGGTAAAGGGGGACAGCTGTCCAAAATGTGGCATGTGGCTGGAGCCCAAAGGGGGCGACAGCGCCTCGGTCTACCACTGCCCCATGCACCCGAAGATCCTCGGTCATGAAGGCGATGAGTGTCCGAAGTGTGGTATGGCCCTGACGCCCATGAGTGAGAAGAGCGCCATGGCCGGTCATGGTCATCATGGCCATCACTAAGGCCTGAAGGAGAGCCTGCCATGTGTAACAAATGCGACTGTGACGGCCAGAGCCGGCACGCTGTAAGGACGACCCGAGTGGCAACCGCGATCGTGCTGGCTTTGATGCTGGCACCGGTGGCCTGGACCTTGGCCCAAGCGCAGCCGGCGGCGTCACCGTCGGTCGTACAACGGCAGGCTCATACCCATGCCTGTCCCATGCATCCGGAGCAAACCGGGGTTGCAGGGGATCGTTGTGCCCTGTGCAATATGTTCCTGACGCCCACTGAGGCCGTGGCTTCTGGCGGTAAGGAGCATGCCGCTCATGAGGGGGCGGCTCATACTCACGCCTGTCCCATGCATCCGGAGGAAACGGGCGCAGAGGGGGATCGCTGCCCCATCTGCAACATGTTCCTGACGCCCACTGAGGCCGTGGCTTCTGACGGTGAGGAGCATGCCGCTCATGAGGGGACGGCTCATACTCATGCCTGTCCCATGCATCCGGAGGAAACGGGCGCAGAGGGGGATCGCTGCCCCATCTGCAACATGTTCCTGACGCCCACTGAGGCCGTGGCTTCTGACGGTGAGGAGCATGCCGCTCATGAGGGGACGGCTCATACTCATGCCTGTCCCATGCATCCGGAGGAAACGGGCGCAGAGGGGGATCGCTGCCCCATCTGCAACATGTTCCTGACGCCCACTGAGGCCGTGGCTTCTGACGGTGAGGAGCATGCCGCTCATGAGGGGACGGCTCATACTCATGCCTGTCCCATGCATCCGGAGGAAACGGGCGCGAAGGGGGATCGCTGCCCCATCTGTAACATGTTCCTGACGCCGATCTTGCAAAGCGGTGAGGAGGAGGAAGAGGTGGGTGCGCACGCGAGTCATGCCAGTCATGGCGAGGCCAAGACATTGGGCCTGGATCCCCTGCCCGAGGCATTGCCCGGCACCGAGACGGCAGCGGAAGGCACCATCAAGTATGTTTGTCCCATGCACCCTCATATCGTGTCCGATGAGCCGGGAACTTGCCCCATCTGTGGCATGAACCTGGAGCAGGTGACCATGGGGGCGGCCACCGAGGAGATCGTGGTGGGGATCTCCGGCGGCATGCAGCAGGCCCTGGGTGTGCGCACCGAAGCGGTGGAGCGTGGCACTCTGTGGCAGTACATCAAGACTCTGGGTACTGTGCAGTACAACGAGGATGCCATCCATCATGTTCACACCCGGGTGACCGGTTGGGTGGAGAAACTGGCGGTGACGACGGTGGGCCAGCAGGTGGCCAAGGGGGATCTGCTCTATGAGCTCTACTCGCCCGAGCTGATCAACGCCCAGGACGATTATCTGCAGGCCCTGGACTACCTCAAAAGCGATAAGCAAAGGGGCAGTGAGTTGCTGCGCAAGGCCCGTCTGCGCCTGGAGCTGTTGGGGATCTCGGAATCGGTGATCCGCCGACTGGAGCGCAGCGGAGATAGCCTGTACCGCGTGCCTTTCTATGCCGATCGCAGTGGGGTGGTGAGCCGCCTGACGATGCGTGATGGCATGTACATTCAGCCCGGAGAGACCCAGATTGAGCTGGTGGATCTCTCTACCGTCTGGGTGATCGCCGATGTGTTTGAGAATGAGCAGAGCTGGCTGGAGCTGGGCAGGCCGGCGGATGTGACCGCTGCCGCCCAGGGGCTGTTCGAGATCGAGGGAAGCATCGATTACATCTATCCGGAGCTGGATCCCACCACGCGCGCGATGCAGGTTCGGATCAAGCTGCCCAATCCCGAAGATCAGCCAGGGGGGCAGCTGCGCCCCGGCACCCTGGTGGATGTCGAGCTGTATGGTGGGCCTAAGCGCAATCTGCTGACGGTGCCCACGGAGGCGCTGATCCTCACCGGTCGGGAGAACCGGGTGGTGGTGCAACGTGAGGATGCCGGCTTTGCCTCGGTGCCGGTGCGCCTGGGGATGATGAGCCAGGGTAAGGCGGAGATCCTCGAGGGGATCAACGAAGGCGATCGGGTGGTGGTCTCCGGCCAGTTCCTGCTCGACTCCGAGGCCAGTATCCAGGGCAGCCTGCGGCGGATGAGTCAGCAGAGTGAAAGCCAGAGCGCGGACCCCCATGCCGGTCACAACCATTAAGGAAGCGCAGTGATGCTAGAGAAAATCATCAGTGCCTCATTAAGGCAAAGGCTCTTGATTGGTGGTGCTGATCATCAACGCAAGTGTCTGGAGGCAGCATGTTAGAAAAGATCATTAGTGCCTCCCTGCGACAACGGGCCATGGTGCTGATCATCACCGCCGTGATCGCCCTCTATGGCTGGCAGGCGATGCGCAGCACGCCGCTGGATGCCTTGCCGGATCTGTCCGATGTGCAGGTGATCGTCAAGACCTCCTATCCGGGGCAGGCCCCCCAATTGGTGGAAGATCAGATCACCTACCCGCTCTCCACCGCTATGCTGGCGGTGCCGGGGGCGCGGACGGTGCGGGGCTTCTCCATGTTTGGTGACAGCTTCGTCTACGTGATCTTTGAAGATGGCACCGACATCTACTGGGCCCGCTCCCGTGTGCTGGAGTATCTGTCGCAGATCCAGGAGCAGCTGCCTCCCGGGGTCTCTCCTGCGCTGGGGCCGGATGCCTCCGGCGTCGGCTGGGTGTACCAGTACGCCCTGGTGGACCGCACAGGGAAGCAGGATCTGGCTCAGCTGCGATCCCTGCAGGACTGGTTTTTGAAACTGGAGCTGCAGAGCGTGGCCGGGGTGTCCGAGGTGGCCACGGTCGGCGGCATGGAGCAGGCTTATCAGATCGTGGTGGACCCCCATAAGCTGGCGCTCTACCGGTTGGATCTGATGGCGGTGAAACAGGCGCTGGATAACAATAACGCCTCGGTGGGCGGCTCGGTGATCGAGATGGCGGAAGCCGAATACATGATCACCGCGTCCGGATATCGCCAGTCTCTCAGGGATTTCGAGGAAATTCCGTTAGGCATTGTCTCCGAGTCCGGCAGCCCGGTGTTGATGAAGGATGTGGCCCAGTTACGTCTGGGGCCGGCGGCCCGCCGGGGCATCGCCGAGCTGGATGGTTTGGGGGAAGTGGTCGGTGGCATCGTGGTGATGCGTTACGGTGAAAATGCCCTTACCACCATTGAGAACGTCAAGGCCAAGCTGGGTCAGATCCAGTCGGGCCTACCCGAAGGGGTCGAGATCGTTCCCACCTATGATCGCAGTGAGCTGATCCTCTCCTCGGTCGATAACCTCAAGCATAAGGTGCTGGAGGAGATCGCCGTGGTGGCCCTGGTCTGCCTGGTGTTCCTGCTCCATGCCCGCTCCACCCTGGTGGCTGTGGTCTCCCTGCCCCTGTCGATCCTGATCAGCTTCATTGTCATGGGCTGGATGGGGGTTAATGCCAACATCATGAGTCTGGGAGGGATCGCCATCGCCATCGGTGCCGTGGTGGATGCCGCCATCGTGATGGTGGAGAACGCCCACAAACATCTCGAGCATTATCGGGAGGAGCATGGCAAGGCCCCGGAGGGGGAGGCCCATTGGCGCCTGATCAAAGAGGCCTCGGTGGAGGTCGGCCCGGCGCTGTTCTTCAGTTTGCTGATCATCACCCTGAGCTTTGTTCCTGTGTTTGCCCTGGAAGCCCAGGAGGGGCGCCTGTTCCACCCCCTGGCCTACACCAAGACCTTTGCCATGGCGGCCTCGGCGGTACTGGCGATCACCCTGATCCCGGTACTCATGGGCTACTTCGTTCGGGGCAAGATCCCCGATGAGCGGAAGAATCCGGTCAGCCGGATCTTGATCGCCCTCTACCAACCGCTGCTGACCGGCGTATTGAAGTTTCCCAAGGTAACCCTGTTGGTGGCGCTGGTGGCACTGGCCAGTGCCTACCTGCCCATCTCCCGCATGGGCTCGGAGTTTATGCCCGAGCTGGCGGAGGGGGATCTGCTCTATATGCCCACCACCCTGCCGGGCGTCAGTGCCGGCAAGGCGGCGGAGATCCTGCAGCAGACGGACCGCCTGATCAAAACGGTGCCCGAGGTGAAACGGGTGTTTGGCAAGGTTGGGCGGGCCGATACGGCGACGGATCCGGCCCCCCTGACCATGCTGGAAACCACCATCATGCTCAAGCCACAGGAGGCGTGGCGCGAGGGGATGACCATGGAGGGGATCATTGCCGAACTGCAGCGCACCGTGCGGGTGCCGGGCATTACCAATGCCTGGGTGCAGCCGATCAAGACCCGGATTGACATGCTTTCCACCGGGGTGCGTACCCCGGTGGGGGTGAAGATCTCCGGGGCGAACGTCGAGGAACTTGAACGTATCGGTGGTGAAATTGAGGCGATCCTGGCGCCACTGCCTGGGACCACCTCGGCCTTTGCCCAGCGCACCGGTGGCGGCCGCTACATCGACATTGAGCCGAACCTGACCGCAGCGGCGCGCTACGGCATGACCCTCAAGGATATTCAGGACGTGGTGCAGATGGCCATCGGCGGCATGACCGTGGGGGAGTCGGTGCAGGGCCAGGAGCGCTATCCCATCAATGTGCGTTACCCACGGGAGCTGAGGGATAACATCGAGAAGCTGCGCAAACTGCCGGTACTGACCAAGACGGGTAAATATGTGCCCCTGGAAAACCTGGCGTCCCTGACCATCTCGGACGGTGCCCCCATGCTGGCCAGTGAAAATGGCCGGCTGATCTCCTGGGTGTTTGTGGATATCGATCCCGCGGTGATCTCCATCGGTGAATACATTCAGCAGGCCCGCGGGGCCATGGATGAGCGGCTCAGCCTGCCGCCACGCTACTCCGTCAGCTTCGCCGGTCAGTACGAGTATATGCAGCGGGTCGAGGCCAAGATGGAGCTGGTGATCCCCGTGATGCTGGCGGTGATCTTCCTGCTGCTGATGATGACCTTTGGCTCCGTGGCTCAGGCGTCGGTGATCATGCTCAGCCTGCCCTTTGCCCTGGTGGGCAGCGCCTGGCTGCTCTATCTGCTGGACTACAACCTGTCGGTGGCCGTGGCCGTGGGGATGATCGCCCTGGCGGGCGTGGCCGCGGAGTTCGGCGTGGTGATGCAGGTGTATCTCAATAACACCATCAAGGCCTACAAGGCACGGGGCCAGATGGCCAGCGCCGAGGATCTCAAGGCCGCTTTGATAGAAGGCGCAGTGATGCGCATTCGACCCAAGGCGATGACGGTAGCCACCATCTTCTTCGGGTTACTGCCCATTATGTGGGGCGGTGGAACGGGGAACGAGGTGATGCAGAAGATCGCGGCTCCGATGGTGGGCGGCATGGTCACTGCGCCATTGCTGTCGCTGTTTGTGATCCCGGCGATCTATCTGCTGATCTACCGGCGTGGCTTGGCTAAGGCGGAAGGGGAAACATGAGGTGATGCACTAAATCCTATGCCCCCATGGTGGGCGGCATGCGCTTTTGCAGAGCAGTGCACCATTGCTGTCGCTGTTTGTGATCCCGGCGATCTATCTGCTGATCTACCGGCGAGGGCTGGGCAAGGTAACCGAGGTCAAATGAGGTGATGCACAAACACCAACGCCCCCATGGTGGGCGGCATGCGCTTTTGCAGAGCAGTGCACCATTGCTGTCGCTGTTTGTGATCCCGGCGATCTATCTGCTGATCTACCGACGGGATCCGGGGAAGGCCGCTTCGTAGGGCAGGTTAGCCCGCTTGCGGGCGTAACCTGCCGTCAAGGTGACACCCGACCCCGCGTCACCAAAGGGGATCGGTTGCGGCCACTGGCCGAAATACACACTAACCCGGGAAGCCCCAAGACGGGCTTCCCGTAATATCCAAGAGACGTAATACAATGTGGAAAACCCTGTCTGCCAGCTTGGTGCTGGCTTTGAGTCTGTCTGCCTGCGGCCAGAATGAAACCGCTGGCTTCGGCGCCTCCGAGTTCGCCCAGTTGGATCATAAGGCCGCCGTGCTCAAAAGCCATGAGTGGTATCGCAACGACGATGGCACTGTGGTGCGTATCCATCCCGATCGGATCAACGCCCTCTTTGCCGATGGCACCGAGGCCAATGTCGCCATTCCGGAAGATGAGTTCTTTCTTTCCATCGCCCCTTGGGTGACTTTCACCCACCCTTGCGGCAACCACGTGCCAACGGGTTGTACCGGTGAACTGATCGGTGAGCCCATGCATATGTCGGCGGTGGATGTCGACAGCGGTGAGGAGGTGCTGAATCGGATGATCACCACTCAGCACGACGGCTTTATCGACTTTTGGGTGCCGGCCCGGCGCAATCTGGCGTTCACCTTCCATTACGAGCATCCAGAGTTCGGCCTGCTGGAAGCCAAGGAGGTGTTGCCCACATTTGAGGACAGCCGTACCTGTATCACCACCATGCAGCTTAAGCCAAGGATGGGTGAGGCTGTGGCCGGTCATACAGGTCATCACAAGCATCACTAATCGTGTTTATCGAGTAAGGAGCGGGCGCTTTGGCGCCCGCTCCTTGTATCCACTGTCGCATTGATCTCGATCAAGCTAATTATGGGCAATCGAGCCACAATATGACCTCTAGCTAATGTTTCAGGGAGGTGAGCATGAAACGCCTAGCTTTGATCTTGACCAGCTTGTTGGTGGGGTGTGGTGGCGGAGACGGTGGAGAGGGACCGATGGCCGATCCCCCTACTGAGCCACCCACGGATACCAGTACCTTCTCTATCGCCCTGTCTGATGCCCCCGCCGATGGCGTCACCCACTTGTTCCTGCATGCCGACCGTCTGGTGCTGACACCCGACGGGCATATGGGGGGCCATATGGGCGGTGGAACCCCGGTAGAACTGGATCTGCGGCAACACAGGGTGGATCTGTTGGCGCACCAGGGGGACAACGCCTACTGGCTGCTGGAGAACCATGCCATGGCACCGGGTCGCTACCGGGTGCGGTTGGAATGGGTCGCCGGTGAAGGCGATACAGGCTCCTTTGTCGAGGATGGCCAGGGGCGTCATCCTCTCTATGGTCGACAGCATTACTTTGATCTGGGTGAGGTGCAGCTGCGAAACGGTGAGCATCATGCCTTTACCTGGGAGGTGGATCTGCGCCAGGGCCTGATCCACGATGAGCAGGGCTACTGGCTGGAACACCATGGGGGACGCTGGATCGACAACGGTACCATGGGTCATCTGTCCGGGACGGTGCCTGAGAGCTGGATCCAGGACTGTGAAGCCAGCTTTGCGGATCGAGCCGGTGAGGGCAGCCTGTTCAGTCATGTTGCCTACCTTTATCCGGCGGGTACCCCGCTGCCAGAGATGGGGGATATGGTGCTGGAGCCCGATCCGAGTCGGACTGCGCCCCTGGCAACGGCCTGGATCCATCAGGACAGGACGGGTGCCTGGCGTTTCGGCCTGGGCTTTCTGTCCGCCGGTGACTACCAGGTGGGGTATAGCTGCCTGGGCCATCTGGACCAGCCCGACAGTCAGGACACCAGCGAAACTGGCTTTGTGATGTTTAAAGATGGTGGTCTGGTGACCATAGAGAGTGGTGAGGGTGGCGGTTATCGCAACCAGCATCATTGTGGTAATTGACCTGTCCGTAATAACGAACGGATCCGAGTCGACAGGGAAGGGGGGCTATTCGTTAGCCCCCCTTCATTATCAATTGCATTTGCTTTGTTTGCATTGAACATTCACCTTTGACCTTGTTGCCCTTTTCTCGCGCTGGTGAGAAGAGTCGATGGAAGGGATTGCTGGGGACAGGCTTATGGAATGGCTGGCACTGGGGTTGGGGTTAGCCCTGATCATCGGCGTGGTGATGGGGTATGTGGCCTATTTTGGCCAAGCCCGGTTGCGCCGGGAACTGGCTCAGCTGCAGCGGGAGATCGCCCTGTTGCGGCAAATGCTCCTGGCTCAGGCCCCCCAGCCGCATCGCGAATCTGAACAGCCTGCCCCACCAGAGGATCAGGAAAAGGGGGATGAGCCCTTGGCTGAGTCGGCAACACTTCCCAGCCGCCAGGGGACTCTGCCTGCCTCTCCTGTGAGTGCGAGGTTCCCCCAATCTACCCTGGACCCCTTTGCCCAGCCTCCCGCCTGGCTTGAATTTGTCAAAACCCACTGGATGGTGCTGTGCGGTGGCCTCTCCCTGGCCCTGGCGGGGCTCTTCCTGATCCATTACTCGGTGGAGTCCGGTCTGCTGACGCCGCCGATCCGAGTGGCGGCCGCCGCTTTGCTTGCTACCGGGCTGATCGGCCTGGCCAGTTGGCTCAAGGTTAACCGGGAGGCGGGGCAGATCCATGCGGCCGTTGCCGGAGCCGGGATCCTGATCCTCTATGGCTGTGCCCTGGCCAGTGGCCCCCTCTATCAATGGCTGGCGCCGGGGTGGGCCTTTGGCCTGCTGGCACTGGTGTCGCTGTTGGGGATGGGGCTGGCACTGCGCCATGGTCCGGTGCTGGCGGCGTTGGGGATCCTGGGCGCCTTTGCCGTGCCTCTGCTGGTCAGTACCGGCAGCAATGAGATGGCGGCGGCACTGGGCTACGCCCTGATCGTGGCCGCCGGTGGCTTTATTTTGCTGCGTTGGATCTACCGGGATTGGCTCTGGTGGGGGATCTGGCTGCTGGCTCTGCTCTGGCTTGGGATCTCTTTGACCGAACCGGCTCAGTTGCAGGGGCTGCGCAGCGTCTATCTGATATTGCTTGCCTGGCTCGGCTTTGGTGTTCCGCTGTTTGGCTTGGGACTGGACTGTGGGGGACGGGCACGGCAACGACCGCTGTTGCTGCAACAAAGCCTGACGCTGCTCTGGCTGCTGCTGGGGCTGGCCCAGTGGGGGGTGCTGGCGCTGGAAACGCCTTCGGTTGCGCTTTACCCAGGGGCGGCGGGTCTGTTTGTCCTGGCCTTGCTGCTCTCCCGTCATCGACTCGCTCGAGCCTGGTGCTGGCCCTGGCTGGCGATCTTGCCCCTGGTGCTGGAGTCCTTGGATTGGCATAGCGACATTCTGGCGTTACCGCTGGCCGAGATCTGGCAGATCAGTTATCTGGTCATGGCGGGGCTGTTTACGCTTGTTGCCTTGGGGCTGGCGGGCAGCCTGGCTTGGCGCCGGTCGTCGGTGGCGATGGCGCTACTGGCTTGTTCGGTCCCTTTGTTGATGATCATTCTGGTGGATCTGCGTTTTACCCATGGCGCGGGTTATCTGCCTGCCGGGATCCCGGCGCTGCTGCTGTCGGGTTACGGTGTGGCTCTGTATCTATGGCGGCGCCAGTCCGGAGAGAGTGCCGTGACCGCCGTGCTGTTGCTCGCGTTGCAGGCGGCCCTGAGCCTGACCCTGATCGCCACTTTTACCGATCTGCGCCTGACCCTGGCGTTGGCGGCCCAGTGGCTCTCCCTGGTGGCGTTGCAGCGCTACCTGCCAAACCCAAGCTTGGACTGGGCCGCCAGGGTCTTGCTGCTGGCGGTCTTGATCCGCCTGACGATCAATCCCTGGCTGCCAGCCTATGGCGCTTCAAGTGGTGCTTTGCTCATCACCTACCTGGGCTGTTTCCTTTTTGGCTTGCTGGCGCTGGTGTTGCTGGCCCACCAGGGGGAGCGTGGTCCGCTGAGGATCAGCTTCGAGGCCGGCGTGGTGCAACTGGGCGCCCTGGCAGTGGCTGCCATCACCCGTTACCAACTGTATGGCGACTTGTTTGTTAGAGAGTTTTCCTGGGTAGAGTCCGGGATCTACGTGATGGTGTTGCTGGCCGGCAGCGCCGCCTATCGCTACCGGGCGGTGCACAGTGAAAGCCGGATCCTGCCCTGGTTGGCCGATGGACAATTGGTGCTGGCGTTGGGGCTGTATGCCCTCTTTGCCATCCTGGCCAACCCTCTGGTAACCCAGCATGTGATCGGCACGACCCCGGTGTGGAACGTTCTGTTGTTGATCTATGGTGTGCCCCCCCTGCTGCTGGCCATTCAGCCATGGCTAAGACACGACCGCTGGCGGGAGCCATTGCTCTGGGTTGCCGCCGGTATGGCCCTGGTGTTTGCCCTGTTGCAGATCCGTCACCTGTGGCACGAAGGGCTGGTTCCCGGGATGCCCATGCTGATCGGGGAGCTGTACGGCTATTCATTGTTGGGACTGCTGATCGGCGTGGGCCTGATGTTGGCTGCGGCTCACTGGCGAGTGTTGCAGATCCAGAAGGTGGGGACGGCTGTTCTGCTGCTGGTGATCGCCAAGATCTTCCTGTGGGACATGGCCGATCTGGACGGTTTATGGCGCGTCGCCTCTTTCCTGGGCCTGGGGATCACCCTGCTCGGGGTGGCTTACCTCTATAACCGATTGCAGCTGGCATTGTCGGGACAGGGGGCTGAGGCATGTTGAGGCTTGCTCGCAAGGACACACGGGTTTAGTTTTATTGTAAGGATCTTAAGGGAGTACACGGATGATTGAACTGCACTACTGGCCCACACCCAATGGTCATAAGATCACGCTGTTTCTGGAGGAGGCCGGGGTCGAATATCGCATCGTGCCGGTGGATATCGGGGCCGGGGATCAGTTTAATCCCGAGTTTTTGCGGATCGCCCCCAACAATCGAATGCCGGCCATCGTTGATCGGGTTCCTGCGGACGGGGGAGAACCTATCTCCGTATTTGAGTCCGGTGCCATCCTGGAATACCTGGCCGATAAGGTGGGACAGTTTTTGCCCCGTTTGCCACGGGCACGAAACGAGGTGCTGCAGTGGTTGTACTGGCAGGTCGGGGGGCTGGGGCCCATGGCGGGGCAAAACCATCACTTTAATCACTATGCGCCGGAAACCATTCCCTATGCTCAGCAGCGGTATATCAAGGAAACAGCTCGCCTGTACGGTGTGCTGGATCGGCACCTGGCAGGTCGGGAGTATGTCGCGGATGCCTACTCCATCGCGGATATGGCGATCCATCCCTGGGCACGTCTTTGGGAGGGCCAGGGGCAGGATCTGAGCCAGTTCCCGAGCATGGCGGCCTGGCTGGAACGGATTGCAGCGCGGCCCGCCGTGCAAAGGGCCTACGGGATCGCCGAGACCCTTAAGGGGGTGCGCGCTACCGCTGAGTTGTCCAAGGCGGAGAAAAAGCGCCTGTTTAATCTGGATTGAATGACTGCTCCTGTGCCGGGGTGGTGTGTTTCGGATGATCTTTGCTATTGGCTTGCTGGTTGGCGGCCACTTTTTCATCCAGCTGAGATTTGAGATCGCCAGCCCAATCTGCGGCCAGGAGCAGCATCTGGTCGTACTGCTCATCACACCAGATCACCAGGTTGTCGTAGGTATCCAGGCTCCATTTACTGACGTTCTGGTAGTACTCCTCCGCCAGTTCTGAGCTGCTTTGGTACAGGGCTGTCAGGCGCTGCTGCCCGGTTTCCACTCCTTGCTGCCAGTGAGGTTGTATCGTGTCCTTGAGTTCCTGCCAGGTTGAGGCAGTGGGCTCTTGGACTTCAATCTGCTCCGAGGCCTCCTCGGAAGCTGGCTCGGCAAGCGTACAGAGGGGGAGGCTTAGGGCAAACAGGGCGCCAAGACGGATGAGAAGTGGGCTCATAACGGCATCTCCAACAGCAGGGAGCGATAAGATTAGACCAAAACTGGCTCATGCATGGATTAGATGGGGCTGTGGGTAACTTTGTTGACAACTCTGGATAACGGCACTTGCCCCCGTTCGGCTTAGCCGTTCCTGGTGGCGACGCCTTAACCAATTGTAGGCTTTTGCGAGGCGCCTCGCCTCGCTTCGATTATTGAAAATTAGGGAGAGAATGGATGTTGGGAAGTGAAGTGATTGCCTTGGCACTGCTGGTTTTGGCCGGGGTGCTGATATTGACCGGGATCAAAATGGTGCCCCAGGGGTACCAATATACGGTCGAGCGATTTGGCAAGTTTACCCGGGTACTGAATCCGGGCCTGACGGTGATCATACCGATTGTGGATAATATTGGCCGAAAGCAAAATATGATGGAGCAGGTGCTGGATATTTTGCCCCAGGAGGTGATCTCTGCTGATAACGCCCAGGTCACTACGGACGCGGTGTGTTTTTTTCAGGTGCAGGATCCGGTTCGGGCCTCCTATGAGGTGAATAACCTCGAGTTGGCGATGCAGAATCTGGTGATGACCAACATTCGGGCCGTGCTCGGCTCCATGGAACTCGACGAGATGCTCTCTAACCGGGACAGGATCAATGCCGAACTGCTGATCAAGGTGGATGAAGCGACGGACCCCTGGGGGGTCAAGGTGACCCGTATCGAGATCCGCGACATTTCGCCTCCGATGGATCTGGTGGATGCCATGGCCCGTCAGATGAAGGCCGAGCGGGAGAAGCGTGCCTCCATCCTGGAAGCGGAAGGGGAGCGTGAGGCGGCCATTAAGGTGGCGGAGGGCCAAAAGCAATCGGCGATCCTCAAGGCGGAAGGCCAGTTGGAAGCCGCTAAACGTGAGGCGGAAGCTCGAGAGCGGCTGGCCGAGGCGGAGGCGAATGCCACCGCCATGGTGTCCAAGGCGATTGCCGAAGGGGATATGCAGGCGATCAATTACTTCGTGGCACAGAAGTACGTGGAGGCCCTTAAAGAGGTTGGTATGGCGGATAACAGTAAGCTGGTGATGATGCCTCTGGAAGCCAGTGGGATCATAGGCTCAGTGGCTGGCGTCGCCGAACTGCTCAAAGATACGGGTAAAAAGGGGTGATTCATGGCGTGGCTTGAGGCAATTCAGGCTTGGCACTGGTTGTTGCTGGGGCTTCTTCTGCTTGGGGCCGAGGCCCTGGGGACTGGCGGCTTCCTGCTGGGGGCAGCAGCAGCGGCCCTGTTGATGGCGCTGCTGGCCTGGTGTTTCCCCGAATGGGGATGGGCGGGCCAGTTTATGACGTATGGCACGATGGCTGTCATGCTGAGCGTGGGATATTGGAAGTTGTTTCGTCGATACAACGATAAAACCCAGCAGCCGATGCTCAATGATCGGGCGGCTCAATTGGTGGGGCGGCAGTGGGTACTCGAGCAGGATCTACCGGCCGGTGAGAGCCGTTTGCAGATCGGCGACACTCGCTGGCGGGTTCGCTGTGATCAAGCCCTGCCGGTCGGTCAGTCGGTGCGCGTTGTGGCCAGTGAGGGTATGGTTTTGCGGCTGATGGCCGTTGAGCCTTAGTCGAGGCCGCTCAAGGCGACGAGTCATGGTTTGCAAGAATGCCGTGCCTGAAGCACGGCATTTTTGCTGGCAGCGGTCGCAGCCTTATTTCATCCCTTGTAAGAACTCGAAGGGCTCGCCTTGCGCGCTAACGGGCAACTGCCGCTTACCGGCGTAGTAGCGCTGGGAGAACACCTGAAAGTAGGCATCCAGGGCTTGGGCGTTTCGCTCGTCACCGCCCAGGGCCAATACCTGGGCCGCGACCTCTGCGGTGGCCAGCTGATGCTCGTGGGCGGCACTGCGCAGTTTGTAGCGGCTGGCGGTACCGGGTGTGATGGAGAGCACTGGCAGGCCGTCGAGGTAGTCGCTC
The DNA here is from genome assembly GCF_057219095.1 of Ferrimonas sp. YIN67. Lineage (NCBI taxonomy): Bacteria > Pseudomonadati > Pseudomonadota > Gammaproteobacteria > Alteromonadales > Ferrimonadaceae > Ferrimonas > Ferrimonas sp. YIN67. The sequence continues at coordinate 165,471 of NZ_JBXVVJ010000009.1, forward strand.
TGGAACATGCGCCGGGCCTGTTTCCAGGTGCCGTCCAGCAGGATCAACAGGGGCTGTTTGTCGGCAGCGACCTCGATCCGTTCCACCACGCGCTCGGGCTCGGCATGGGTGGCCGGGAAGACGATCATGGGTTGGTACCGGGGATCCTTCAGCAGGGCCAACAGGGCCGGTTCCGGCTCGGTTCGATCCCAGCAAAATGCCTGGGTATCGGGCAGGATCTCGGCGATCAGGCGACCTGTGTTGGTGGGCTTCATCGGCTCCTTGTGATGCATCAGCAGGACGAAGTGCATCGAGCTGCTGCCGGGGCGTGCCCATTGGCAACAGCAGTGGGCCTCGGCGATCAGGCAGCGTGGGCATCGCGCGACCGTGGCACCGCGAGCATTGAAGGGGCGTTGTGCCACAGCTAAGCGTTGGTCTTTGAGACGCAGCACATGGTTGCAATGGGTCGGTTTCATCATTTGAGTCTATTTCAGTGACTGTGGAGCGGGATCAAAAAAAGGGCGTTGCCGCCCTTTTTGTTTTGAGCCTGTCCCTTAGCGGGATTGTGCCAGGGTATTTTGTACCGTGGTGGTCAGCAGGGGGACCACGATCTCGCACAGTTCATTGACGCGATCGGTATCGGCCTCCTCCCCCAATAGCCCCAGCTCCTTGAGCCGTGAGGTCAGGGTGGCAAAGACCTTCTTGTCGAAGAACTCAGGTGCGCTGATCCCGTGAAGGCGTGACATGCGCTCTGCCAGGGCGGTGCTGTCCTTCTCCAGGGCTGCCCGCTCAATGGTCGGTTCCTGCTGCAGTCGCGACAGGACGATGGCGTAGCGCTGTGCGGTTTCCTGGATCAGATCCGCCAGGTTGCAGAGCTCGGCACGGCGACTCTGGCGAGGTTTCAGACCCTGCTCACACACCTCCAGCAGTTCATGGCGCACCAGCTCGTTGATCAGCCCCTGGACCTGACGGGCTACGTTGGCCTGATCCAGCCCCATAAACAACTCAGCTTGCAGCAGGGGGTAGATCGCCTGGATCTGATCGATCAGCTGGGACTCGGTCTGGCAGCCACGGCGCAGCAGCAGGGCGGCGATCAGGGCGGGCAGTACCATCAGATGGAGGCTGTTATTACGGTAGTAGGTCATGGTCACCGCAGACCCATCGGCAATGCTGACGATCTCGCCCATATGGTCGGTTGCCAGTTGGAACTTGTTGAGATCCAGCACCTGCTGCAGTACCGCCTTGCCATCCCCTTCCGGTACCGTCGTGTGAGGGGTATAGGGGACGGCGCGGAGCAGATCCAGATAGAGATCCAGCTGTCTTTCCAGTGCACCACGCTCCATGGCGTGTTGCTCGGTGGCCAGCAGGATGCTGGAGGTCAGGGTCATGGCGGAAGCCGCTGCGGCATCATTGATGTTGCACATCAACTGGTTGGCCAGTTGATTGACTGCTGGTGTCAGCCAAGGTTGTTTGCCCTCATCCGGGTTACTCTCTTCGCGCCATTGGGGGTGGGCTTCATTGAGGAACTGGTGGATGGTGATGGCCTGGCCGAAGTTCACATAACCCTGGCCGTAATTACGCAGCTTACGGATGGCGGAGAATACCTGCCAGGCGCTCTCTTTTTCCTTTTTCTTGCCGGCGAGCTCCTTATGGTAGGAGGCAACCTCCATCACGTGGTCGTAGCCCAGGTAGACAGGGACCAGGGTGACCGGGCGCTCGAGGCCGCGCAGGACGGAGTTGACGGTCATGGCGATCATGCCGGTCTTGGGCGGCAGCAGGCGGCCGGTACGGGAACGCCCGCCTTCGGTGAAGTATTCCACCGAGTAACCCCGCTTGAACAGCTGATCCAGGTATTCGCGGAAGACGGTGGAGTACAGCTTATTGCCCCGGAAAGAGCGGCGGATAAAAAAGGCACCACCCCGGCGGAAGATGGGACCGGCCGGCCAGAAGTTCAGGTTAACCCCGGCCGCGATATGCGGTGGGACCATACCCTGACGATAGATCACGTAGGAGAGTAGCAGGTAGTCCATATGGCTGCGGTGGCAAGGCACGAAGACGATCTCGTGGCCATCCTGGGATAGCTGGCGGACCTGCTCGGCACCTCGTACGTTGATCCCGCGGTAGAGTTTGTTCCATAACCAGGTGAGGACGCGATCCCCAATCCGGAACAGGCTGTCCGAGTAGTCGGCCGCGATCTCGTCCAGGTATTCCCGCGCTCGCTGACGGGCTTTCTCTTCGGAGATCTTCTTGCTCTTGGCTTCGTCGGCGATGGCGCTCTTGATGGCCGGGGCGGCAAGCAGGGCATGGAAGAGGGCTTGACGGTCCGGCAGGCGTGGCCCCGTAGCGACGGTGCGCTGGCGGCCGAAGTGGACCCGTGCGACTCGCGCCAGCTTGCTGGCGATGGTGCCGTCGGTACCATGATTGTTTGCCATATAACGCAGAGAAACGGCGCGGGAGAAGCGGATAAAGTTATCCCGGCCCAGGACGGAGAGGATCAGGGTTTTACGCAGCCAGGTTGGATTGTTCTTGTTGAGCAGCGTGGCACTGACACTCTCCTCTTTACCGGGGTTTCGGCCCCACAATAGGCTGACCGGCACGACCTGAACGTCCAGTTCCTCGTGATCCCGATGAAGTTGCAGCAGACGCTCGAAACGGGCCTTGAAGTCGGTGCCATTACCCTGTCCGAACAGGGGCGTGGTTCCTTCCAATGCCACCAGGCGTTCGAAGATCTCTCCCTTGAGCTCTAGAGGCTCGAACGGGCTGGGCAGACCGAGTTTGAGGCAACACTCATGCAGTGCCAGACGGTCGGAGAAAGAGTCGTTTGGAAGGACATAAACGATGGGTCGACTGAGATCGAGATCCAACTCGGTAATCGGCCGTTCCGGGATCGGCTTGCTCTTCACCATCAGCTTTTGCATCCAACTGACCGGTCGCTGCCAGTGGTTTAGGATTGTGTTGCTCACGAGGGTTGCTTCTCTGGGATATTGAATGAGTTGCGCAGAGTGTACACCCAAAGCGCTAGGCAGGCAGCTATCTGACTCTCAGAGCGGCAAGTGCTTCGCAAAGAGTGGCTGTATTTTGTCCACTCTGCCGTCATCATCGGACCAGTTTCCTCGAAGTTTTTCCTCATCCACAACAGATTGCTGTTGAAATCACCAGCTACCTGTATATGATTACAGTATCAATACTGTACGAATACACAGGGATCGCCATGAAGCCGTTGACGCCTCGCCAGGAACAGGTGTTTAACCTTGTTCGCCAGCACATGCTGGACACCGGAATGCCGCCAACCCGGGCGGAGATCGCTCGTCAGCTGGGCTTTCGCAGTGCCAATGCGGCGGAAGAGCACCTCAAGGCGCTGGCACGCAAAGGCTATATTGAGATCGTACCCGGCACTTCCCGGGGGATCCGGGTCCTTTATAACGAGCCTGAGCCAGAGCAACTGGGTTTGCCGCTGATTGGTCGGGTCGCCGCTGGTGAGCCCATCCTGGCGCAGGAGCATGTGGAATCCCACTATCAGATGGATCCCACCCTGTTTCGTCCCGAGGCCAACTATCTGCTGAGGGTGCGCGGAGACTCCATGAAGGAGATTGGTATCCTCGATGGTGATCTGCTGGCCGTCCACCAGACCCGAGAGGCCCGTAATGGCCAGGTTGTAGTGGCCCGGGTGGGCGATGATGAAGTGACGGTGAAGCGCTTTCAAAAACAGGGTAACGTCGTTTATCTTCACGCCGAAAATGAAGAATATGAACCGATTGTCGTCGATTTGGCAGAGATCCCCCTTACCATTGAGGGCTTGGCCGTAGGCGTCGTCAGAAACGGAGACTGGCAATAATGAAAACGCAGCAGGGAACGCCGCACAATCATCCTGGCCTTTGGCAAGGCACCCGCCGGCCCTGGTCCACCGCCCAGTCGACCTGCTGTTCACCCGGAGCGGGCGTCAATGTCCTCGGGGCCTTGATGCCTGCTTTGCGCGAACTGGCCGAACAGGCTGGCTGGATAGTCCTGATCAACCCTCCGGCCGACAATTGGCTTTCCTTGCTGGCCCAGGCCGGGATCGATGCCCGCCGTGTCCTTCGTGTGCGCTGCAGTGATGATGTGGAGGCGCTGTGGGCACTGGAGCAGGCCATGCTGGGGGGGACCTGTGCCGTGGCCTTTGCTTGGTTGCCAAAAATAGATGAGCGGGATGGACGGCGTTTACAGCTCGTACAGAAGCGTGCCTATTGTCCTGCATTTCTGATCCAGGGCGCCAATCAGGAAACCCTTCACCTTCCGAATCTTGTTCACTGAATAATTACTCCGAAGTGCTTTTGTGATCTTGATCAACTAACGCACAGCCTGTAGCTTAAACTCCGGAAACATTGCACAAATTTAGGCAGTTGTAATGGCAGATGTTGCGCAGCTGGACACGCGTATGCCCATGCCCGTTCGGGGAAGGAGCTGACATAGAGCCAGGTTGTACTGTGCAAGCTCTTTCTGGTCGTTGCGAAAGCAATGCTCAGAGGAGAAGTGTCTGTGACGTACAAGCTGTTGGGCTGGTGCCTGGCCCTGATGGTATCGCCATCCATCGCCAATGAGTCGCTCTGGAATATGACGCCTGGGGTGACCGAGATCAGTCAGCGGGTCTATGGCCTGCATATGACCATTTTTTATATCTGTTGCCTGATCGCCCTGCTGGTCTTTGGCGTGATGATCTATTCACTGATCCATCATCGCAAAGCCAAGGGAGTGACTCCCGCCAATTTCCATGAAAGCACCAAGGTGGAGATCGCCTGGACCGTGGTGCCCTTCCTGATCCTGATCGGCATGGCCGTACCCGCCACCAGCACCCTGATCGCAATGGAAGATCCCAGCGATGCGGATCTGACCATTCAGATCACCGGCTCCCAGTGGAAGTGGCACTACCAGTATTTTGGTGAAGAGGTTGGCTTCTTCAGCCTGATGTCTACCCCGAGGGAACAGATCGATAACCTGGCAGCAAAGGGTGAGAACTATCTGCTGGAAGTCGACAAGCCTTTGGTGCTGCCCACCAACCGCAAAGTGCGCTTCCTACTGACCTCAGATGATGTGATCCACTCTTGGTGGGTGCCTGCCTTTGCGGTCAAGAAGGACGCCAACCCCGGATTTATCAACGAAGCCTGGACCCGGGTCGACGAGCCCGGGATCTACCGGGGACAGTGTGCCGAGCTGTGCGGCAAAGACCATGGCTATATGCCAGTGGTTGTTGAGGTACTGCCAGAAGCGGAGTTCGATGCCTGGCTGGCTGAACAAAAACGGCTCGCTGGCGCGGCGGCGGATGCTGAGCAAGCCTCCCTGTCCCAACACTTAACCATGGAAGAGTCCATGGTGCTGGGAGAGCAGGTGTACAACGGTCGTTGTGCCGCCTGTCATCAGCCCAATGGCATGGGGTTGCCGGGCGTGTTCCCCGCCATCAAGGATAACCCGATCGCCTTGGGTGATCCCGCCAAACATATCGATGTTGTGGCCAACGGCCGTCCCGGTACCGCGATGCAGGCCTTTGCCGCTCAGTTGACCCTGAAGGAACTGGCTGCGGTGGTGACCTATCAGCGCAATGCTTTTGGCAATGACACAGGTGAGGTGATCCAGGCCGCCGATGTAGCCGGTGATCCCTTGAGTGAGCCTGCGGCGTCGGACGAGGGGGAAGCACCCAAAGTGAAAGGGGGAGAAGCGGAGCTCAATACGGTTTCCCTGCCCGAACCTGCACCGATCCCGTTCACCATGGCCAGTGCCATGGCAGAGGGCGAGAAGATCTACGCCGGCAGCTGTGCCGCCTGCCACCAGGCCAATGGCCTGGGCCTGCCCGGGGCGTTTCCGCCGATCAAGGGCAGCACGGTGGCATTGGGAGAGGCCAGCAAACACATCGCGTTGGTGCGAGACGGTCGGCCTGGGACTGCCATGGCCGCATTTTCCACCCTTCTAACCGCCGAGCAGATTGCTGCCGTGGTGACCTATCAGCGCAACGCGTTCGACAACAATACCGGCGATCTGATCCAGGCCGCCGATGTAAATGCCTTGGCTGGCCAGTAGCAGGAGAATAACGATGACAACGACCGTTACCGAGCGCCAGCGGGATCAGCTGGGCCATGTCGACACCCATGACGAACATCACCATCATGACCAGCCTCGCGGTGTGATGCGCTGGCTGCTGACCACCAACCATAAGGAGATCGGCAGCCTCTACCTTTGGTTCAGTTTTGCCATGTTCCTGGTCGGTGGGGCCATGGCCATGGTGATCCGCGCCGAGCTGTTCCAGCCCGGTTTGCAGCTGGTGGATCCGCACTTCTTCAACCAGATGACCACAGTCCATGGCCTGATCATGGTGTTTGGTGCCGTGATGCCCGCCTTTACCGGGCTGGCCAACTGGATGATCCCCATGATGATTGGGGCGCCGGACATGGCCCTGCCGAGGATGAATAACTGGAGCTTCTGGATCCTGCCCTTTGCCTTTGCCCTGCTGATCGGCAGTCTGTTTATGGAGGGCGGCGGCCCGGCATTTGGCTGGACCTTCTATGCGCCGCTTTCCACCACCTTCTCTGGAAATTCCACGGCCCTGTTTGTCTTTTCCGTTCATATCATGGGGATCAGTTCCATCATGGGCGCCATCAATGTGGTGGTCACCATCGTCAACCTGAGACCGCCGGGCATGACCTGGATGAAGCTGCCATTGTTTGTCTGGACCTGGCTGATCACCGCTTTCCTCCTGATCGCCGTGATGCCGGTATTGGCGGGCGCAGTGACCATGGTGTTGACCGATAAGTACTTTGGTACCAGTTTCTTCGATGCCGCCGGGGGCGGGGATCCCGTGATGTTCCAGCATATCTTCTGGTTCTTCGGTCATCCCGAGGTGTACATCATGATCCTGCCGGCATTTGGCGTGATCTCCGCCATTGTCCCGGCTTTCTCCCGTAAGAAACTGTTCGGCTACGCCTCCATGGTGTATGCCACGGCTTCCATCGCTGGTCTTTCCTTCCTGGTATGGGCCCATCATATGTTTACGACGGGCATGCCGGTGGCGGCGGAGCTGTTCTTTATGTACTGCACCATGCTGATCTCTGTGCCGACCGGGGTGAAGGTGTTCAACTGGGTCGCCACCATGTGGCGGGGAGCGATCAGCTTCGAAGCCCCCATGCTGTTTGCGCTGGCTTTTATCGTATTGTTCACCATAGGGGGCCTCTCCGGACTGATGTTGGCGATGACCCCCATCGATTTCCAGTACCACGATACTTACTTTGTCGTTGCCCATTTCCACTATGTCCTGGTGACCGGGGCGGTATTTTCCATCATGGCGGGTGCCTACTACTGGCTGCCCAAGTGGACCGGTCACATGTATTCCGAATCCTTAGCGAAATGGCACTTCTGGTGTTCCATCATCTCGGTCAATATCCTGTTCTTTCCCATGCACTTCCTGGGTCTGGCGGGTATGCCGCGGCGGATCCCGGATTATGCTCTGCAGTTTGCCGACATCAACCAGGTGGTCTCCGTCGGTGGTTTCCTGTTTGGTTTGTCCCAGTTGATCTTCCTGGCGCTCGTGATCAAATGCGTTCGGGGCGGGGAGAAGGCGGAGGCCAAGCCCTGGGATGGGGCAGAAGGGTTGGAGTGGACCGTTCCCTCGCCAGCCCCGTTACACACTTTTGATACCCCTCCCGTGGTGAAGTAGGGGGTTTGAAATGAGCCATAAAGCGGCGGCAAACAAGCGACTGATCACCACCTTGTTGCTGGTGGTGCTGGGCATGTTCGGTTTTGGTTTTGCCTTGGTTCCCCTCTATGACGTGTTCTGCGATATCACGGGGATCAACGGTAAAACCTCATCCCAGGCAGCCACAGCCAGCGAGACCGTAGATCCGGCCCGAACCGTCACCGTGGAGTTTGTCACCTATGTCCGCGGTGATATGCCCTGGGAGTTTGAGCCTAAGGTGGAAAAAATCCAGGTCCATCCTGGCGAAACCCATCAGGTGGCGTTTCTGGCCCATAACCGCTCCGACGAGGATACCGTGGGTCAGGCGATCCCTTCAGTCAGCCCGGGCCAGGGCGCCCTCTATTTTTCTAAGATTGAGTGCTTCTGCTTCAATAATCAGCCACTTGAAGCGGGTGAAGAAACCGAAATGGGGTTGGTGTTCTATGTGGATCCCGAGTTGCCAGAGTCGATCCGAACCCTGACCTTGTCTTACACGCTCTATAACATCACCGAGCAGGCGATGGGGCGTGGATAAGGAGAGTGAAACCATGCATCAACACGAACGCTATTACGTACCCGCCCAGAGTCCCTGGCCGATAGTCGGAGCCGTTGGACTGTTCCTGATCGCCCTGGGGGCGGGGAATTACGTCGCCAGCCTGGACAGCGGAGGCGGCCCTGGTGGCTATGTCTTGCTGGCGGGGATCGCGGTGATCCTCTTTATGGTGGTGGGCTGGTTCCGTAACGTGATCCAGGAGTCCATGAGTGGCCTCTACTCCAGCCAGATGGACCGCTCGTTCCGTCAAGGCATGTCCTGGTTCATCTTTTCCGAGGTGATGTTCTTCGGCGCCTTTTTTGGTGCCCTGTTTTATGCCCGGATGATCGCTCTACCCTGGTTGGGGGGAGCGGGCAACAATGCCATGACCCACGAAGTGTTGTGGCCAGCTTTCGAAGCGGTTTGGCCTCTGTTGAAGACGCCGGATGGTACCCAGACCCAGGCGATGGGGTGGGGGGGGCTGCCCCTCTATAACACGATAATCCTGGTTATCTCCTCGGTGACCTTGCACTTTGCCCATGTGGGGCTGGAACGGGACAAACGTACCGCCTTGACGGCCTGGCTGGGCGTCACCATCCTCCTGGGGCTGGCCTTTTTGGTGTTGCAGGTGGAGGAGTATGTTCACGCCTACTCTGAAATGGGCCTGACCCTGAGTTCGGGGATCTATGGCAACACCTTCTTTTTGCTCACCGGGTTTCACGGCATGCACGTTACCCTGGGTACCATCATGCTGATCGTGATGTTCTTCCGGGTGCTTAAAGGCCACTTCACTCCGGATAATCATTTTGGTTTTCAGGCGTCCAGCTGGTACTGGCACTTTGTCGATGTGGTCTGGCTCTGTCTCTTCGTGTTCGTCTATGTCCTATAAGGCCGCGGTGTCAATAGGGACGAGGGTTAGCGGGTAGCAGACCGGTTGCCATGGCCAGGACCAGTAGGAGCAGCACCAAAGCCGAAAGGCCCACACGCCGACCCAGGTGCCGGGTCATGGCCGGCTCCCCCTTGAGCATGGCCAGCCCGGCCCGGGCCAGGCTGAACAGTATGGTGAACAGCATAAGGACAATGAGGCATTTTATCAGGGTGATCATATCGGCTCCTTGCCTGGCTTTCGGATCTGAGGGACTGCCATGAAACGTTTCGGGTTGTTACTCACTGTGCTGGCCACGGCTTTGTTGGTCAAGCTGGGATTGTGGCAGCTGGACCGAGCCGACGAGAAGCGCAGTGCCATGGCGGTGTTGGAACAGCGGGGCGAACAGTGGCTGTCCTGGCCATTGCCCGGTGGTGACATGGCCGGTTACCACTTTTCTGGGACCGGGCGTTGGTTAGGGGATCGTGCCCTGCTGCTGGATAACCAAAGTTACCAGGGGCGGATCGGTTATCGCTGGTTGGTGCCGGTGGAGATCGAGTCGGGAGCTCCTTGGCTCCTGGTGGATCTTGGCTTTGTTGAGGCACCCGCATGGCGTGACCGTCTGCCGCAACTGCCGATACTTCCCCTGCGCTCGGAACTGCTGGGGCGACTGGTGCAGCCGGGACACAATCGGCTGGCGAATGCCCTGTTGCCCGAGCCCCTCGAGGGAGTGGTGCGGATCCAGGCACTCAATTGGGAGGAGCTGTCTGGGCACTGGCGGCACGAAGTGGTGCCCGCATTGCTGTGGCTCGAACAGCCGAAAACACTGGGATTTGACCGGCCCTGGCGTCCTATCAGCCTGGCACCGGAGAAACACCAGGCGTATGCCCTGCAGTGGTTTTCCCTGGCACTGGTTTGCCTGGTGATCGCTACTCTCGTTGGCTGGCAAGGCAGCTTGCATCGGCGCCACAGGGTCGATAACTTGGGTTAAATGCGGCGGAGAACCGCACGAAAACAATCAGCATGTCGCCCGCAGTACCGGTGATAAAGATGGAATCCTTTTGGGGAGAACGGCATGTCCTCCGGTACTTCAAAACGCACCCTCATCGGCCTGCTTATGGCTTTTGCCCTGCCCGTGTTGGCCGCCTATTTCGCACTGAAGCTGGGCCTCTACCAAGGCGCCAGCACCAATCGTGGTGATCTGCTCAATCAACTGGACTACAGCCACCTTAAGCAAGACGATCCGAGCCCTCGGCATTGGCAGATCGTCACCCTGCTGCCGACGGAGTGTGCACAAGCCTGTCAGGCTCGGTTGGCGTTGATCCAGCAAGTGCATCTCGCGCTTGGGCGGGAGCAGGAGCGGGTGGTGCCAGTGATCTTCGTGACCGATGACAGCGATCCTCGGGCCAGGGCCCAATTGGAAGCAAGGAAGGTGGTCCTGGCGGGGGCGACTGAGCCCGTGATCCAGGCTCTGCAGGAGCATAACCTGGTGGTGGTCGATCCCATGGGACACTGGGTAATGGGTTATCGGGCTCCGGCACAGCCGGCCGGACTGGGCCGGGATCTGCTCACCGATCTGCGTAAGCTACTTAAGCTTTCACGGATAGGCTAGGGGGGATCATGAGGCACTTTACCCTGTTTACTCTATGCCTGGCCTTGCTGGTGATCCTCCTGGGTGCCTTTACTCGTCTAACGGATGCGGGCCTGGGATGTCCGGACTGGCCTGGCTGTTATGGTTATCTGGCTGTGCCCCAGGATCATCAGATCGCAACCGCCCAGGCTCGCTTCCCCGAACGACCGGTTGAGGTTGCCAAGGCCTGGGCAGAGATGATCCACCGTTATGTGGCTGGCACTCTGGGTCTGTGCATCCTTGGCCTGGCTCTGCTCTCCCTCCGTCGGTCTCAGGGCCCCCGGATCCTGCCCTGGATACTGGTGGTCATGGTGGGCTTCCAGGGGGCCCTGGGGATGTGGACCGTGACCCTAAAACTGCTTCCTGTGGTGGTCATGGGCCACCTGTTGGGGGGCTTTACCGTCCTGAGCCTGCTATTTCTGCTCTGGCTGCGCCTTGGGCCTGAACGTCCCCGGCGGCCGAGTGCCGGCACGCTCAGGCAGGTGGCGTCCCTGGGTCTGCTGGTACTCTGTATCCAGATCATGCTTGGGGGCTGGACCTCGGCCAACTATGCGTCGTTGGCCTGTACGACGCTGCCGATCTGCGAGGGAGATTGGGCCGCCAGCCTGACGCTCGGTGAGGCGTTTCAGCCCCTGCCGCCGCCAGCCCCAAGTTATGAATTTGGCACTCTGGATTATCCGGCTCGGATGACCATACATGTGAGCCACAGGATCTGGGCAGTGATCACGGCGCTGATCTTGGTGGGGCTCTGGTGGAACCTGAAGCGACGTCGATTACATGGTCAGGCAAAGGTATTGGGAGGTCTGCTGCTGCTGCAGCTGGCGCTGGGGATCTTTAACGTGGCTGCTAGCCTGCCGCTGGCGGTGGCCGTGGCCCACAATGGCGTTGCGGCCCTGTTGTTATTGGCCGTAGTGGCCGCCAACCATCAAGCGTGGCAAAGGAGTCGGTATGGATAGAGTAGAGTCACCAGCGATCCTGGCGTTCAGCTGGCCCTGGCGTGATTACCTTGAGATGACAAAGCCCAAGGTGGTGGCATTGATGTTGCTGACCGCCCTGGTGGGCATGTGTCTGGCCACCGATGGCTGGGTGCCGTTGTCCGCCCTGCTCTTTGGGCTGGGCGGGATCGGCTTGATGGCCAGCTCAGCGGCGGCCATCAATCATCTGCTGGATAGACGCATCGACACCATCATGGCTCGAACCCATAATCGACCTTTGCCCAGGGGGCGGGTTGGCGCGATCCAGGCTCTGGGGTTTGCCGCCGTGATCGGTACCCTAGGTTTTATCCTGCTCTATGTCGGGGTTAATCCGCTGACCGCCTGGCTGACCTTCGCCAGCCTGATCGGTTATGCGGTGATCTACACCGGCTTTTTGAAGCGGGCGACTCCCCAGAACATTGTGATCGGAGGGCTGGCCGGGGCGATGCCGCCGCTGCTGGGCTGGACTTCTGTGACCGGCGACTTTCATGGGCACGGTTTGCTGCTGGTGATCATCATCTTTGCCTGGACGCCCCCGCATTTTTGGGCGCTGGCCATCGCCCGTAAAGCCGATTATGCGAAAGCCGGCCTGCCCATGCTGCCGGTGACTCACGGTGAGGCCTATACCCGGACCCAGATCCTGCTCTACAGCTTCCTCTATGCCCTCTCCTGCCTGTTACCTGTGCTGGTGGGGATGAGTGGGGCCCTCTACCTGGTCGGGGCCAGTGGGTTATGCAGTTGGTTCCTGTGGCGGGCCTGGCAGGTGAAGTTTCAACCAGAAAGCTATCCAAGCATGAAGCTGTTCCTGCTCTCCATCTGGCATCTGCTGGCGCTGTTTGTGCTGCTGCTGGCGGATCATTACCTGAGGATCGGCTTATGACGCTGCGCTGGCAGTGGTTGATCTTGGTGGGGATCCTGGCGCTGATCCTGGGAGTTATGGCGCAACAGGCTGGAGGAGGCGCCAGCGAGCGGCCCCTGGTGTCGGCCCTGTGGCTCGAAGAGCCGCGGCCTCTGCCTGAGTTCAGCTTGACCGATCATAGCAATGGGCGATTTACCAAGGCGCAGCTAAAGGGACGCTGGAGCCTGTTGTTTGTGGGGTATACCTCCTGCCCCGATGTGTGTCCCACGACCCTGGCCGATCTGGCCCGAGCCTATGACGGCCTTAAGGTGACACCGAGTCAGGTGCCGCTTCAGGTGATCTTGATGAGTGTGGATCCGGGCCGAGATACGTCTCGACGACTGGCGGACTACATTCGATTCTTCAATTCGGCATTTATGGCTGTCACCGGTCCCCACAGCGAGCTGTATGGGTTGACCCAGGCACTGGGCCTGGTTTACGCCCTGGTGGATAATCCCAATGGGGAGGGTACCGGTGAGGATTACCTGGTGGATCACAGTGCGGACATAGTGCTGATCAATCCCAGGGGGGAGCTGGAGGCGATCTTTCGACCCGAGGGAGGGGTCGGCGAGATCCGCAGGGTCTCCATGGCCCGGCTCAAGGCGGATTATCCGGTGATCACCCAGTACCCGGATTAGCACCGTAAACAGGCAGAGGAACAGAGATTATGCCAGCCAGGGAAACCGGCTGGCATTTTTCGTTCTGATTGTGCCTTGTGGCGAGTGTCAGGGGTCTTAGCACAGGTAACGCAGATCCCTTTTGAACGAGTGAGGCTCCCCCCATATAAGGTGGCTGATCCCACTAAGGGGGATGCAGGACATTGGCGCCCTCTCATCGGAGCGCTGGAGGCGGTGTTTGGCCACAGGAGCAGAAAAAATCCGAGTTCCCGTTTGGGGGAACTCGGATCCTGATCACACTCTAAGCCAGGTAAAAAGCTCGTTAGGGGGGCCGCGAGAGCGGCCGGCTCCTAGTGCTTATTGCACGGCTGGATCTTGCGGTGCGTTTTGCGCCTCTGCCCAGGCCCGCTGCGCTTCATACAGGTTGTGCGGGTAGACGTTGTTTGTTGGCTCGACCCAGTGTCCGAAGCTGTTGCTGTCCTCAGGATCATACCCGCCAATGCCGATGACATTCTGTTGTACAAAGTCCTTCACCTCCGGCAGGTTTGGTGGGTTGCCCAGCTCCCAGGTGATGCTCCAGGTGGTGCTTCGAGCAGCCGCCTGGGGACCGCGGGGCTCATCTTCGTTGCCGCCACTCTTCCACAGCTCTTTGATCTCTTGAGTATGAAGGTTGGTGAACAGGTTTTCGTAGGGCGCCCACATATGGTGGTCCAGCTGTAGCAGATCAAACCGGCTATTCATCATGACGTTGCCATTGGAGTAGGACTCCACGGACAGATCGTGCCAGCGCTTACCTTGAATATCCAGATTGTCCATCAGGTTGTCCTGGCTGTACCAGGTGTACCAGACCCCATGGTGACCCGCGATGTACTTGCTATGGCGCCAATGGAGTCCGATCTCGCTATCACTGATGGTGCTGAACTTGGTGTTGTTCATCTTGATGGCGTTATCGGCATCCAGGATCTGCACGTTATGGATCCAGGTGTGAGCGACACTGTTCAACTCGATGGCATTGTTGCCGGTTTCGTCGTTATGACCCAGGGATGGGTTGCCGGACATGCGCAAGGTCAGGTCTTCAATGCCCACTTCGTAGACGCTCGGTCGCCACTTGCTGACGGTGCTTCCAGTGTTAGGCTTCCATTTGATCTTGAGATCGGTACGGCTGGGGCGATCCAGGGTAAGGCTGTTACCCTCAATGGCTGTGATCTGAGCGACGAAGCTGATCAGTGGGTCGCGATTGAGGTTATCCTCCTGGGGATCGATATCCGGATGGCCGGCAAACAGGTGCCGAGCGGATTCGTCGGAGCCGCTCTGCCGGATGGAGAGCATATCCCCCACCTCCAGCCCGGAGGCGTCCACCAGAGTGACCGTGCGATCGCCACGGATCATATCGGCGGCCAGTTCATACTCGCCTTCAAGGATGTGCTCGCCCTGCACCATCAGGAAGGCACCATTGTAGGTGTAGTCAATATCCGGGTTGGGCGCGGCGGTCTCCAGATCCAGCGGGAAATGAAGGCTGGTTAACTGAGGGCCGGCTCCCCGGATCACCACGTTAGGGGTGGTGATAAAGAGCTGCTCACGGATCTCATACTCACCGGCGGGGATATAGAGCACGCCGGGAGCCTCATCGGTGGCGATCTCACTGACTGTGGCGATCGCCAGCTTGAACGCTTCGGTGTCATCCTTGCCATCATTGGGTACGGCACCGAACGCCTCATCGGTGACAACATGGGTGTAAGGTTGACGCAGGGGCAGGGGATCGTGACCGAAGTGGTAACCACTGGTGCCAAACCAGGGCAGGCGGCTGGTGCTATCCCAGCTATCTCCGGCAAGGCCCCAGATCTCGCTCAGTTGCTTGCCCTCCACCACCCGGAAGGTGATGGGGGTACCCTCGTTGGGGGCGCCGACAAGATCCAGGCGCAACTGGTAGTCGCCAGCCGCCAGATCTTGCAGGGGAGAGACCCAGAGCTCATCGTCCCGCAATTCAAACAGGCTGGCATCGTCACCGGCCAGCCTTACCGACTGCCCATCCGGTGCCTCGCCCTGGAAGAGTACGGTGGCCACCTGGGTGTCGGCTGGGATCAGCTTGTCCTCGACTTTGAGTGCGAGTGTGGAAAGGCTCAGATCGCGACTGTCATCGTGGACGACGGCAGTGAGATTGATTTGGACCTCCGCACTGCCTCCCCGGCCATCACTGACCTCGACGGTGAAAGACTCTTTCCCTAAGAAATTTTTTCGTGGCTCAAAGGCGACCCGACCATCGCTACTGACGCTGGCGATGCCATTGGTATGGCTGACCTGGGAGGTGATCCGCCAGCTCAGGGGGTCATTGTCGGGATCTGTCGCATTGAGGGCCAGGTTGAGGGCGATTGGGCTGTTATTCTGGCTGATCGTGGTGCTGACCGCCTTGCCCTGTTCGATGACGGGTGGGGAGTTTGAGTCCGAGGAGGATTCTCCACAGCCGTAGAGCAGGGTCAGTATGAGCGGAGTGAGGCTGTGCCTAAGTTTCATAGTGCATCCTTACAAACTTTTTTTATTTGGGCAGCGCCGCCATCCCGGCGGGCATGAATTTGGGCACGGGCGTTGAGGCCGGTGCACTGTAGTTTGGGCGAACACATGCAGGTGAGTACCACAAGGGTCACTAGGCATTGGCAATCACTGTGCATTGGATAGACGTTTCGTCAGACCACAAGACCGTTCAGCCATTTCGGCGTCCTGGTGAGAATTTCACCCCATACTAGGGCATCTGAACCGACCGAGGCGATGGTAATGATTGCAAATTTCCCTATGGAAGTGTCTAGTTTGTAAATGCCTGGTTGGCGGTGTGTTTTTTCGCGGTTGGTTGGGCGTGTCAATTGGCGTCGATTTGACCTTCTGATGTGCGTTTGGCACTTCGCTCAAAGGCGGTAATGGGGAGTGGCATTTGTTGGCATGTTCATTTGCAGACCATGCCAAAGGTGGGCTCAAAGCGCGAATCGAAGACGGTAGGCGAGTTGAGCCTGGTAGAGGTTGGCGGGGGAGAGCCTTTCAGATGGTTCGACCAATCGACCGGTTGTCCGTGTGTGGTTGGGGCGAGGGACAGGCGAATACCCGGGTACGCCAATGACATTGTGCTGGGCAAAGCGGGATTCATCGGGCAGACGGTGCCAGTTTCCAGCCTCTCCCTTGATATTCCAGGCGGTGTTGCGTGCCGCCGCGTTGGGCCCCCTGGGTTTGTGTTTGGCCCCGCTGGACTGCCAGAGCCGGGTACGGTTTATGGTATGTAGCTCAGTAAAGAGATTTTCGTAGGGGGCCCACATATGGTGGTCCATCTGCAGTCGGTCGAAGCGTGACTTTTGAAACACGTTACCGTTGGAGTAGGACTCAACGGAAAGGGCATGGACCCAGAGGCCGGGAACATCGGCGTATTCGATCAGGTTATCCTGGCTGTGCTCGGTGAACCAGTATGCATGATGGCCCGTTTGTGCAGGATCGCGTTGGTCGGGGGCCGTACGAGTCCGGCTGACGCTGCAGAACTTACTGTCGATCAGCTTGATGGCATTGTCCGCATCGAGCACCTCGATATTGGCTATCCAGCTGTGGGCAACACTGCGAAACTCGATGGCATTATTACCGGTTTCTTGGTTGTGTGGTGCCTTGGCCTTCCCGGACATGGCAAAGGTCAGGTCTTCGATCCCCACTTCGCTGACTGTGGGTTGCCAGCGGCTGATCCGCTTGATCCACCGGGGGTGGATATCGGTGCGCGAGGGCCGATCCAGAGTCACCCTGTTACCCTCGATGGCCACAATACGGGCAATAAAGTCGGTGAGAACGTCTTGAGTCTGGTTGTCAGACTCGGGATCCATAGAGGGATCGTCGGCAAAAAGGTGGGCCGCCAGGGCGACGCTGCCTCTCTGTCTGATACGCAGATCATCACCGATGGAGAGTCCTGTGACCGAGTCCAGGGTAAACTGACGGCTGCCCCTGGGCTGACTTGTGAGCAGCCCGTATTCCCCCTCATCCCGGTGCTTGCCCTGTACGGTAAGAAAGGCACCACTGTAGGTATAGGTGCGGGGCTCGGCCTGGTAGGCCGTCTGCAGATCTTTGGGGAAGTGCAGGATGCTTCTTCCTACCCCTGCGCCTCGAAGGACGGTATTGCTGTGCTCTATGCTCAGCCTCTCGGTCAGCCGATAGGTGCCCTCCGGGACGTAGAGAACGCCCCCCGCAGCTGCCGCCAAGGCGGTGCGAAACGCCTGGGTATCATCCTGATCATCATTGGGAGTGGCGCCGTAATCGGTCACCCTGTGGGTGATGGGCTGGCGCAGTGGCAGGGCCACCCCACCAAACCGGTAGCCGCTGTGACCGAACCAGGGCAGGCGGCTGTCAGGCGACCAGAGTTCACCGGCCTCTCCCCACAGCTTTGAGATTGAGGGCTGGGCAGTGTCCTGCACGGGAGCATTGCTGCAGGCAAACAGCAGCGGTAGGAAAAAGAGGCCAGATAGGCGCTTGATTGTCATGGTGATCCCCTTCCTTGAGACATGCCCCATGTTAGGGAAGTTCAGTTGGCTTGGGGAGAGCGGTTTGTGCAAATAAACGTCAGGCCTGACAATGAGACGGGTCTAAGGGGGAGCAGGGCAGGGTGATAAAAAGGGCACCTCGTGAGGTGCCCTTGAATGCTTTACTCAGCCGGCCAACTGCCGTCGGCATTGGCCTGGATCCAGGGCTGGGAGAACCAGTAGTAGCCGCTTTGACTGCGGCTCGGGGCCGTGCAGTTGTAACGGCTTCGGCCAGCTGGCATGGGCAGATCGGCCTGGATGGTGAAGGTCTGATCATCCAGCCAGGTTGGGGACTTGGCACCCTGGCCCTGGATGTAGCACATCAGCTCATTGGTGCGCACATCGTTACCGTCCAGTTTGACGGTCAGGCTCGGTCGGTTGCGGTTAACCAGCTCGGACTCTTCACCGTCGATCGCCACGACGGGCATGTTCAGTGAATGCATCTTTACCCTCAGGCTGTCCATGTCGGCGTAGGGGCCTGCGACCGGGTAGCGCGGAATGGCGGTCAGGCTGGAGTAGGGGCCTGCGGCCCCGGAATGCTGTCCGATCCCGACATAGTCCATGCGCTCCAGCAATTTGCGCAGGGCCTGATTGTACTCCCCGTAGGGATAGGCCAGCGCTTTGATGTTATGGCCCACTTCTGCCTTGATGGCAGCCTCGGTGCGTTCGATGTCGTTCTGGAGACGCTGCTCCCACGCCGCCATATCCTCACCGGGAAGGCGGCGGATCAGGTGGTCATGAGCATAACTGTGGTTGGCGATGGTCGCACCTTCCGCTGCGATCTGCCGCAGAGTATCCCAGTTCATCATATTACGGCGTTGGTTTTCGATCGGCTCCAGATTGATAAAGACGGTATAGGGAAATCCGTACCGCTTCAGGATCGGGTGCCCATTGACGGCGATATTCTGATAGCCATCATCGAAGGTGATCACCACGCTGCGCGCGGGCAGGGCCTGCTTGGCGCGCATCGCTTCCAGGGCGTCGCTTAGCGAAACCACATTGAAGTCATTATCGGCCAGGTAGGCCATCTGTTGCTCAAACTGCGCCGGTGTCACCGAAGTGATCGCCGGCGTGTTTTCGCTGACGTGGTGGTACTGTAAGATCACCACTGCCAAGGCCGGCCAGGACAGGATCCCCAGCAACAGGCTGGTGGCCAGCGCAAAAACTCGATTCATCATAATTGGAAACCCATAAGCGTTATGACCCTCCCCGCCGTACTTTGGCAGCCGCAGGCGCATCGTCGCACCTTCGCACTGGCCGTTCCTATGATCTTGTCCAACATAACAATTCCCCTTCTGGGGCTGGTGGACACGGCGGTGATTGGGCACCTGAGCGATGCCTTTTACCTCGGCGGTGTCGCCGTCGGCGCGATGATTATAACCTTTTTATTCTGGATCCTTGGATTTTTACGCATGGCCACCACAGGACTGGTGGCCCAGGCCTATGGTCGGGGTGATCCCTTGGGCCAGTTACGGGTGCTGTTTCAGGCGTCGTTGATGGCCCTTTTTCTGGCCCTGACCCTGCTGATCCTGCAGCAACCCATCGCCACACTGGCACTGAATTTGGTGGGGGGCAGTGCCGAGGTTCAGCACTATGCGGGGATCTATTTTGCCAACCGGATCTGGAGTGCACCGGCCGCCCTGTTGAACCTGGCCGCCCTGGGCTACCTGTTGGGCCGACAACAGCCGAGGGCGGCGATGTTGCTGCTGATCCTGACCAATGGGTTGAATATCGGCTTGGATCTCTGGTTTGTGCTGGGCCTGGACTGGGGCGTAGCAGGGGCTGCCCGGGCCAGTGTGCTGGCCGACTACGGGGCATTGGTGCTTGCCTGCGTTTTGATCTGGCGCCAACTCCCTGCTGAGTTGAAGTGCCGCAGCACCCTGGCTTCTCTCACCCTGTCTGGCAGTGGCAAGTTGCTGGGGCTCAACCGGGATATCTTCCTGCGCACCCTGTGTCTGCAGGTGTGCATGTTGTTTGTCACCGCCCAGGGGGCTCGGATGGGGGATGAGATCGTGGCGGCCAACTCGGTGCTGATGAATTTCACCCTGCTGATCGCTTATGCCCTGGACGGTTTTGCCTACTCGGCGGAGGCGGAGGTGGGCAAGGGGGTTGGCGCGCGGGATCGCCACATGGTGGCCGATGCGCTGTGGCTGGGGTGGTTCTGGTCGGCCCTGACAGCCGGGGCCTTTGCCCTGGCATTTTGGCTTGGCGGCGAGGGGATCATCGGCCTGCTGACCGACATCGAGTCGGTCCGTGCTACGGCCTCCACCTATCTACCCTGGATCTGGCTTTACCCCCTCTTGGCTTTTACCTGTTTCCTGTTTGATGGTGTGTATATTGGGGCAGCCAAGGGAGCGGTGATGCGTAATGCCATGGTGCTGTCGTCCGGCTGTTTTTTTGCTTTGTGGTGGCTGGTTCAGGGACTCGGGAACCATGGCCTCTGGTTGGCTTTTAATGGTTTTATGTTGGCTCGAGGGCTCTTCCTGGCGGGGCACTTTGGCTGGCAGTGGCGCCGACGGACCTGGTTGCCCTTTGATTAGCACCTGGCCTTGCCTCCATCGGTAATGGGGTTAACAGCAAAAAGCCGCACTCTATTGAGTGCGGCTTTTTCGTTGGTCGAGACTCAGA
Source organism: Ferrimonas sp. YIN67 (assembly GCF_057219095.1). Classification (NCBI taxonomy): domain Bacteria; kingdom Pseudomonadati; phylum Pseudomonadota; class Gammaproteobacteria; order Alteromonadales; family Ferrimonadaceae; genus Ferrimonas; species Ferrimonas sp. YIN67. Next base: position 185,825 of record NZ_JBXVVJ010000009.1, read on the forward strand.
AGTAGGAGTGCTCGCCGTGCTCGTGCTCTGTAATGTCTTTGACGGCGCTCAGTTCACCTTCGAAGTGCTCCAGCAGCTGTTTTTCGATGCCATCCTTGAGGGTGACGTCGACCATGGAGCAACCGTTACAGCCTCCACCAAACTGGATCACCGCGATGCCGTCCTCGGTCAGCTCCATCAGGCTGATAAAGCCGCCATGGCCAGCCAGCTGGGGATTAACCTGGGACTGGATCACATACTCCACCCGGTCGCGCAACGGCGCATCATCCGCGACCTTGCGCATCTTGGCGTTCGGGGCTTTCAGGGTGAGCTGGCTGCCCAACTGATCGGTGACGTAGTCGATCAGCGCCTCTTCCAGGAAGGGGATGCTTTTGCTGTCCACCATGGCGTTGAAGCCATTGAACTCCAGCTCGGTATCGTCCTCTTCTACCGCATCCGGCGGGCAATAAGACACGCCGCACTCGGCCTGAGGTGTACCAGGATTGATAACAAACACACGGATGTGGGTGCCTTCCGGCTGTTGTCCCAGGAGTTTGGCAAAGTGTTCCTGGGCGGCCTCGGTAATGGTGATCATAAATGCGTCTCTTAAAGCCTGAGTAAATAACTCGGATACTCAATCATACCCATAACTGGACGGCGATTATAGCCCCAGGATGTTATCGAGATCACGCTTTGCTGGCACCTGGATCCAACTGATTGTTACACTGCAGTCATAAGGACAACAGGGGATCCATGGATGAACGGCAGTCGCTTCGCGTCACTTTGCTGGCTCTGGCTCGGCGTCTGGGCCTTGCTCGTCCCGGCTCAGGCCTTTGAGTTTCTGCCGGATCAGGCGTATGCGGGTTCGATCCCCAGCCCCCAACAGCACTTTGCCGGCGCCATCGGCGCTCGCCATTGGCGCTATGACGAGATCAGCCACTATCTGCAGCGCCTGGCCGATGGCAGCGAGCGTGTTGAACTGGAGTCCGCTGGCGTCTCCTATCAGGGGCGAACCCAGTGGACGGCGGTGATCTCCAGTCCGGCCAACCTGGCCGATCGGGAGGCGATCCTGGCCCGTCGAGCCGAGGTCCGCCAGGGTAAGAGGGTTGATACCCCCCTGGTGATCTGGCTGGCCTACAGTATCCATGGAGATGAGGCCAGTGGGGCCCATGCCGCCAGTCTGTTTGCCTATCATCTGGCGGCCAGTCAGGATGAGGAGGTGCGTCGCTGGCTCGATGAGGCGATCATCCTGCTCACGCCGATCCAGAATCCCGACGGCTATGATCGCTTTGTCAATTGGGTTAACGGTTATCGTGGGCAGGTTGCCAATGGCTCCCGTTGGCACCGGGAGCATTACCAGGGCTGGCCCGGTGGTCGGGTGAATCACTTCTGGGCCGATCTCAATCGGGACTGGCTCTATCAGGTGCACCCGGAGAGCCGGGGAAGGGTGGCTTTGTTCCAGCGCTGGCTCCCCCATCTGGTTGGCGACTATCACGAGATGAGCCACCAGAGCAGCTACTTCTTTCAGCCGGGTGTGCCGGAACGCGTCCACCCCCTGACGCCCAAGGCAAACCAGGCGCTGACAACGCGGCTGGCCCGCTACCACGCCGATGCGCTGGACGCCCTGCCTCAGCCCTACTTCAGTCGGGAGGTGTTTGATGACTTCTTCTACGGTAAGGGCTCAAGTTATCCCGATATCAATGGATCTGTCGGCCTGCTGTTTGAGCAGGCGAGTGCCCGCGGCCTGGTGCGCAGTTCAGATCGGGGGGAGATCACCCTGGCTCTGGGGATCCGCAATCACCTGGCAACTTCCTTTTCTGCCGTGCGGGGTGCCTTGGCGGAGGCCCCGGCCCTGAAGCAGTACCAGAGTGAGTTTTACCGGGCCAGCCTGAAAGCGGCGCAGCAACAGTCCGGGGCTGGCTATCTGCTGGGGACGAGAGGGGATCGAGGCCGGAGCCGGGAGCTGGTCCGAATGCTGGCCAGTCATGGTATCGAATTTGCCTATCTGGATGAGGCGATCAGCACGGAGTCGGGCACCTTTGTCGCGGACGACCTGTTTGTTCCCTTTGCCCAGCCCCAGTTTCGTTTGCTGCAGGCGTTGCTGGAGCGACGGACACGCTTTGTCGATCCCACCTTCTACGATGTCTCGGCGTTTTCCCTGGAGCTGGCCTTTGATCTGTTAATGGTGCCGGTGCAGGAGATCCCCAAACTGCAGGCAACGCCACGGCTTTTGGAGGCACCAGTCTCCTCACCGGCACTCTACTGGCATATCCGTTGGAATGAACGGCAGGCACCGGCGGCCCTGTATCGACTGCAGCAGGCGGGGATCCGGGTACGCTTTGCCGAGCACGCCGGGGTGCTTGCTGCACGCGAAGGGGCAGTATCTGTGGAGCCGGGGGATCTGTTGATTTTCGGTGATCAGCCTGAACTGACTGTCCATTTGGCGGCGATCCGTACCGATCTTGGTTTATCGGCCACAGCGATCCGCTCAGGCCGGGCCCTGTCGGGATTTGATCCGGGAGGGCGTCGCTTCCATTTTGCCAAGCCGGTGAAGCCTCTGATCTTGATCGGTCGGGATGTCAGCCAGAGTGAAGCGGGAATGCTCTGGCACTACCTGGATCAGGTGTTGGCGCTGGAGGTGACCCTGATGGATGCGGAATACGCAGCGCGAGTGCCGCTGGAGCAATACACCCATCTGTTCCTGGTCGATGGCGCCTATGGCCAGTTGCCGGACTCCATGGCTTCGCTGATCCAGGGGTTTGTTCAGCGAGGGGGGACCCTGGTGGCCTGGAAACGGGCGGTGGCCAGGCTGTCGAACTGGGGGTTGCTCGATACACGAGTTCAGCAGAAGGGGGAGTTTGCGCCGGCATTTGACCATGTCTCTCAGGCTAGGCAGTTTGGTGCGCGTCGGCAGGATCAGGCTCGGCGCACCATAGGCGGTGCCATCGTTAGCTGGCAGCTGGACTCGACCCATCCCCTGGGATTTGGTCTGTCACCCCGTCTGCCGATGATGAAGGATGCCGAGATCGCGCTGCAGGCAGAGCGGGGTAGGGTTTTGGCGCACTACTCTCAGGAGCTGCTGCTGTCCGGTTTTATGGACGAGGTGTATCAGCAGCAATTGAGCCAGGAGTCGGCGGCGGTCCTGGAGCCCTATGGGAAGGGTCAGTACCTGCTGCTGGCCGATAATCCCCTGTTTCGAAATTTCTGGTTGGGGGGGGAGCGCCTGCTCGCCAACAGCCTGTTCCTGCTGCCAGGGTTGCGTTAGTGCACTTTTTACGAGCGTGACAGGGCGCTGGCCAGGGCCCAGTACTGGCCGATGCCGTGTCCCTGGCGTCCCAGGGTGCGGGTGACGGCGGTCATGGTCGCCCCCGTGGTGATCACATCGTCCACCAGGGCCAGACGCCGCCAACGTCGCGTCGGGAGCGGGGCCTCGAAGGCCGCCGTGAGATCCCGCCGCCGGTTCTTTCCCTGAAGATCGTGTTGCGGTGTGGTGGCCTGGCATTTGATCACCAGATTCTCGAGTACCGGCAAATTCAGCCGCCTGCCCAGTTGGTCTGCGATCAGCAATGAGTGGTTAAAGCCGCGAACCGGCAGACGGCTGGGGTGCATGGGGATAGGCACCAGGGCGTCGACAGGTTCCAGGGCGCCGGCTTGCCATAGAGCGTCCAACCGACAGATCAGGGCATCACAGAGAGGCTCTATCAGGGAGAGCTGTTGTTGGATCTTGATGGCGCCAGCCAGGTAGCCCACAGGGTTATGATAGGGAAAGGCACATACCGTGGGGCGCCAGCGCCGGCGCCGCTGACAGCGGCCGCACAGGTAAGGTGGGGTGCTGACTAGGGGCGAGGTGCACCCCAGGCACAGGGGGCCGGGCTCGGCGTCTGCCAGGCAGTGGGCACAGAGACCCCGCCCCTGCTCAATGGTCTGCTGACATAGCTGGCAACGGTTGGGTACACTGCCGCCCAGCCACTGCCATACGGAGTTTATGTTCATGAGTCTTACCCTAGGATCCCACGACGTCCCTGTACACATTCAATGGCAGGGCTCAGGTCCCCCCTTGTTGCTGGTGCATGGCTGGGGGATGAATGGGGCGGTATGGCAGGGGCTGGCTCCCCGCCTGGCATCCTTGGGGTTTCGTGTCGGGTGTGTCGATCTGCCGGGATTTGGGGAGTCGCCGCCCATTGCTCAGCCTGACAGTCTTCCCAGATTGGCCGAGACCCTGTGGCAGGCCCTGCCAGAGGGGGCCTGTCACCTGCTGGGCTGGTCCCTTGGGGGGCTGGTGATCAGTCAGATGGCGCTGAGTGAGCCCAAGCGAGTCGGCTCCCTGATCACCCTCGCCAGTGCCCCCCGATTCGCCGCCCAGGGAGAGTGGCCCGGGATCCAGCCCGAGGTTTTGGTGCGCTTCTCTCAGCAACTTGAGGAAGATCTGGATAAAACCCTGGCCGGTTTTTTTGCCCTTCAGGCGATGGGATCGCCCACGGCTCGGGATGATGTACGCCAGCTGAAAAGAGCGGTGATGAGCAAACCCAGGGCCACGGCCCAGGCCCTGGCCGGTGGCCTGACGATCCTGGCCGAGGCTGATCTGCGCCCGGAGCTGGCCCACTTGTCCTGCCCCTGGTTGCGTCTCTATGGTCGTCTCGATGCTCTGGTACCTGCTCGGGGGATCCCTCAGGTGGATGCCCTGGCTCCCGACTCGGTTAGCCGGATCATAGGTAAGGCATCCCATGCACCTTTTGTCTCTCATCCGGATGAAACCTTTCAATTACTGGTTGATTTCTACACAGAGCGGAAATTGGTGGTAAATTAAACAGGAAGGCCTGCGTCGATGAGGAGGGCGTGTGTTCCTGGTATCCCACTTTCCCCAAGTCCCCATCGCCACCAGCAACCCGGCAACGGAGCAGGCGGCGAGGGAAGCCCAGGTGCGTCCGCCCATTGCCCGGCCCGAAGCGCTGGAAAAGGGGGCGGCCGAGCGTGGGCTGGATCCGGAACACGATGAGGCGTTAACCATCCCGGGAAAACGCAGGCAAGGGCGACAACAGCAAGATCAGGAGGAGGCGTCTCACGAGGAGGCGGCAGCGGAGCGTGAGAGCCTCAAGGCGCTGCTGGCCCAGGCCCGCCCAGTGATGGAGCGGCTCGGCCCGGCCCGGCATGCCAGTGAGCCAGCGTTTCCCTACCATCCGGCGGTGGAGCTGGACCCGGAAGGCTATGCCCGCTTTGCCGGGATCGTCGAGCGCTTCTATCAAAACGTGGCGGAGCCCAAAGTCTCGGCCCTGTTCCATGTTTCGACCTAAGGGTGGGCTATTGGCGCTGAAGCGGGGCTTATGGCCTGAATGTCGAACTATCTGAACCGCGACTCCCCCTGAGGCGGCTACACTCAAGAGCAGGAGATCAGTGCAGGAGCGCCGATGACCCTGCTGCAAACCCTCTATGCCCTATTGCTGGCCACTCTGCTCGGCGGCATGCTGACTTTCCAGCTGCTGTTTGCCCCTCTACTGTTTTCTCGCTTTGAGCGGGCGACGGCCACCGACTTCCTTCACGGGTTCTTTCCCTGGTTCTATATCTACCTGGCGGCATTGTGTGCCATCGCCTTGCTGTTGCGCTGGCTGGTGGGGACGGCCTGGGAGGTGTCGATCTTGACGATCTGCCTGATGGGGTATTTGCTGTCGGCGCTGTGGCTCATGCCGGCGACGTGTTGGGCTTGCAGGATAGGACACTCACAACGTTTTATCTGGCTGCATCGGCTGGCGGTGGTGCTCAACAGTGGCCAGCTGCTGGCCTTTGCCTTCCTTGGCTATGGCTTTGTCGGTTAGAAGCGGTAGCTAAGCCCTAACCGGGGCCCAGTGAGAGACTGGAGGTGGGTACTCAGACCGCTGTCCATGGCAAACAGGTGAGTGTCATAGTCGGCGGTCAACCTCAGTCGTTGATTCAGGGCAAATGCCGCGCCAACCCCCAGCTGCAATGTGGTTCCGCCACTGTAGCTCTTGTGCATCTTGCTTCCGTCGAACAGTCGGAATTTCTGCTCCATCAATAAGACTCCGGCGCCTCCTCGGGCGTAGATCTGGAGCCGGGAACCGAGTTGGGTGTGGGCTTTAAAAACGCCGGTCACGCCGTGGAAGGTATCACGCCAGTACTCCAGGCCGGAGTTACCGATCTCGTAACGCCCCAGGTAGTGGTAATGGATCTCCAGATCAGCCCAATCCACCATGGGAATAGCGAACCAGGCCCCCCAGGCCAGTTTCTCCTTGTCATAGTGGAGATCGTCATACAGGCCATCGGTCTGGTAGCGGGCCTGGCCCAATTGAAACCCAATGGATTTGCCCTGGGAAAAGGATTCGGCGGCAAGGGGGGCGGTGAGCAGGCAAAGCAGTAGCGAAGTCAGCAGTCGCATGGGATCTCCTAAGCGGTATTCTGAGTGGGAGAGTCAACGGAGCAGGGGCGTCGTCCATCGGACAAGAGGAGGGCGCAGCCTACATATCGTCGACGGGTGTGGCTAATTCGCTCTGTTGAATTCGCTGATAAGAGAAATTAATCAGGGGTGGGCGGTGAGGGACTTTGCTGGCGGATGATCTCGGTCAGCAACTGGATCAGCCAAAGGTTGGCGTCGTTGTTCGTATGGCCCCTGTGATAGTAGGCGAGCAGAGGGAAGCGGCGATGCTCGGCGGCGACATCGAAGGCGATGGTGCGGTACCGGGGATCGTCCAGGGGAAGGACCAGACTGCTGCAGGGAAAGATCAGGTTATGCTGATGAATCGTGTCGAAGATCGCCTTGAGTGAGGTGGTACGGAAGCGAACGCTAACGGACTGGCCATGGAGCCGCATGATCTTCTCTATCTGGGTGACGTGATCCGTCAGGCCGGGGTTGACCTGGCAGGCCAGTTCATACTGGGCCAGTTGCTCAGGCGTGATCTTGGAGCCGCGAAAGGGGTGCTGGGTGCGGACGACGAGATGGCCCCAGTCATCCAGTAGGGGCTGGGCGATCAGGGCCTTGGAAAGATTGGGTACCCGGTAGTTGATCCCCACCTGGATCTCGCCATTAAGCAGATCGACCGGCGTATGGCGTGACCAGTCAAACAGCTCAAGATCGGCATTGGGCGCCTGTGCGCTGAATGCCCGATAGAGAGGCTCGCCGAAATAGGGGGCCATCTGGGGGGAGAGGGCGACGCGGAACTTTCCTTTGAGTTGCGCCGGACAGAAGGACTCCTGGTGATTGACCGCCTCGGAAAGGGCGTTGAGCACAGGCTCGAGCTGTGTTGCCAGGGCGCTGGCATAGGGAGTTGGGGTCATGCCGCTTTGAGTCTTGATCAGGAGCTCATCATCAAAATGGTGGCGCAATCGCTGCAGAGCATGGCTGACCGCAGGTTGACTGACGTGCAGCCTGGCGGCGGCGCGGCGCATATTCCCTTCCTGGACCAGGATCTGAAAGGTGCGCAGCAGATTTAAATCCAGATTGGCGAAACGATCTTTTGCCACAGCCCTGCCTTGAGAATGGGGTTGACCTTGGGACCATTGTAAAGGCTAGGGCTCAATCCTGACCAGTTGTCTGTTCCGGGATCCTCTCTCGTGGGGGCGGGACCCGGATGGCCTCCGTCTATCGGCTCCCGATCGGGAGGTACCCCAATCCCTGGCCTTGGGCGGCAGTGAGGCGGGCATTGTAACGACGGAGGATACAATTTCGATTCGCGACCGGGTGCGGGAACTGTTAATTTTCAGCCCCGTTAGCCCCGGACGGGGTGATGCCGAACGATGACATGCAGCTGGAGTAAGCCCAATGAAACCCACTTTTTGCCTGCTGGCGAGCCTGCTCGCCAGTCCCCTTGCCCTGGCTCAGATCCCCCACACCTTTGAGGCCGGACAGGCCGCTCGAGCGTCTCAGGTGAATGAAAATTTTGCCTACCTGACTTCTCAGGGAGAGGCCCAGCAGCAAGAGTTGACGACCTTGAGTGCGTACGTGGCCGAATTACAGGAAGCGGTGGAGGCACTGCAGGGGCAGGACGACCGTCCCCAGTATCTTTGTAATCCGGGTCATTGGATCGGTAATACACAGCACTATGGTGGCCTGCCCTTTACCCTGGGGGCCTTTACCCTGATGGATGAGCAGGGGCAGGTAAAGCGTCTGCAACTCTGGGTGCCGGATCAGCCCATGGCCTCCCGGGGGGCGCAGCCGGATCTGATCACCAGCGATCTGGCACGCTACAGCCGGGATCTGAACTTCTGTGATCATCCGGCACGGCTCGATAACGCCTTTCGCATCGACTACGACTGGAGTGAGGGGGACGTGGTTAAGGCGATCTTCTATACCCAGGCCAACTTTACGGTGCGAAACCCTGAGGATGATGGTCTGTTGCTGAGTAATGCCGTGCGCTTCGAACTGGGTCATGCCCTGTTACCCCGGGACGGCTCCGGTCAGTATGAGCTGAGCCCGGCGGATCTGCCCACCCCGGAGGCGATCTATGACGCCCTGCTGGCGGGCTACCAGGTCTACTTCCACTCGGCCATTGTGGCGCAGTGAGGTGAGGGCGATGGAGAACCTGCGTTGGTGCCTGTTCAGTGTCCTGTTTGCCCTGGCGGCCTGCGGCAGTGACCGTGAGACGTCCCCGGATCAGGGCGTGCAGCCACAGCACCCCATCGAACTGCCGCCGGCTCAGGGTGAGCCCCTGGTGTGGGATCAGGGCCAGTGGGATGAGGAGAACTGGCAATAGGGCTTGCCGCGGTAAAGTCCAAGAAAAAGCCGCCCGGCTTATGAAGCCCGGGCGGCTTTGGTGTTTCAGGTTCCCAAAGCTGGGTTAACGCCGCTTCTTGGCATTGGCGAAGGCATCGGCAAAGGCGCCACCCAGCCCACCGGCGGCACCGCTGGTATTGCGTTGGCCGCCACGCTCGTTGCGCTGTGGTCGCTCGCCACGGAACTCGCGGCGTTCACCGCCTTTGCGCTCCCCGCGAGGCGCCGATTTCTGTTCGGCCAGCTCGCTGGCCTTGTCGGTCAGGCGCATGGAGAGGCCGATGCGCTTGCGCGGTACGTCCACCTCCATCACTTTCACCTTGACCACGTCGCCCGCCTTGACCACGGAGCGGGGATCTTCGACGAACTTGTTGGACAGGGCGCTGATATGGACCAGGCCGTCCTGCTTGACGCCGATATCCACGAAGGCTCCGAAGTGGGTGACGTTAGTGATCACCCCTTCCAGCACCATGTCCGGCTCCAGATCGGTGATCTTCTCCACGCCCTCGGCGAACTGGGCGGTCTCGAACTGACCCCTGGGATCCCGGCCCGGCTTGTCCAGCTCCTTGAGGATATCGTTGATCGTCGGCAGGCCGAAGCGTTCGTCGGTGAACTGTTTGGCATCGATGGACTTGAGCACGCCACTGTTGCCGATCAGTTCGGAGACGGGGACGCCGGTGTGCTGGCTGATCTTCTCCACCACAGGGTAGGCTTCCGGGTGCACCCCGGAGCCATCCAGCGGATTATCGCCCTGGCGAATGCGCAGGAAGCCAGCGCACTGTTCGAACGCCTTGGGACCAAGCCGGGCTACCTTGAGCAGCTGCTTGCGGTTGGTGAAGCGGCCCTCGGCGTCACGGAAGTTGACGATGTTCTGGGCCAGGGTACGGGTCAGGCCGGCGACCCGGGTCAGCAGAGGTGCGGAGGCCAGGTTGAGATCCACCCCGACGCCGTTCACACAGTCTTCGACCACGGTATCCAGGGAGCGGGCCAGTTGCGTCTGACTGACGTCGTGCTGGTACTGACCAACCCCGATGGATTTGGGATCGATCTTCACCAGCTCGGCCATGGGATCCTGCAGTCGACGGCCGATGGAGACGGCGCCGCGAATGGACACGTCCAGATCCGGGAACTCCTGCGCTGCCAGCTCGGAGGCGGAATAGACGGAGGCCCCTGCTTCGGAGACCATCACCTTGGTGAGGCCGGGTTTGCCTAAAGCCTTGATCAGCTCACCAGCCAGCTTGTCGGTCTCCCGGCTGGCGGTGCCGTTGCCCACGGCGATCAGCTCCACATCGTGGGCCTGGATCAGCTTAGCCAGTGTTGCCAGGGTGCGGTCCCACTGGTTTTGTGGGGCATGGGGGTAGACGGTGTCGGTCGCCACCAGTTTGCCGGTGGCGTCGATCACCGCGACCTTGGTGCCGGTACGCAGGCCCGGATCCAGCGCCAGGGTGGGGCGCATGCCCGCCGGGGCGGCCATCAGCAGATCGGAGAGGTTCTCGGCGAACACCTTGATGGCATCGGCCTCGGCGCGCTCGCGCAGATCGCCAATCAGCTCGGTTTCCATGGCCAGGGACAGCTTCACCCGCCAGGTCCACTGACACACCTGCTGCAACCACTTGTCGCCGGCACGGCCCTGGTTTTCGATCCCCACCTGCTGGGCGATCAGGGTTTCACAGATGGAGGAGCGATCGCCGGCTTCGCGATCCGGATCGGCGTCCAGGCTCAGGCTGAGCACCCCTTCGTTGCGGCCGCGCAGCATGGCCAGGACCCGGTGAGAGGGCGCCTTGGACCAGGGTTCGTTATGCTCGAAGTAGTCGGAGAACTTGGCGCCGGTGGTTTCGGCACCGGGCACCACGCCAGCTTTGAGCTGGGCGTGCTGTTTCATATGGGAGCGCACGTGGTTGAGTACCGCGGCATCCTCGGCAAAGCGCTCCATCAGGATGGCGCGGGCCCCATCCAGGGTTGCCTTGCTGTCGGCAAAGCCCGCCTCGGCGTTGAAGAAGCCCTCGGCTTCGTCTTCCGGCAGCAATTCGGGATTGGCCAACAGTCGGTCGGCCAAGGGCTCCAGTCCCGCCTCAATGGCGATCTGCCCCTTGGTGCGACGTTTGGGCTTGTAGGGCAGGTAGAGATCTTCCAGTTCGGTCTTGGTGGCGACACGGAGGATCTTGGCTTTCAGCTCGTCGCTGAGCTTGCCCTGCTGCTCGATGCTGGTCAGGATGCTGCTGCGGCGATCCTCCAGCTCCCTCAGGTAGCCCAGGCGGCTTTCCAGGGTACGCAGCTGGGTATCGTCCAGCATGCCGGTAACCTCTTTGCGGTAACGGGCGATGAAGGGAACGGTTGAGCCTTCGTCCAGCAAAGTGACCGCAGCCGTAACTTGCTGCGGGCGAACGCCCAATTCCTGGGCAATAGTATGAGAGATCGATTCCATAGACTTGCTTAAGTTCGCCTTGACGGGATACAAACGGAAAATGATGGACACCTTAGCACAGGTGCTTTTTAGGTTTTAGAGCAATGAAAAAGGCTAATTTAATTACCAAAGACGGCTGGAATGCGCTGGAAGCGGAATTGAAATTTCTGTGGAAGGATGAGCGCCCCAGGGTGACCCAGGCGGTGTCGGAAGCCGCCGCACTGGGGGACCGTAGCGAGAATGCCGAGTATATCTATGGCAAGAAGCGGTTGCGGGAGATCGATCGCCGGGTCCGTTTCCTCTCCAAACGGATGGAGGTGCTGCGGGTGGTCGAGCCGGATCCGCGCCAGGAAGGCAAGGCCTTCTTCGGGGCCTGGTTGGAGCTGGAGTCCGAGGACGGCGAGGTGCAACACTACCAATTGGTGGGGCCCGATGAGTTCGAGGTGGCCAAAGGCAAGATCAGCATCGACTCGCCCCTGGCCCGGGCCATGCTCGGCAAGGAGGTGGATGACGAGGTGGTGGTACGCACTCCCGCGGGTGAGAAGGTGTGGTACGTCAATCGGATCAGCTACAAGCCCTTCGGCTAGTGGTGGAGAAACACCTTGCAACGAAGCGCTCCGTGACAAGGCTCGTGCCTGGCTTACAATGCAAACAGATTGGCTAACAAGCTGAAAGTTTGGGGATAAGAGTATGGAACAGGAAACCACAAAGGTTTTGGTTGTCGACGATGATATTCGTTTGCGCGGTTTGTTGGAGCGCTATCTGGTGGAGCAGGGCTTTCAGGTGCGCAGTGCCGCCAATGCCGAGCAGATGGATCGTCACCTGGAGCGGGAGAATTTTCACCTCTTGGTGCTGGATCTGATGCTGCCCGGTGAGGATGGCCTGTCCATCTGTCGTCGTCTGCGCGAGAAGGAGAACCCGATCCCCATCGTGATGCTGACCGCCAAGGGAGACGAGGTGGATCGGATCATTGGTCTGGAGATGGGGGCGGATGATTACCTGCCCAAGCCGTTCAATCCTCGCGAGCTGTTGGCCCGGATCCGGGCGGTGTTGCGTCGTCGCCCGTCCGAAGTGCCCGGTGCGCCCTCCCAGACCGAGGAGATCGTCGAATTCGGCGAGCACAAACTCAATCTGGCAACCCGTGAGATGTTGAAGGGTGAGGAGTCCATCTCCCTGACCTCCGGTGAGTTTGCCGTCCTCAAGGTGCTGGTGACCCACCCCAGGGAGCCCATGAGCCGAGATAAGTTGATGAACCAGGCCAGGGGGCGGGATTACAGTGCCCTGGAGCGTTCCATCGATGTGCAGGTGTCCCGTCTGCGTCGCCTGATCGAAGTGGATCCCTCTAATCCACGCTATATCCAGACCGTGTGGGGTCTGGGCTATGTGTTCGTGCCGGACGGGATTGCTCACTAGTGCGCTGGAGCCTGATGCCACGCAGCAACTTCGGCCAGACCGTGTTGCTGATCGGCTCGCTGCTGGTGATCAACCAGCTGGTCTCCTATTTGTCGGTGCTGGCCTATGTGGTGAAGCCGTCGACCCAGCAGATGGTGCAGTTGCTGGCGCGCCAGGTGGATCTGGTGTTTCATGAGTTGCGCCTGGATATTGAGCATCTGACGCCCCTCGATGCATTGAAGGCCAAGCTGGAGAGTGATCCCTATATGGAGGTGTTCACTGCCGAGGAGGCTTTGACGGCGGGGTTGCCAGAAGCACGACACTACCGTCTGCTGTCGGATCAGATGAGCGAGTATCTGGGTGGCCCTTCGATGGTTAAGCTCTCCACCGGGGAGAAGTTCCGGGTTTGGATCAGCCCCCCCCAGGCGCCTGAGGCCTGGATCCGGGTCTCTCTGTCCAGTTTTGATAACTCCTTCGTAAACAATCCTCTGGTGATCTACCTGTTTGCCATCGGTGTGCTGTCGGTGCTCGGTGGTTGGTGGTTTGCCCGCATGCAGAGTCGCCCTTTACGACGGTTGCAACGGGCGGCTCTGACGGTGTCACGGGGGCATTTCCCTCAGCCGTTGCCGCTGCAGGGCAGTGCCGAAGTGGTGGAGGTCACCAAGGCGTTTAACCAGATGTCCAAGTCGATGGTGGCGCTGGAGTCGGACCGCAACCTGTTGCTGGCCGGGGTCTCCCACGATCTGCGCACCCCCCTGACCCGGATCCGTTTGTCGGCCGAGATGATGAGTGAGCAGGATGGCTTCCTCAAGGAGGGGATTGAGCATGACATCGACGATATGAATGCCATCATCGATCAGTTTATCGCCTTTATTCGGGGCCACGAGGCGGAGCCTGTGATTGCCTTGAACGTCAACGAACTGCTTACCGAAGTGGCGCATCTGGAGGAGGTGCGCGCCGGTGAGTTGGAGCTGGTGCTGGGGCAGGTGGTGCCGGTGCGGATTCAGCCGGTGGCAATCAAGCGGGTGATCAATAACCTCGTGGAGAATGCCCGGCGTTACGGCAAGGACTGGATCCGCATCAGCAGTGGTGAGGAGTCTCAGTGGGTCTGGTTTAAGATCGAGGACAATGGTGCTGGGATCCCGCTGAAGCGGTTGCGACGAATGTTTGAGCCCTTCGAGCAGGGGGATCAGGCCCGGGGTGGTGCTGGCTCAGGTCTTGGCCTGGCGATCGTCAAGCGGATCATTGAGCGTCACGGTGGGGAGATCCATGTGGCGAATCGGCGTGAAGGCGGACTGGAGATCAAGGTGCGATTGCCCAAGGGAGCGGAGATCGAGTCCGGGCACTAGTGTTAGCAAATCGCCCAGTTTTCCGTTTATGGCATTCAATCTTGAGGATCTGAGACGGCAACGCCACTCCATTGGGGTGGCGTTGCCATTTGAGGGGATCAGACTTTAGGGCCAGCCTGGATAATGCTGTCGGCGACCTCGTAACGGTCGAAGTTGGCATTGAATTCGGCGATCAGCTTGGCGGCAAACTCATCGTACTTGGCTGGGTCCTGCCAGGTCTGGCGTGGCGTCAGCAGGGCCGTCTCGACGCCGCTGATGGCGACAGGCACCTCCAGGTTCAGGCCGTCCAGGTGCTGAGTCTCGATGGTGTCCAGCTCCCCGGAGACGATGGCATCGATGATGGCCCGGGTCGTCGGGATATCGAAACGCTGCCCTTCGCCATAAGGACCACCGGTCCAGCCGGTATTCACCAGGTAGACCTGGCTGCCAAACTGTTCGATCCGCTTCATCAGCAGTTCGGCATAGATGCCGGCAGGGCGTGGGAAGAAGGGGGCGCCAAAACAGGTGGAGAAGGTGGATTCGATCGCTTTGCTGGCCCCTATCTCTGTACTGCCGACCTTGGCGGTGTAGCCGGAGAGGAAGTGGTAGGCCGCCGCTTCCTTGGACAGCTTTGCCACAGGCGGCAATACCCCGGAAACATCGCAGGTGAGGAACACCACGGCATGGGGCTCGGCACCCCGGTTGGCGGGGATCCTGCGCTCGATGTGCTCCAGCGGGTAGGCCGCCCGGCTGTTTTGGGTCAGGCGACTGTCGGCGTAGTCCGGTGTTGCACTGTTATCCAGGACCACGTTTTCCAGTACCGTGCCGAAGCGGATGGCGTCCCAGATCACCGGCTCATTCTTGCGGGACAGATCGATGCACTTGGCATAGCAGCCGCCTTCGATGTTGAAGACGCCACCCGGGGCCCAGCCGTGCTCATCATCGCCGATCAGCGCCCGCTTGGGATCGGCGGACAGGGTCGTCTTGCCCGTACCGGATAGGCCAAAGAACAGGGTGGTGTCGCCCCCTTCGCCGACATTGGCAGAGCAGTGCATCGGCAGCACGCCCTTGGCGGGGAGCAGGAAGTTCTGTACCGAGAACATGGATTTTTTCATTTCGCCGGCGTAGCGCATGCCGGCCAGCAGCACTTTGCGCTCAGCAAAGTTGATGATCACGGCCCCGTCGGAGTGCGTACCATCCCGCTCGGGCTGACAGACAAAGCCCGGTGCATTGAGGATCTGCCAGGCGGGTTTATCGCCGCAGTTCCACTGCTCGGGGATGATAAAGAGGTTGCGGGCAAAGAGCTGGTGCCAGGCGGTTTCGGTGCGCACTATGATGGGCAGGTAGTGCTCGGGATCGGCACCCACTTCCAGATGAGAGAGAAAATGATCGCGGGCGTTGAGATGATCTTCGACCCGTTGCCACAGGGCGTCAAACTGTCCTGGGTCGAAGGGGCGATTGACCTGACCCCAGTCGATCTCGGCGGCACTGCCGGCCTCCTGAACAATAAAACGATCTTTGGGTGAGCGGCCGGTTCTGACTCCGGTTTCCACCACCAGTGCCCCATTGTCGGCCAGTTGGCCCTCGTTACGGCGGATCGCTTCAGCGATCAGTTCGGCACCGCACAAATCCTTGCGGATCACTGCCATGATTCTCTCCTCAATCCTTGTAATAAGTGGTGGCCATTTCCTGGCTCTTAGGCGCAGACAGTGTATCGCACCCGGCATATTTGTGGGTAGTTGTGATGCGGCTCACATGAAAAATAAAAAAGCTGCCATAAGGCAGCTTTATTAAAGGGGGCAGAAAGTGGATGTCAGTGCTGAGTACTGTCGCCGGTGGCGGCACCTTGTTTTGCGGCCGCCACATCCACCGCATCGAAACGGTAATGGCTGTTGCAGTAATCGCAGTGCATCTCGATGTGACCCTGCTCGGCGAGGATCGCATCCAGCTCGGTCTGGGCCACTGTGGTCAGGGCGGACAGGCTGCGCTCACGGGAACAGCCGCAGCGGAAGGTGACGTCAGAAGGCTCGAACAGCTGTACGGATTCCTCGTGATAGAGGCGGTACAGCACGTCCTGGCCCTCCAGACTGAACAGCTCTTCGGCCTTGATGGTATCGGTCAGGGCCTCCAAGTGTTCGAATTCCACGTCGGTTTCGACGTTGCTGGCGGGCAGTTCCTGCAGCAGCATGCCGCCGGCATGTTGACCGTCGGCATGAAGCCACAGGCGGGTGTTGAGCTGCTCAGACTGGGCAAAGTACTGCTCGATGTTGGCGGCCAGGCTTGGCTTGTCCAGGGCGACAATGCCCTGGTAGCGCTCTCCGTTGGTTGGAGTGATGGTGATCACCAGGTGACCTTTGCCGATCTGGCTCTGCAGATCGCCTTGGGGCACATCGCCTTGGAAGCGGGCAACACCGCGCAGTACGTTGTCATGGGTACCATTGATCACCAGCAACTGGAGCGGGCCATCGCCCTGGATCTGAACGGCGATCTCACCTTCAAATTTTAGGGTGGCGGTCAGCATGGCGGTCGCCGCCAGGGTTTCTCCCAGCAGGCGCTGTACCGCCACCGGGTAATCGGTGGCCGCCAGGACCTGCTGGTAGCTGTCTTTCAGTTGTACCAGTTCGCCGCGGACATCGGCCTTGTCGAACAGGTAGCGGTATAACTTGTCGGATTGAGTCATCATCTTTACTCGTCCTGGTGTTTGACACGAAGGAGTTGGCGTCGCTGCTTTTTGTCCGGGCGGCGGGCATGGGGATCGGCATCCGCCATCAGGCGGCGCTGCTCCGCTCGTTGCGCCCGTTTCTGCACGCTTTGTTCCGTTTCCCGGTAGAGCGCCTCGGCCAGGGGAGCGCCAAGACGCTTCTCCGACAGACCAAGGACGTCAAGTTCCTTCTCGTCAAAGCCTTGCCACAGGGTTACCGTGGCACCCACTTCCAGTTTGCGGCTGGGCTTGCTGCGCTGGCCATTGACCTGCACCTTACCGCCGTTGATCATCTCCTGGGCCAGGGCACGGGTCTTGTAAAACCGGGCGGCCCAGAGCCATTTGTCGAGCCGAACGCTGGTCAAATCTCCTGCATTCGAGCCTTTTGTACCTTGTTTTGCCACACAAAACGCCTACGGTTGATAAAGGGGGGCGAGCTTCACAGCAACTTTGGGCGGGCAAAGTTAACATAATCGTGTATTTTCCGCCATGAAGTGCCGTTTCGCCAAGGCTGGCTTGTTACTTGCCCTTGGCGTAAGTTAGCATCAAACAACTGAATTTAGGTTAGCGCGCGGCCCAAGGCCCAGGCGCAGGACGCATTTTCCCGACCGATGGAACTTTCATTACCGATCCAGCGCTGGCTGGCACGGATCCCGCAGGCCGCCACGGCCCGGGTCCTTACGCTCATTTTGGTACTCTGCTGTCTGTACCTGGCGGCATTGATCACCTGGCAGATCCTTCCCGAGCCAGACGGTGGTGAAGTGCAATGGCGACCGACCGTGCAGGGTGGGGGCGGGTCCTCCTCCGTGTCTATTGATCCCCTGTTGGCACTCAACCTGTTTGGTAAGCCGGATGCCAAGCCTGTCGCCCCCGAGCCAGAGCCGGTGGCACGAGATCTGATCACCGATGCGCCCAAAACAAGCCTGCGTATCCTGTTGACCGGCCTGGTGGCCAGCTCGGTGGAGAACCGAGGGATCGCGGTGATCGAAAACCGTGGCGCCCAGGAAACCTATGGGATCGGTGATAAGATCGAGGGCACCAATGCCAGTCTGCACGAAGTGTATGCAGACCGTGCCATCATCCTCAACCAGGGCCGCTATGAGACCCTGATGTTGGACGGTGTTGAATACACCCGGGAACTCTCCAGCGAAACTCAGCGCCTGCGTGAGCCGAGTCGGCCTACCACGGCGGTGGATCCCGATGCCGCCGGCCGGGCCGTGGCCCAGGCGCGCGAGATGATGCTCACCGATCCGGGCAAACTCACTGATTACATTAGCTTCTCGCCGGTACGGGGTGATGGGGGTCTCAAGGGATACCGCCTCAATCCAGGACGCGAGGGGCGAGAGCTCTTTATGGCTTCGGGTTTGAAACCCAATGACATTGCCGTATCCGTCAATGGCTATGATCTGACGAATTTGGCCGAGGCCGCGCAGCTGATGGGTGAGCTCAAAGATCTCACCGATGCCTCTTTGATGGTGGAGCGAGATGGGCAACTGACCCAGATCGACTTTGCCCTGCCAACCCAATAAACGACTTCGAGCGAAGGAAGCACCATGACTTTTAAGCAGCGCCGACTGCCCTGGGTTCGCAACCAGGTACTTGCGGGGATGTTAGCGGGCGTCGCCGCCTTTGCGGTTGCCGAGGAGCCGGCTCAGTACGCCGCCAACTTCAAGGGCACCGACATCCAGGAATTTATCAACATCGTGGGTAAAAACCTGGAGAAAACCATCATCGTTGATCCGACCGTGCGCGGTAAGATCAACGTGCGCAGTTACGATCTGCTCAGCGAAGATCAGTACTACCAGTTCTTTCTCAGTGTCCTGCAGGTCTATGGCTACTCCATTGTTGAAATGGAAGAGGCCAACATCATCAAGGTGGTGAAGGACAAGGACGCCAAGGACATGAACATCCGGGTGGCGGACGATGAGAACCCCGGAGTGGGTGACGAGATGGTGACCCGCATCGTGCCCCTGTACAACGTCGAGGCCAAGCAGTTGGCGCCCCTGTTGCGTCAGCTCAATGACAACGCCCGCGGCGGTAACGTGGTGAATTACGATCCCTCCAACGTCATGATGATCACCGGTCGCGCCGTGACCGTGAACAAACTGGTGGAGATCATCAAGCGGGTCGATCTGCAGGGTGATACTAAGGTCGAGGTGGTCAAGCTCAACTACGCGTCTGCCGGGGAGATGGTACGGATCATTGATGCCCTGTACCGGGGTGGTGGTCAGCCTGCATCCACCGGTGCGGGCTCGGTTCCCAAGGTGGTAGCCGATGAGCGGACCAACTCCGTGGTGATCAGTGGCGATGAACGTGCCCGAAAACGCGCCGCCACACTCGTGCGTGAGCTGGATCGGGAGATGAAGAGCTCGGGCAACACCAAGGTGGTCTACCTCAAGTACGCCAAGGCGGAGGATCTGCAGCAGGTGCTGTCGGGCTTCGCCGAGAGCCTGCAGAACGACGATGGAGGGCAGCAGCAACAGCGCCGCCGTAACGAGATCACCATCATGGCCCATGTCGAATCCAACGCCCTGGTGATCAATGCCCAGCCGGACCAGATCCAGACCCTGGAGAGCGTGATCCGTCAGTTGGATATCCGCCGCGCCCAGGTGCTGGTGGAAGCGATCATCGTTGAGATCGCCGAGGGCGATGAGGTGGGCTTCAGCGTCCAGTACGGCTCGGCCAGTGGTGGCCTGGTGCAGTACAACACCGGCTTTGGCACCACCATCGGTGAGATCGGCGCCGGCGTGTGGAACGCTCGCCCGACCAAGGCTTCGAATACCTGTACCGGCTCAGGAGATAACCTGACCTGTACCGACAATCCGGATATTGATGGCGATATCTCCGGTCTGGCCTCGGCCCTGGCCAAGGTCAATGGCATGGCCTGGGGCATCGCCTCCGGCGACTTTGCCGCCTTGATCCAGGCGGTGGCCTCGGACTCCAACTCCAACGTGCTGGCGACCCCCTCCATCACCACCCTGGACAACCAGGAAGCCAGCTTCGTGGTGGGTGACGAGGTGCCGGTGATCACCGGCTCCAGCGCCGGCTCCAATAACGACAACCCCTTCACCACCGTTGAGCGCAAGGAGGTGGGGATCAAGCTCACCGTGACTCCGCAGATCAACGAAGGGGATGCGGTCCAGCTGCAGATCGAGCAGGAGACCTCCAACGTCAACGGTCGTACCTCGGTGGACGTCACCTTTGGTAAGCGCACCCTGAAGACTACGGTGTTGGCCGATTCCGGTCAGACCGTGGTACTGGGCGGCCTGCTCAACGAGGATGTGCAGGAGAGTGTCTCCAAGATCCCGTTGCTGGGGGATATCCCGGTGATCGGCCATCTGTTCAGCTCCACCAGCTCCCGTAAGAGCAAGCGCAATCTGATGATCTTCATCAAGCCGACCATCATCCGTGACGACGTCACCATGTCGGGCCTGTCCGGCCGCAAGTACAACTACTTCCGGGGTGAGCAGCTCAAGCAGCAGGCCCGTGGCATCAATCTGATGCCCAATACGGATGTGCCGGTTCTGGAGGAGTGGGTGGTCCCTGAGGGGATGAGCCCGGAGATCTTCGAGCTGCTCAAGCGTCATCAGGGCGGCGATGATCTGCCGACCCCGCTGCGTGACGAGCGTCAGTGGATGAACAAGGCCCTGGGCAAGGACGAGGTGGAGTCCGCCAATGAGTGAAGAGAACCTTCACCCTGAACTGCCCGAGGGCGGGGAGCCACGAGATGAGCCGACCGGTGAGCAGGAGAGCATGGCAAGCGGTCGTTTGCCCTTCGCCTTTGCCCGCCGTTTCGGTGTCATGATCGACGACGAGGCGGACCCTCGGACCCTGTGCCATATCGCCGAGGCCAGCCTGCCCGCGCTCACCGAGGCCCGTCGTTTTGCCGGTGAGCCCCTGCCCCTGACCGTGATGGAGCGCGGCGCGTTCGATCTGCGTCTGACGGAGCTGTATCAGCAGGACTCCTCCGAAGCCCAGCAGCTGATGGAGGACATTGGCAAGGATGACGATCTGACCTCCCTGGTAGACGAACTGCCGGAAACGGAAGATCTGCTCGATGCCGATGACGATGCGCCGATCATTCGACTGATCAACGCCCTGTTGTCTGAGTCCATCAAGCTGGGTGCTTCGGACATCCATGTGGAAACCTACGAGAAAGATCTGGTGGTGCGCTTCCGGGTCGATGGTGTCTTGCGGGAAGTGCTCAAGCAACAGCGTAAGATCGCCTCATTGCTGGTGTCCCGGATCAAGGTGATGGCCAAACTGGATATCGCCGAGAAGCGGGTGCCTCAGGATGGCCGGATCTCCCTGCGTATTGGCGGTCGAGCCGTGGATGTGCGGGTTTCCACCATGCCCAGCTCCCGTGGTGAGCGGGTGGTGATGCGTCTGCTGGATAAGAACCAGTCGGTGCTGAACCTCAAGCAATTGGGTATGGATCAGCGTATCCGTGAGCGTTTCCAGCACCTGATCCGCCGTCCCCACGGCATCCTGCTGGTGACCGGTCCCACCGGCTCGGGTAAGTCCACTACCCTGTACGCGGGCCTGACCGAGATCAACAGTCGGGATCGCAACATCCTGACGGTAGAAGATCCCATCGAATACGAGTTGGAAGGCATTGGCCAGACCCAGGTCAATACCAAGGTGGACATGACCTTTGCCCGGGGCCTGCGCGCTATCCTGCGTCAGGATCCGGATGTGGTGATGGTGGGGGAGATCCGGGATCTGGAAACCGGACAGATCGCCGTACAGGCATCCCTGACCGGACACCTGGTGATGTCGACCCTGCACACCAACACCGCCTCCGGCGCCATTACCCGTCTGCAGGACATGGGGGTAGAGCCGTTCCTGGTTTCCTCCTCTCTGCTGGGGGTGGTCGCCCAGCGTCTGGTGCGAACCCTGTGCCCCGAGTGTAAGCAGCCTCATGTGCCCAATGAGCGGGAGCGAGCCCTGCTTGGGCTGGCCGAAGATGATGGTGTCAAGATCTACTCGCCGGTGGGCTGCGAGGCCTGTAATGGCGGCGGCTACAAGGGTCGAACCGGGATCCATGAACTGCTGGAGGTGGACGACACCATCCGTGAGCTGATCCACAGCGGCAAGGGCGAGCTGGCCATCGAGCGCTACCTGCGTCAAACCACCCCCTCTATTCGGGAAGACGGGTTTGGCAAGGTACTGGCTGGTGTGACGACCCTGGAAGAGGTGTTGCGGGTTACCCGCGAGGAGTAAGGCATGGCCGCGTTCGAATATCAGGCACTGGATCTCAAGGGGCGCCAGGTCAAGGGGGTGATCGAGGCCGACACCGCCAAACAGGCACGCAGTCAACTGCGTGAGAAGCAGTTGATGCCGGTAAGCATCACCGAGGCTGCCCAGCGGGAGAAGCGAGCCAAGGCCAGCGGTTTCTCCTTTGGCAACCTGTTCCAGCCCAAGATCGGTGCTAAAGAGCTTTCCCTGATCACCCGTCAGCTGGCCACCCTGGTGGCCGGTGGTTTGCCGCTGGAGGAGTGCCTCAAGGCGGTGGCGGATCAGAATGAAAAGCCACGGCTCAAGAGCATGATGATGGCCGTACGGGCCAAGGTGGTTGAGGGCTATTCCCTGGCGGAAGCCCTGTCCGACTATCCCCGCGTGTTCGATGAGTTGTTTGTGGCCATGGTGGCGGCGGGGGAGAAATCTGGGCACCTGGAAGTGGTGCTGGAGCGTCTGTCCGACCACACCGAGCGCAAACAGGAGCTCAATTCTAAGTTGACCCAGGCGCTGGTCTATCCGGTGATCCTGATCCTCCTGTGTCTGTCCGTGGTCTACTACCTGCTCACCTCCGTGGTGCCTAAGGTGGTTTCCCAGTTCGATCATATGGGGGAGGCGCTTCCCGCCACCACCCAGTTCCTGATCGACAGCAGTGAATTTCTAAACGATTACGGACTCTATATCCTAGGGCTGATCGTTTTGGCGATCTTGGGGTTCACCCAGGCGTTGCGTAATCCCAATTTCAAATTGCGCTGGCACGAGACCCTGTTGCGAATGCCGCTGATCGGTAAGATCTCACGCGGACTCAATACGGCACGCTTTGCCCGCACCCTGAGTACCCTGACCAGCTCCGGCGTGCCCATGCTCGAAGCGATGAAGATCGCCTCGGACGTGCTGCTGAACCTCAAGGTGAAAACGGCGGTGACTGAGGCGGCGGCCAAGGTGCGTGAGGGGGCATCATTACGGGCGTCGCTGCAGCAAACCAAACTGTTTCCCCCCATGATGCTGCATATGATCGCCTCCGGTGAGAAATCCGGAGAACTGGACAGCATGCTGGGACGAGCGGCGGACAACCAGGATCGGGAGTTTGAGGCCACTATGACCATCGCCCTGGCGGTGATGCAGCCCCTGATCATCGTCACCATGGCGGGGATCGTGATGTTTATCGTAATTTCCATCCTGCAGCCGATGCTTGCACTGAACCAGATGATTTAATTGAAAGAGATTTTTTGAGGAAAGGCTGAAATGAAACGACAACTGCGACAGCGCCGTAACGTGCGCGGTTTTACCCTGCTGGAAGTGATGATGGTTCTGGTGATCATCGGGATCCTGGCAGGCCTGGTGGCTCCGAACATCATGGGCAACCGGGATACGGCGAACCGGCAAAAGGCGGTAGCGGATATCTCCGGTCTGGAGAATGCCATCAGCATGTACTATGCCCATAACAGTGTCCTGCCGACCACGGAGCAGGGGCTGGAAGCCCTGGTCAGCCGTCCCAACATTCGCCCTGAGCCTCGCAACTACCAGGAAGGCGGTTACATCCAGCGTCTGCCGACCGATCCCTGGGGTGGCCAGTACTACCTGGAAAGCCCGGGTGCGAACGGTCGTTTTGATCTCTGCTCCGCCGGACCAGACCAGCAGTTTGGTACCGACGACGATATCTGCAACTATAACCTGGCCGACTTCCAGTAATGCCCCGCGGCGTCCGTCACTCCCTGGCTAAAGCCCCGCGGCAGCGGGGCTTTACCATGCTTGAGCTGTTGCTGGTGGTGGCGCTGATCGGTTTTATGATCGGCGCTGTGGCCATCACCCTGGGCGGCGATAAGCGCCGCGAGGCGATGATGAAGGCGGGCAACGAGTTCCGCCTGGTGGTCGGTATGGCGCTGGAAGAGGCGGCGATGACTGGCGAACTGGTGGGGGTGGTGATCGAGCCGGATCATTACTTCTTTGCCCGTTGGAATCTGGATGACCAAGCTTGGGAGGAGCACCAGAGGGATGACTTCTACCGAGAGCGGCGCATGCCGGAAGAGGTCGAGATGACCCTGGAGCTGGAGGGGCTGCCCCTCTCCCAGGGGGATGAAGACAAAGCGTCCGACTTTGGCCTGGATGAGTCCCTGTTTGAGCTGTCCGAAGAGGAGAAGCGCAAGCGTCCAGAGCCCCAGTTGCTGCTGATGCCGTCCGGAGAGATGACGGGGTTCAACCTGATCTTTTCTTCGATTGAGCGGGGCAGTGACACCGCGGATCTCGAGCTGGTCGGCGATATGCTGGGCCGCATCGCCTGGGTACATGAACAGGAGGAGCGGTGAGCGCACTGGGCCCAATAAGGCAGAGCCAGAGAAAGCGTGGCTTTACCCTGATCGAGGTGATGATGGCGTTGGCGATCTTCGCCACTGCTGCCATTGCGGTGATCAATACCGCCAGTATTCAGCTCAATTCGGTACCGATCCTGCAAGAGCGAACCCTGGCCAACTATGTGGTGCACAACCGCCTGGTCGATCTGAGGCTGGAGAGCCCGTTTCCCGAGCTGGGCACCAAGCGGGGTCAAACCGAGCTGGCCGATCGGACCTGGTACTGGCAACAGCGGGTGGTGAAAGCATCCGATGAGAAATTGAGGATGATCGAGGTGTCGGTCAGCCTGGAACAAAGCTTCGAAAATATCGTGGCCGAGGTACAGACCTATGTCGCCGATCCCAGCTAAGCGTGGTGCCCGGCGTCTCCGTGGCTTTACCCTGATGGAGATGCTGCTGGCGATGGCGGTGTTCGCCATGCTGGGCGTGGCCACGGCCAACGTGATGCAGCAGGTGATCGCCTCCGATGAGATCAGTCAGCAAGCCCAGGGGCGGTTGAAAGATCTGCAGCTGGCGATGACCATGCTGGAGCGGGATTTTGGCCAGATGGTGCCCCGGGGCAGCCGTGATGCTTACGGTGATGTTTCCAGCAAGCTGTTTGAGTATGGCGGCAATCTGGTGAACTCCGATGCCCAGGGGATCCGCTTCTATCGCCTGGGCTGGCTCAATCCCCAGGGGCGTCTGCCTCGGGGCTCCCTGCAACAGGTGATCTACCGGATCAAGGAGGAGAAGCTTCAGCGACTCTACACCCTGTATCCGGATCCGGTTGCCGGTGAGGAGCCGATCAGCCTGGATCTGCTCGATGGTGTGGTGGATCTCAAGTTTGCCTTCTACCTCGACGGTGGTTGGCAAACCCAGACCGATGGCGAATCCTTTCCTCAGGCCGTTGCCGTAGAGATGGAGTTGGCCGATCTGGGGGTGATCCGCCGTCACTTCCTGCTGCCCGATGGCTTCTCCCTCAATGAGCAGGACGACAGTAACCAGGGAGCTGGCAGCGGTGGCAATGACGAGAGTGAGGAAGAGAATGACGGTGGCTCCGGCAACAATGGCGGGGGCACAGGCACATGAGGCGTAAACAACGAGGGGTCGCCTTGCTGACGGTGCTGCTGGTGCTGACGGTGATCGTGACCCTGGGGGCAGCGATGACCCAGCGCAGTCAGCTGTCGATACGGCGCACGGTAAATCTCAATCACTTCGATCAGGCCTACTGGTATGCACTCTCCTCCGAGGCCCTGGCCATGCGGGTGCTGAAACAGGACTTCGAGGATGCCGATGGTACCGTGCATCTGCAGCAGTATTGGGCCACCGCTGATGTGGTGTATCCGGTCGATCACGGCCAGATCGGAGGAAACATCGAAGATCTGCGCGCCTGCTTTAATCTCAATGGGCTGTCTCAGGAGCTGACTCAGCAGGAAAAACAAAAAGATCCTTACCAGACCCCCTTGGCGGGCCGTCAGTTTATCGCCATGCTGGAAGCCTTGGAGGTGGACCGATATACCGCCGAATTGCTGGCCGATCGGATCAAAGATTTTGTCGATGCCGACAGCGATCCCTCCGGCAGCTTTGGCGCCGAGGATCCTGAGTATGAGGCGCGCCAGTTTCCCTATCGGAGTCCGAACCAGCTGATGAGTCATCACAGTGAATTGCGTGCGGTGTTGGGCAGCTCGGCCCAGTTGTACCAGTATTTGAGCGATTATCTCTGTGTGATCCCTGGAAACGATCGCCAGGTGCTTAACGTGAATACGGTCACCGAGGAACATGCCGCTTTGCTGGTGGGGATGTTGGAGGGACGCTTGAGCCTGAGTGAAGCGCAAAGCCTGATCAATAATCGCCCTGGCGATGGTTGGGAGAGTACCGCCAAGTTCTGGGAAGAGTCCGCCCTGTCACGGTTATCGGACTTGTCCGAGCAGACCAAGGGCACGGTGGCGGTAGACAGCGATTATTTTCGACTCCGCGGTGGTGCCAAGGTGGACAACGCGGTGTTTCGATTGGAAAGTATTTTACGACGTGGTGGGGATAACAACCTGACGGTGTTAACCCGCCAGTATGGAGGCCAACAGTGAGCGAACGACTGGTCGTACGCTTGGGCAGTCACGCCCAACAAGCGATCCCCTGGATCACCTGGTCCGATGAACAGCAAGGAGTGATCAGCTCCGGTGTGCTGCCGAACGCATTTGCTTTGGCCAGCCTGACCGAACGTGCCGGTGGCCGTCCGGTGGATGTGCTGGTAGACAGCAGTGCCATCAATCTGACTGAAGTCAGCCTGCCAGCCAAGGCTCAGCGCCAGGCTGCGAAGGCGGTGCCCTTTATGCTGGAAGAGGGGCTGGCCGAGGATGTGGAGCAATTGCACTTTGTGCTGGGCCCCCGCAATGGCGAACAGCTCAGCGTGGCCGTAGTCAGCCAGTCTCAGATGGTGGTATGGCAAGCCTGGTTGGCGGATGCCCAGCTTCCCTGTACCCGCATGGTGCCGGATCTGCTGGCCTTGCCCTTGGTGCCGGAGACAGCCCTGTCGCTGCTGCAACTGGAGTCACAGATCCTGTTGCGCCAGGGGCCCGCGGCCGGTCAGGTGTTTGAGGCGGACTGGTTTGAAGCACTGGCCGAGCGCTTGCCGGTGGATCCAGAGCTGCCCTGGGCCCTGTTCAGTGATTGCGAATTGCCCGAGGGGATCGCCGCCGAGGGTCAGCCCCTGGAGCTGCCGATGCAGTTGTTGGCGCAAGGGTTTGCCAAGGCCCCCATGAACCTGCTGACCGGCCTCTATGCGCCAGCGCGGGAGCTGGGCAAGGCCGTTAAGATCTGGGCCAAAGTCGGGATCGCGGCTGGGATCTTGTTCCTGATGGGGCTGGCGCACAACGGCTTGAGCCTCTACCAACTGAAGCAGAAACGCGTTGAGTTGGCCGATGAACAGGTGCGGATCTATCGCCAGTTGTTTCCCAATGAGCAGCGCGTGGTGAACCCTGCCAGCCAGTTGCGCGCCAAGCTGCGCGGCTTGGGTGGGGGCGGTGGAGGCGGTGAACTGACCGATATGCTGGCGAAACTGACACCGGCCTTTGCGGCCCAAGAGGGGATCCGGCCCGAAGGGATCCGTTTCGATGCGAGTCGAGGGGAGATCCGCCTGCAGCTTAATGGCAAAAGCTTTGCTCAGTTCGAATCGTTCAATGAGGCGATCGCATCGGATTTTCAAGTGGATGTTGGTGCTTTGAATAACGATGAGCAGGGTGTATCCGGTACCGTCACTGTGAGGACAAAATAATGGGTGCGTATTGGGAGCAGCTCCAGCAATGGTGGTTTGAGCGCACCGAGTCCGAGCGTCGCAAGATGAGCATTGCCGGCCCCTTGTTGCTATTGGCGATCCTCTATTACGGGATCTGGCTGCCGCTGGCAAATTCTGTCGAGGATGCTCGCAGCTCGGTGCGAGGCGGCGAAATTGCCCTGAATCAGATGAAGCAGGATGCCAATCGTTATGTCACCCTGGCCGGTCAGAGCGGCGGGCAAACCAGCGGTGGTGGCAGTTTGAGCCAGATCGCCAGTCGCAGTGCCGCATCCGCCGGGCTCAAGATTGGCCGGATGCAGCCTCAGGGAGATAAGTTGCAGTTGTGGCTCGAGGATACCCAGTTCGAAACCCTGATGGCGTGGCTGGCCGATTTGGGTCAAGAGCAGGGCGTGGTGGTGGAGGCCCTGGATGTGACGGCGTCACAGCAGGCGGGTCTGATCCAGGTGCGTCGTTTGCAGATCGCCAAGCCTTGAGGGACAGTAAGTTGAAGATGTTGAAGTACGGCCTGGCTGGCTTTTTTGTGTATCTGGTGTTTCTGCTGGCCCATGTACCCGCTGCCTGGGTATGGCAGTTGGCGCCAAAACCAACGGGAATAGATGCTCAGGGGGTCTCGGGTACCCTGTGGCAGGGCAAAATCGGCCAGCTCAATGTTCAGGGGCGTCAGCTTGAGCAGTTGAGCTGGGAACTGTTTCCAGGACGCCTGCTGACCGGTAAAGCGGCATTAGCGTTTCGTCTGGATGGCCCCCAGGTGCAAGGACGGGGTGAGGTGCAGTATGGCTTTACCGGCCTGCAGGCCCAGGGGTTGAGATTGTCGGCACCGATCGGATGGCTGGTGGGGGATGCCCGCCTGCCATTGCGCACCGAGCTTAAGGGCGACGTTACCCTTAATCTTCGCACCCTGGCGCAGGGTAGCCCCTGGTGCGATCAGTTGAATGGGCGTCTGCTGGTGAATGGTCTGGATGTACGCAACCAGTTTGGTCACTATCCGCTGGGGAGTATCGCCGGAGAGTTGGGATGCCAGCAGGGCAATATCCAGCTGACGGTGGATCCGGCGGAGAACCAGATAGGTGTCGAAGGGGAGGCGCTATTGCTGGCGCAGAACCAGGTAAAACTTGAGGCCAGCATTCGGGAAACCGACGGCCAGCCAGCCGATCTGCGTCAGGCCCTGGTGTTCCTGGGGAAGCCGGATGACAGCGGCGCCTATCCGCTGAACTATAACGGACCCATCCCCGGTCTTTGAGCTAAGGACAGCATGTAATGAGCCGCAACAAAAAACCTGAGATCCTGGCAACAGAGCTGGTTGCCAAGAGTCGCCTGTTTCAAGTGGAGCAGCTGCATCTGCGATTCAGTAATGGCGTTGAGCGCCATTATGAGCGGATGCGTGGCACCATGAGTGGTGCGGTGATGGTGGTGCCCCTGCTGGATAACAATACCGTACTGCTGGTGCGGGAGTATGCGGCAGGGACCCACAGTTACGAACTGGGTTTCCCCAAGGGCTTGATCGATCCAGGTGAAACGCCGATGGTAGCGGCCAATCGGGAGTTGCAGGAAGAGATCGGTTATGGTGCCCGTACGCTAGAGCCACTGCACCAGGTGGCCTTGGCGCCCAGCTATTTTTCGGCGAGGATGGATATCCTGCTGGCTCGGGATCTCTACCCCAGCCGTTTGCAAGGGGATGAGCCCGAGCCGTTGGAGGTGGTTCCCTGGGCACTGGATGACATGGATTCTTTACTGGCGAGGCCGGACTTTTCCGAGTCTCGCTCAATCAGCGCCTTGTTTTTGGCTCAAAAGAGGCTGAAACTGGAAGGTGTGTCGTAGTTAAGAGGTGGTGAAGTGAGTCGCCTACGCGCATTACTAGACCCGGTGATGGAGATTGCGATCCAGGCAGGAAAGCAGATCCGGGTGATCTATGAAGAGGGCCAGTACGAGGCCCTGACCAAGTCCGATAACACCCCGGTGACCAGTGCCGATCTGGCCGCACACCGATTGATTGTCTCCGCTTTGACCCAGTTGACCCCGGAGATCCCCATCCTGTCCGAAGAGGACGCCGAGATCCCTTTGTCCCAGCGTTGCCATTGGCAGCAGTACTGGTTGATTGATCCCCTCGATGGCACCCAGGAGTTTATCGCCGGCAGTGGCGATTTTGCCGTCAACATCTGCCTGGTGGAGGAGGGAGTGCCCGTCCTTGGGGTGATCTATGCCCCAATCAGTGAGGCATGCTATTACGCGACTCGCGGCGATGGAGCCTTCAAGTATTACCAGGGCGCATTGGAGGCGATCCACTGTCGGGATGTCGGTGGCAGCGAGGCACTGAAGATAGCGGTGAGCCGACGCCAGCGTCGGGAAACCGTAATGGCCCGCCTGGATCCTGCCCGCAGCTATGAGATGGTGCCCTTTGGCAGTGCCTCGTTGAAGAGCTGCATGGTGGCGGAAGGGGCTGCGGACTGTTACCTGAGGCTGGGCCCGACCGGTGAGTGGGATACCGGGGCTTCTCAGTGCATCGTCTCAGAGGCCGGGGGGGTCATCGTCGATACCCGTTATCAGCCCCTGAGCTATAACGAGCGAGAAAGCCTGGAGAATCCCAACTACATGGTATTGGGTTCCCAGGAGCTGCCCTGGCAGCGGATCTTGCCGCCTCGCGACAGTTAAGGCTTCTATGGCGTAACAAGGCCGCCCTCAAAGGGCGGCCTTGTTGTGTTTAGCCTTGCCGATTACGTTGATCGAGGAACTCGGCAACGGCATCGGGTGGCCCCTGGAACAGGGGCTTGCTGGCTTTTTTACTGAGCTGATAGTGGTACATGGGATCGTAGTAATCACTCAGCAACTGGGCGATCCAATCCCTGTGACCATCCAACTCGCCCTGGCTCAGCTGGGCCTGAAGTGCCTC
Organism: Ferrimonas sp. YIN67; assembly: GCF_057219095.1. NCBI lineage: Bacteria > Pseudomonadati > Pseudomonadota > Gammaproteobacteria > Alteromonadales > Ferrimonadaceae > Ferrimonas > Ferrimonas sp. YIN67. The sequence goes on from NZ_JBXVVJ010000009.1 coordinate 216,089, forward strand.
CTCCATGATGCTGTTGAGCGCCTGATAGCGTACCGGCCCCAAGCGTTTCTTAACCCGGCTCAGGCTGGCGAGCAGGTGCTCACTGAACGCCTGGTGGCCGGCCTCAAGGCCATCTCGGGCAATAAAGGCGGCTTGCATGTCGGTCACATAATCCTTGAGGATCTGCTCGATACGATCTTCGGTACTCACCTCCAGGATCACCCTCGGGGCCAGGGCCATCCGCTCGTACATCTCCAGTGGCAATGAGGCACGACCGATCAGTCGACTCTCATCTTCCAAAACCAGTTGTTTGGCACCACGGGCCCGGTGGCGCATCAGCGCCAAAGCCAGGGTGTTCTCAAACTGGATCTGGGTGGGCTGTTCGGTCAGTTGACGACCGAAGCTGGAGCCCCTGTGGTTGGCCAGTCCTTCCAGATCGACGCTGTCACTCCGGGGCACCAGGAAATCGGTTTTGCCGCAGCCGGTCATGCCGCCGACGATCACCATATTGGCGTCGACGGTCAGTTGATCCGTTTGTTCGATCAGGAAGCTGCGCATCCCCTTGTAGCCTCCCTCAACGAAGGGGCGATCCCTTCCTGCCTCCTTGAGCCATTGCTGGCTGATCTCGGAGCGCATGCCACCACGAAAACAGTAGAGCACGGTGTCGGGTTGAGCGGTTACCTGGGCGAGCCAGGCATCGATCCTGGCCTGCTTGGTCGCGCCGCTGACCAGTTGGTGGCCCAGCGCGATCGCCGCCTGCGGGCCCTGCTCTTTATAGCAGGTTCCCACGGCGGCCCGCTCCTGATCGCTCATCAGGGGCAAACTGATGGAGGTCGGGAAGGCACCTTTTTCAAACTCCACCGGGGCCCGCAGATCGATCATGGGCGTGTTGCCAAGCAGCAACTCGGCGTAGTCGCGTGCCGGGATCCGATCAGACATGGGCGATCCGCAGGGCACCCTGGTAGGCGCTCAGCTCACCGATGCATTGATCCGGCAGACCGGCCTCGGCCAGCACGGCTTCCAGGGCGCTGGCATGCTCCGGCGAAACGGCGATCAGCAGACCACCAGACGTTTGGGGATCGCACAGCAGGGCCTTGGCCTGATCATCCAATGGGGCGATCTGGTCACCATAGCTGTCGTGGTTGCGATGGGTACCACCCGGAATGCAGCCCTGGGCCAGGTAGTGATCGATCCGCGGCAGCAGGGGCAGCTGGTCCAGCTGGATCTGGGCTTGCAGATCGGCCCCCTGACACATCTCCAACAGGTGGCCACCTAGGCCAAACCCGGTCACATCGGTCAGGGCGTTGACGCCTGGCAGTTGGCTCAGGGTGGTGGCAATGGTATTGAGCTGGCACATGGCTTGGATGGCGATCTGATCGTCACTCGCTTCCAGCTTCTTCTGCTTCTGGGCCGTGGTCAGGATCCCGATCCCCAGAGGCTTGGTCAGGTACAGCTTGTCACCGGCCCGGGCGGTATCGTTGCGCTTGAGTTTGTCCAGCTCTACCTGACCGGTGACCGCCAGGCCAAAGATCGGCTCGGGAGCATCGATACTGTGGCCACCGGCCAGCATGATCCCCGCATCCCGGCAGGCGGCGCGGCCGCCGTCGATCACCTGTTGGGCGATCTCCGGCCCCAGCAGGTTCACCGGCCAACCGAGGATGGCAATGGCCATCATCGGCGTGCCGCCCATGGCATAGATGTCGCTGATGGCGTTGGTGGCGGCGATCCGGCCAAAGGTAAAGGGATCGTCGACGATGGGCATAAAGAAATCCGTGGTGCTGATGATCCCGGTTTTGTCATCCAGGGCATACACGGCGGCATCGTCGCGGGACGCATTTCCCACGAGGAGCTTGGGGTCCGGTTTCAGATCCAGCTGGCTTTGCAGCATGGTGTCGAGCACCTTGGGGCTGATCTTGCAGCCGCAGCCGGCACCATGGCTGTATTCGGTTAATCTTACCGTCATGAGGGATTCCTGTGTCTTGGGACTGCGACCGAGTTTACCCCAGTGGGTGGATTTTCGTCTAAAAGCCCAGCAAATCTTTGTTCTCTCTCTTGAATGAAGGGGACAGACATCATATTTTGGCGCCAACTCTTCGGGTAACGCAGTACGGAGTCTCCCCCCATGAAGTTTCAAACCCTCGGCCTGGCCCTGGCAGCCCTGGCCCTCACGGCGTGCAGCGATTCAAGCAATAACCACAGCTATTTCACGGATACGGTGCGCTTTGCCACCTTCCATGTGGATATGACGTACGACCATGACAAGGGGTGGTCTGAGTTATTGGCAGAAACAGGGCGCGATGATGTGACCTACCTGCGTAATCTGGCGGCGATAATCCAAAGTAAGGTGTCAGAACAGGGGATAGATGATAGGAACGGCAAACGTCCTGATGTCCTGCTGCTGACCGGTGTGTCGGCAAAAGTTACGGGGAAACCTTACCCGTACCATATTGATTCGACGGCGATTGACGAGTTCGAAGCGAATTACTTAGCCGTTGGTCAGTATGGCAATGAAGGGCTGACGTATCGCTACCGTTATATCGCAGAGTCAAATTCCGGCGACGGTATCTCATTTGACGTCAATGGAGACGGTAATCGCGGTGGGCTGCCGGAGGATGCGCATGGGTATGGGCATTTTTCAGGACAAAATACTTTTGTCTTGTTCTCTCAGTATCCGCTGGATCATAACGGAATGCGGACGTTTAGAGACTTTAAGTGGAGCAATCCTGGGTTGGGTGCCCGCCTGCCGGCGCTTGATAGCTCGAACTGGATGGACGAGGATGCGTTCGAAGCATTAAATCTGATGAGCACCAATTTCGTCGATATTCCTCTGGTGCTCAATGATGGTCGCCGCTTTAGTATTCTGGCTACTCAGCTTGAGTCTCCCATGTCGCGCGAGGGGAAAACCTACATGTCGGCGCGTAATGCCGATCAGCTCCAATTTATCTCAGACTACATCAGTGCCCAGGGCAAAGGGCATTACATCGTTGATGATCAGGGACGCCGGGGGGGGGTGAGTGATTCTGCTCCTTTTGTCCTGATGGGCCACCTTGCCAACGATCATGACGTTAATGCGCGGGCCATTGCCATTAATGGTGATCCCAGCTACAAGGGTGATCGGCTTGCTTTGGAGCGGATGCTGTTTGCGGCAGACTTTGACCGCTACAGTGCTTTTAATTCCGTGGTGCATACGCCTAAAAGTGCCGGTGCCGATGAGTATCAAGGAAGCCTACCGAATCCTTCGAGTCATGAAGTGCCGGCTGTTTGGACCGGTTTTGATGGTATGCGCCACGACTACTTGTTGATCCATAAGCTGTTGGCGGATCCCAATATTGAAGGAGTTGTTGGCTCAGGTGTTTTCTGGCCGCTGTCAGGGGAAAATGGTTCTGAATGGATGTACGACGATAATGGCGTCGGGGAGCCAGATGGGAGCCTTAGCTCAGATTCCCGTCTTGTGTGGATGGATATCAGCTTTGCTCCCTGACGAGGAAATTTGACAAAGAAGTCCCGCTGAGATCAGCGGGACTTCTTGTTTCTATCGGCTCAGAGTTGGGTGTGTAACTGGCTCCGCAGTTGCTGCCATTGTCGCTGTTGTTGTTCGAGGGCGGCTTTGAGTTCTTTGAGCTGCCGACGAGCCTTGCGATCCAGTCTATGTCGATGCACTTTCAGCAAGCGTTGCTTCTCTGAGTAGTAGCTTTGCAACTTGGCGAGCAGTTGTTCGTACTCCTGTTCGAGGAGGGCGAGCCGTTCTTCCATCCTAGGCTGCTGAGCCAATTGCGCTTGACTGGTTTTGAGCTGCATCGCCAGGCGGGCGGCTTCGATCCGCTCCCCGGGAACTCGCCGTAGATCCCAGGCCAGGCCACATCGGGTGAGCAGCTGGATTAGCCACTTGGTGGGATCGAACTGCCACCAGCGTACGCCGTTGCGGTAGTCGTATTCGAAGGTGTGGTGAAAGTTGTGGTAGCCCTCGCCATAGGTGAGCAGGGCCAACAAGCCATTGTCTCGCGAGCTGTGCCGGTCGCTGTAGGGTTGGCTTCCCCAGATATGGGCCAGGGAGTTGATGAAGAAGGTGCAGTGATGTACCAGGGTGAGGCGCAGAACACCGGCCAGCAGCAGGGTGCCCCAGAGATCGCCACAGAGTGCACCGAGTCCTAAGGGAAGGCCGATGTTGGTTAAGGCGACCCATTTGCCATAGTGTCGATGCTGGTGCATGACGATGGGGTTTTTCTGCAGATCTCGCACATTCCGCAAGTCGGTTTCACCGTGATATTCCCTCAGCATCCAGCCCATATGGCTGAACCAGAATCCCCGCCCGGCGGAATAGGGATCCCGCTCATTGTCATCGACGTGTTTATGATGGGTACGGTGATCTGAGGCCCAGTTCAGGATGCTGTTCTGGGCCGCCATGGCACCGCCGATGGCCAGCCACCATTGAATAACGGGGTGGGTCTGCCAGGCTCTGTGAGACCAGAGTCGATGGTAGCCTGCGGTGATGGCGATGCCGCTCCACAGGGAAAACAGGACGGCGATCAGAAGGCTGGCCAGGGAGTAGCCCTGTGCCAGGCCATACCAGGGGACGGCCACCAGCGAGAGGGTGAAGGTCAGGCTAAAGACGGCAATATTGAGCCAGATCAGAGGGGGTTGTTTGTTCATCCGTGACAACACTTTCAGCGTACAGGTGTAAGCCATTGTCCCAAATCCAACCGCAAATGCAAGTGGTGGGTCTGAGCGGATGCGAATTTGCCCCAATAGGGTTACTATCACCCTGTTTTGCCTGATTTGAATGATGAGAGTGAGAAGCCATGGGGATCCGAGCGCAGCAAAAAGAGAAGACCCGGCGTGCTTTGGTGGATGCCGCCTTCAACCAGCTTAGCGCCGAGCGCAGTTTCTCCAGCTTAAGCCTGCGGGAAGTGGCTCGCGAAGCGGGCATCGCGCCAACCTCTTTCTACCGCCATTTTAAAGATATGGAAGAGCTTGGGCTCAATATGGTGGATGAGGGCGGGTTGACCTTGCGCCAGCTGATGCGAAAGGGACGGCAGCGGGCCGAGCAGGGAGGCAGCGTGGTGCGGGCCTCCATCGAGATCTTTATGGAGTTTGTCGACAGCAACCCCAACGTGTTTCGCCTGCTGTTGCGTGAACGTACCGGGACGTCGGCGGCATTTCGTTTCGCAGTGAACCGGGAGATCCGCCATTTTACCGATGAGCTCAATGACTATCTGCAGAGCCGGGCTGGCCGCTTACAGGAGCTATCTTATGCCCAGGCGGAGGCCATGGTCGTGCTGGTATTCTCCTCCGGCTCCGAGGCGCTGGATCTGCCTCGGTCTGAGCGCCAGGCATTGAGTGAGCGTTTGGTATTGCAGGTTGCCATGCTGGCCATGGGGGGGGAAGCCCTGCAGAACTCAAACAAGTATCGAAAACCGACAGAGAGTTAAAGACCTTCCCCGCCGGGAAGGCGGGGAAGTCTTATTGGCAGTTCTTAGCCCTTATTGAGATTCCTGTTGCTCGTTGAAGCGTCCGACGTGGGTTCGCTTGCCTTTGGAAAACTCGTAGTTACGGTTGGCAGGGTTCTTCCCACCCATGTTATCCGGCAAGCTGCTGTCCCACTCGTCAAACTTATCCTGCAGCATCTGGGCCCTTTCCGGATACTTGTTGACCAGATCTTCCCGCTCCCCCGGATCATTCGCCAGATTGAACAGGCGTATGGTCTGGGGACCGCTTTGACTATTCCAAGTCAGTTTCCAATCACCATCACGGATAGCGTAATCATTATCCCGGCGCCAATGCAGCGTGTCATGGGGTCGGTCATCTTCTGCTCTCTTGCCTGTCAGGTAAGGGAGCAGATCGACACCATCAAACGACAATCCTTTGCTCGGTTGTGTCATGCCTGAGCGTGCCACGATGGTAGGAGCCATGTCATAGCTGACAACGGGGTGTGGATAGACTTGGCCGGCAGGAATGGTGCCAGGCCAGTGGGCAATAAAGGGAACGCGTAGGCCGCCTTCATAGGTATCCCCTTTAAAGCCATTGAAGTCGCCCGGGCTGGCCATGGTGGTTTCCCCCCGCTGCTTCTGCTTTGGGGCAGTAAATCCCTGGCCTCTGGGGGCGCCATTATCGCTAAGGAAAAAGATCAGCGTATCTTCCGTCAGTTCATGCTGGTTGAGGCTGTCCATGATGCGGCCAACACTGTCATCAACCGCTAGCACCATGCCTGCGAAAAAGCGGCGCTCCTCGTGCTCGACCGGTAGTTCGGCCAGCCGCTCTATGTAGCGATCCGCGACTTGCCAGGGGAAATGGACTGCATTGTGTGCCAGGTAGAGAAAGAAGGGCTCCTCTTTATGTTGTTCAATAAAGTTAACCGCTTCGTCTGTGTATACGTCGGTTAGGTAGTCACCCCGTTCCTGAACTGGCGTGTCGACTTCGCCATTGCGCAGCATGGGCAGGTACCGCTTGCGCTTCTCATTCTTGCTGTCAGCAGAGCGGAAATAGTCGTGCGAACCATGCGGGGACCCATAGTAAAAATCAAAACCCCGTCGCCAGGGCATTTGGTCTTCTTCCTGACCCAGATGCCATTTGCCGATCATGCCGGTTTGGTAGCCTAGCTCTTTCAGCATCTCTGGCAGGTTTTGCTGCTCGTGAGGAATGACACTCAGAGGGCCGTTGCCGTAATAACCCATACGCTGTTGATGCAGACCGGTGATCAGTCCGGCGCGGGAAGGACCACAGACCGAGGCGGTCACATAGCCCTGAGCGAAGGAGGTGCCTCCCGCCGCGAGTTTGTCGATGTTGGGCGTATGGATATCTTCAATCCCGTGATAGCCCACATCCCCCCAACCTTGGTCGTCCGTCAGGATGATAATGACGTTAGGTTGTTTGGCAGCGGCGCCAAAGGAGAGACTGATGGTTGCCGCGAGTGCGATCCGCTTGTATTTACCTACTGTAGCCATGGTTTGCATGATCTCTTTTTTGCTGTTGGAGACAACGCTAAGGGATAGAAAAAAAACGTACAGTGACTTTTCGCGATTTTACTCAGCGGGTCCCTACGGCACAATCTACCCATGGGTGACGGGGACCGATAAAAAACCCGCCACAGGGCGGGTTTGGTAGGGCTCTGTGAAGAGTGCTCCCACAAGACTTTGAAACAGGTCTCGCTATTTCCGCTCTAGCAGCACACCCGCTTCCATATGGTGGGTGTAGGGGAACTGATCAAACAGGGCGAAACGAGTGATCTTATGGGTTTGGCCCAAAGTTTCCATGTTGTGCAACAAGGTTTCCGGGTTGCAGGAGATGTAGAGGATCCGGTCGTAACCCTGCACCATTTTTTCCGTCGCCGGATCGAGCCCAGAACGGGGCGGATCCACAAAGATGGTGTTGCAGTCATAGGCTTTTAGATCAATCCCTTTGAGGCGACGGAACTCTCGAACTCCATTGACCGCATCGGTAAAGTCTTCTGCCGACATGCGCAAGATGGTGACGTTATCGATCTGGTTTTTGGCGATGTTGTGCTGTGCCGCCTCCACGGAAGGCTTGGCCAGCTCGGTCGCCAAGACTTTGCGGAAGTTCTGGGCCAGTGCCAATGAGAAGTTGCCATTGCCACAGTACAGCTCGAGCAGATCACCTTGGCTACCCCGAGTGGCGTCGACTGCCCACTCCAGCATCTTTTCTGCCACCTTACCGTTTGGCTGGGTAAAGCTATTCTCAGTCTGACGGTAGTGATAGGGCTGTCCATGAACATGGAGGATCTCGTCGACATGGTCCTGATCCAGGCAAACCTTTTGTTTGCGTGCCCGCCCAATAAAGTGAACCTTAGGCTCTCCCCAACGATCTTTCAGTGCCTTGATCTCCTCCTGCCAAACGTCATCCAGTTGGCGATGGTATAGCAGGCTGATCACCAACTCACCGCTGAGGGTGGAGAGAAAATCCACTTGGAACAGCTTGTGGCGCAATGCGGGGTTGGGTTGCAGCGCGGCATGCAGCTTTGTCATGTACTCGTTGATCAGTGCACTGGCTGGCAGGAACTGAGTCACGGCGACACGCTCTTTACGCGCCTGGTCAAACATGATGTAGTCCAGAGCCTCACCTTCGTGCCAGACTCGGAACTCGGCACGCATCCGGTAATGCTCGGGCTCGGAGCGGAACACTTCCAATTCCGGGGTAGCGTAAGGGGCGAAGAGGGCGCGCATGCGCTCGGCCTTTTCGGCCAACTGATCTTCGTAATGGCGGGGATCGAGTGCAGCCAGATCCATGTAATTCTCCGAGCGATAATATTGAAGGGGGCAAATTCTAACCACCTGTGTTGCCAAGTCCAGTGTTCTTGGTGGAAAGCACGGCCTATGTGAAAATGCCCATGCACACATTCCAGCTTATTACTTAGCAGACGAGATCTATGGGTTCCATTCTCTTATTCGACTCAGGCGTTGGTGGCTTATCGGTGTACCGTCACCTTAGGGCGACACTGCCCCATGCGCCAATCCGCTATTTAGCCGATACGGCGCGTTTCCCCTATGGCGAATTGCCTGCCGATGAGTTGGTGGCAGGGTGTGTTGCCCTGATCCAGAAACAGGTGAGCGAACATGGGGTGGTTTTGGTGGTGGTGGCCTGCAATTCCGCCAGTACTTTGGTGTTGGAGCCACTGCGCCGGCAGCTAGCCGTGCCGGTGATCGGTGTGGTCCCGGCCATCAAGCCTGCGGCGGAACGATCTCGCCGTCGGGTCATTGGCCTTCTGGCCACTCCAGGCACGGTTCAGCGTCGTTATACCGATCAATTGATCGACGCCTTTGCACAACACGTTGAGGTGATACGGATCGGTAGTAGTGAGCTGGTGCGTATGGCCGAAGCCAAACTGGCGGGCCAGCCACCCGATATGGTGCACCTTAGAGAGATCCTATCTCCCTTTCTTGATGCCAAGCCCTCACCGGATCAGGTGGTTCTGGGATGTACCCACTTTCCATTGGTGGCTGAAGAGTTGGCGCAGGTGCTCGGGGACAAGGTTGAATTGATCGATTCTGGCGAAGCGATCGCTAGGCGGACACGTCATCAACTCAATACTCTGGGGATCCGCTTGCCTGAGCGAGCCGAGGCGATCTTCCTCTACACCGGGGCGACGCCTAACAAGGCGATGCAAGGTAGCATTCGAGAGCTAGGATTTGAGCAGATCCGGCCTGTGTAGCGCAAGATTTGGTCTGTTTACGGGGGTAAAAACAGCGATGGGTGAAAGTGTGTTCAGTCGATGCGTTTTTTTGCCAAACCCGCTTGCGTTCGGTCAGAACCTCCCTATAATGCGCTCCACGTTGACGGGGACAAGCCGCTTAGGGGCTTGAACAAACCGTTCAGCACGGCAGCAGCCACACAGAAAACTTTGCTAAAAAGTCCTTGACTGGCTAAGTTTACTGGATAAAATGGCGCTCCTCTTCAGAATTCAAGGCGAAAGCCTAGAAAGCTGAAGTTTGAGTCAAAAAGAGTTCTACGAATTCTGCTTGACTTCAAAATCGGATGGTGTATTATGCGCATCCCGCTTCGGTAACGAAGCAAGCTCTTTAACAATTTGTCAGACAATCTGTGTGGGCACTCACGTAGGATTGAGAAATCATCATTTCTTAATGTTTACTGAGTGAC